>DASTVV010000168.1:0-29974 GCA_035758925.1 Gemmatimonadaceae bacterium
ATGGTCAACGGTTGGCGAGCCGGTTTGAGGGTGCGCTCCGCCACGGGCAGGTCGGCGCCGTCCTTCGCGAGCGGCCTCCACGTCATCAGCGTGTCCGCCTGACGCAGCTCGAAGCGCATGCCCTGACGCTGCGACGTGATGTTGATGAGCCGCAGGCGCGACGCGACAGCGCGCTTGAGCACCAGCGGCGCCGGTGTGAGGCTGCCGTTGAGCAGAACGGCGCGCTCCTCCTCCACCGAATCCGAGGGCGACGACACCACGACCGGGAACTCCTTCGTGGCGTCGAACTTCCCCTTCTCCACCACGAGTAACGCGCCCGAGATGCCAGCGCGCAACTGACGCACTTCGTTCACGTGCGCATGGTAGATGAAGGTGCCGGCCCGCGGCGGCGTGAGGCGCACCTCGAAAGAATCGTTCGGCGCGATGAGCGGCGCCTGCTGCGGCCGGATGCCGCTGAACCCCGGGACGCCGTCGTAGTAGCTGTCCAGCTCCAAGCCGTGCCAGTGAATCGACGTGGCCTCGGGAAGCCGGTTGATGACCATGATGCTCACCGGCTGGTTGCGAGTGAGCACGAGCGGCGGCGCGACACGCTGGCCGGAGTCGGCCACGGGCTCCGCCCCGAGCTCGTCGATCGCCACTCCATAGTAGGGGCGCAGTGGCGTGCTGCCGACGTTCGGCCGCAGCAGCAGGCGCATCCTGCGTGCCGCGGGCACCGTCACCGGCGGCAGCGCGGAAACGCTGGTCGTGTCCTCCTCCGCCTGCTTCACTTCGACCCCGGCGACCAGACCTCCCATCCCGGTGTTGCCAGGCGCGTGTACACGTCCCGCTTGCGTGAGCGCCGGTGGGAGCGGCAAGCCCATCGGCCCGCGTGCCTCGATGTGAAGCGGGATATGACAGTGAAAGAGCCAGTTGCCCATGCGATCCGCCGTCCACTGCATGAACGCCGTGCTGCCCGGCTCCATGCGCTCCGTGTTGACCAGGTCACCACGCTGACTCACCACCGTGTCGGCTTTGCCGTCGCCGCGCCGGCGGACGCGAAAATAGAAGCCGTGGAGGTGCATCGGGTGCAGGTCGGCCGACGCGTTGATCACGCGCCAGCGCACGGTGTCGCCGCGCTCGTATTGCAGCCGATCGGTTTGCGGCCAGGACCTGCCGTTGAGGACGAAAAGTTGGCGCCTGGAATGACGGTTGTTTTCGGTCCCGACGGTATCCGTCCAGCCGCCGATCATGAGGATGCGATCCTTCTGTACGCGTTGGCCGGCTTCGTCGACGACGATGGCGCCCGAGAGCTGCGCATCGTCATGCGTGCGGTCTTGGAACGAAGATCCTCGAGTCGTCGCCCAGTAGTAGTACGTGCCTGGCCGGTCGAGCTTGAAGCGCAGCGTCTGGATCTGCCCGTAGGTCAGCTGCGTGCTGTCGTTGAACGCCGCGCCGACAACGGGACGGGAATGCAGCCCGTGAATGGTGAGGATCGTGTTCGGCACTGCGTTGCGGACGACGGTCACCACTTCCGTCCCGGCGGGGACACGAATCAGCGGGCCGGGGATGGATGCCTGTCGTCCGATCTCCGCGAACGCGGGAACGACCGATCCCGGCTGGTCATCACCCTGCGGATGCCACTCGGCGAGGCGTGCTTCCATGCGCAGCGCCAGGGTGCCGTTGAGCAGCACTCCGGCGCGCGCGCGGTTGTCGTTCGCGCGAACGCGCTCGCGAACCTGCGCGCGCAGCGCCGGTGGGCTTGCGAGCGACAGAAGCAGGACAGCCCCGAGGGCTCGGCTCTTCATCTGGGTAGACGGCACGGGAAGCATACGAGTAGGACCGACCGTGGTCCGGCGGGGTCACGCACTCATATATACCCGGATGAGGCTGGTTCCGTTCAGTTCAGTTTCCAGCTTGCAGCTGAGACCTGACAGCCGTCAGCTGTTGGCAATCGGCTATCAACTGAAACTGCTACTCCTTGAGCAGCCCGAGCTTCAGGGCGAACTGCACGTACTCCGACCGGTGCGTCAGGCCGAGCTTCTCCCCGATCCGCTGCTTGTACGTGTCCACCGTCTTGGGACTGATGAACAGCTTTTCGCCGATCTCCGGGGCCGTGTATCCGGACGCGATGAAGCGCAGCACGTCCTTCTCGCGATCCGTCAACTTCTCGAACTTGCTGCGTTCGTCCGAGTGCTCGGCGCGCTTCCGGAATCCACCGGCCAGCACGCGGGCAGCCGACGCCTGGATGTAGGTGTCGCCGTGCGCGACGGCGCGTACCGCGTCCACCAGCTCGCGATCCGCGGCGCTCTTCTCGAGGAACCCGCTCGCGCCGGCTTCGAGCAGCGGAATGAGCGCCTCGTCGGGCGAGTGCATCGTCAGGATGAGGATCTTGGCCGTGGTTCCGGCCTTCACCAGCTCCTTGGTCGCTTCGGCGCCGTCGACCGGTTCCATGGAAAGGTCCATGACCAGGACGTCCGGCTTCATCCGCTGCACCATTGCGATGGCGTCGCGGCCGTTCCCGACCTCGCCGATGACATGGATGTCCTTGGCGGCGCCCAGCACGGCCTTGAGGCCCGCCCGTACGACGGTGTGATCGTCCGCGAGCACTACTTTGATCGTATCAATCGCTGTCATGACGGTCATGTGTCCACCCCTCGTGCCGGTACGCGCGCAACCACGCGAGTTCCGCGATCGGGAGCGCTGGAAATCTGCAACTCGCCACCGGCGAGCGCGAGCAACGTTTTCGCTGAGAACAATCCAAGCCCGGCCTGCAACGGGTCGCTGCGTCTCATCTCGATGCCTCGGCCATCGTCCTCTACCTCGAGCGAGACGTCATCGCCACCGTTGCGCAGCACGACGCGCACCTGCCGTGCCCCGGCATGCTGCTCCACGTTCCGCAACGCTTCATCGGCGACGCGATACAACGCGCTTGCCGCGCCCGGCGACAGTCGTCCCGCGAGCGGCTCGGCCACGACTTCGGCCTGCAGGGACGAGCGGCGCGCCAGACGTCGGGTCAGCGCCTCGATGGCATTGGCCAGACCGAATTCCTCGAGGGTGCCCGGATACAGGGACTCCGCAACACTTCGCATATCGTCGGTCACGGCGCGAATGGTGTCGCGAATCTGATCGAGCTGCTCCGCGACCGATGGGTCAGTGCTCGTTTCCCGTGTCGCGGCGACTTGCAGTGATATGGCCGACAGCGACTGCGCGAACGACTCGCGCAGCTCGCGCGCCACTGATTCGCGTTCCACATCGCGCGCCCGCACCGAACGTCCGGCGAGATACTGGATCCGGGCGCGGTCCGCGCTTACGCGATCCAGCAGCCGGTTCATCGTCGTGGCGAGCTGGATTGTCTGCCGATCCGCCAGCCGCGATTCGGGCACACGCGCCTCGAAATCGCCGTCCGAGACTCGTTCGGCGGTCGCCTCGAGCTGCACGATCGGTCGCAGCGCAAGTCCCACCAGCATCGCGGTGACCACGAAGCTGAGGCTGAGCGTGATGCCGAGCTGAATGGACGTCGACGCCGATGGAAAGGCGAAGTGCCCACCAACCGCGGCCAGGACGAGAAGCAGGTTCGCCCCGAGCAGCTTGCCCAGCAGCGGCACGCGCAGGACCGCTCCCCAGAGTCGGGCGAACCAGGCGCGAAGTGGCCGCCGGAAATCTTCGCGGCGCACGATCATCGCGCCGTTGAGCAGCGGGCGCACATGCGTAACCATGTCATTTCACCACGAGAGCAGTGACCATACCGAACATGCCGTGCTCTGATTCGGCATGCGGCAGAATGTGGCAGTGGAATGCCCACGTGCCTGGGTTGGTGCAGTTCACGATCACGTCCCAGCGTTCGCCGGGCGCGATATTGAGCGTGTCGCACTTCCAGGGCGCCGGCTGCGGCCAGCCGTCCTTGGCGATGACGGTCATGTGCATGCCGTGCAGGTGCATCGGGTGGATCATCATCCCTTCATTCATGAACCGGAGGCGCACCTTCTGCCCCTTTTTCGCGACGACCGGCTCGGTCGCGGGAAAACTCTTTCCGTTGAGCGTGTATCCGTGCGCGCCGTCGTTCAGGATCATGACGTAGTCGACGTCAACCTCATCGTGCGCCGTCTTGGTCGCTGGCTCCACGATGAAGGCGCCCAGAAGCCCGAGTCCGACCTGCTTGGTCGCGTTGTGGTGCGAGTGATACATGTGGGTGCCGGCGTTGGGCACCGTGAACTCATAGGTGTAGGTCTGTCCCGGCTTGATGGGTGGCTGGGTAATGAACGGCACGCCGTCCTGATCGTTCGGGATTTCCAGGCCGTGGAAGTGCATCGCCGTGGATTCGGGCAGCTCGTTCTTGAGCACGACGCGGACGCGGTCGCCTTCGCGAACGCGGATCTGCGGGCCTGGGACGACGCCGTTGTAACCCCAGCCGGAAACGAACTTCCCAGGCTCGGTCTCCCACTGTACGACTTTCGCGGTCAGCTCGTAGACCTTCACTCGATCGACGATCTTCGGCGCAAGCAACTGGTTCCCCTTGCCCGCCGTGGGCGCCGGAAACGCCTTGATGCCCTTCTCATGCATTGCGTCCATCTGGTCCGCGGCCGAGAGCGGCGGCGCACCGGTGCCGGTGTCGTGCGGTCCCATGGTGCCACCGGTCGCGGGTCCCTTGGGGGCCTGACCGGCCTGAGCGATCGCCGAGGCGGCTTTCGTGTCACATGCACTGAGCGCCGCGGCAGCAACCGCCGCAACGCTGGTTTTCTTCAGAAACAGGCGACGTGAAGTCGTCGACATGGCCGTAGGTTGAGGGTGTGAAGGCAACCTAGGCCCGCCTAAGACTATGCACTGTCGGGCGATGCCGGTTTGTCAGCGGGCCGACGCTGACGCAGCTGTAAGGGGATTCCTCACACGCGTCATGCTTTTAGAATTGGAAGGGCATGATCCCCTCCTCTGCGAGCGCTCGCCGGCTCACCGAATTCCTCCTCTCCGACATCGTCGCCATCTCGGCCGACGCAATCATCTGCGTCGACGCCGATCAAAAGATCACGCTTTTCAACGATGGCGCGGAACAGATATTTGGGTGGAAGGCCGAAGAAGTGATGGGAAAGCCACTCGATATTCTGCTGCCGGAGCGTGTGCGGGCGATTCACTCGTCCCACATCGAGCGGTTCCGGGATGCCCCCGAGCACGCGCGCAAGATGGGCCAGCGGCGCGAGATTTCCGGGCTCCGGAAGAACGGTGAGGAGTTCCCAGCAGAAGCAGCCATTGCGAAAGTGACGATGGGTGACTCCGTCGTGTTCTCGGTGGTCTTGCGGGACATCACGGAGCAGGTGGAGCTCCAGCGCAAGCTGCAACGAGCCGTGCAGGCGCGCGACGACACGGTCGGCGTGGTCGCGCACGACCTGCGCAATCCGGTGAGCGCGGTGAAGATGCTGTCGGGCGCGCTGCTCCAGCGTGACGACATCGAGACGTTGCCGCCCGAGGCATCCGAGCACCTGCGTCTCATTCGCGCGTCGGCGTTGCAGATGGATCGCCTGATCCAGGACCTGCTGGACATCACGCGGATCGACACAGGACGACTGGCCGTCGATCCGGTGCCGATCGAAGTCGGCGAGCTGCTGGAAGGTGCCTTGGGCACGCTGCGACCACTGGTCAAGGATGCGGGCCTCCAGCTCGTGGAGAACGTCGCCGCGACCGTGCCCCACGTGCGAGCCGACGCCGAGCGAATCGCCCAGGTCTTGTCCAACCTCGTCGGTAACGCCATCAAATTCACGCCGCGCGGCGGCGCTATCACCGTGAGCGCGATCGCCGATGGAGGCTTCGTGCGGATCTCGGTATCGGACACAGGCGTTGGCATCCCCAAGGACCAGCAGCCGCACGTTTTCGATCGATTCTGGCAGTCGACTCAATCCACGATCCGATCGCGGGGGGCGGGCCTGGGCTTGCCGATCGCGAGCGGGATCGTGCGGGCGCACGGAGGGAGCATGGGTGTCGACAGCGAACCGGGGCGCGGCTCCACGTTCTACTTCACGCTGCCAGTCGCCAGCTGAACATCCGAGGCGCCGCGGGGTTCCTACTGACTGTCATGAAAGCCCGACGCTGCGTTCCGCGCGCCGCTTGATGCCCCGAAGCATCGCGCGCTGCATGATGAAGTGCGCCGGCTCGAGAATGAGAAGGCCGGCCGGAGCGACGACGGTGCCGAGCACGCTGGGGGTTCCGGGATTTCGCTGACGGATCTGCAGGCGTGTCGTTCTCGCATCGATGGGACGTACCGTGAACGCTCCCCAGTTCTCCAGCACCAGGGCGCGTCCGGGCTCGATGCCGACGATGCGCCACCCGATGTTCGTGCCGAACCTGCCGCCGAGGTAGTCGGCAGGCACGGCCCGCACCAGCTCGCCGATGCGACGGTGCTGCCACGCGGGCACAAGTGAGTCGGCATTCGTTATCCGCGCGCCCGCCAGGTTCTCCAGGGTGGAATAGCTGTAGAAGCCACCGCGGTCCTGTCCGAGCTGGGCAATCCAGGGCCAGACGGAATCGATTGGCGCATTCACGGTGATCGCGTGATTCAGGATGTACTTCGCGCTGGGGTTCAGCTCGTCGCCAAACAGTGAGGCCGACCGGTCGGCGGCCGTGGTGCCCTGACGCATGAACCATGGCCGCAGAAGAATCACAGTGGAAGCATACGCGAGAAAGCCGGTTGCGAGGCCAAGTGCGACCCGCGTGCGCCACGGCGCCGAGCCACCGGGTTCGCTCGCCGCGAGGCGCCTGACGAATGCGGCCCTGGTCACGATGGTGACGAGGCTCACGTCCAGCACGGCGCCAGGAATCAGCAGCAGGTGGGAAAAGAAGTAGAAAAGAAACACCGAGCTGAATGCGCCGATCAGCGTGAACTCGAACACGTGCTTGCGATAGAATCGCAGTCCGAGCACACCAAGGCCGGCGCCCACGAAGCCAACGGTGGCCAGCCACCACAAGACCGTCACGAACCACAGGGGTCCGGCACCCTCGGACGCCCATATGCCCGGCCCCGCGTGGGCCAGGCCATGGAGGATCAGCAGTAAGCCGAACAGGGTCAACACGACACACCTCCAAGGAACAGCGGAGGAGGGATTGCCCCTCCTCCGCTTCGTGCTCCTGACTCGACAAGGGGCTTAGAAGGCCAGCGTCGCCTCCACCACGAAGCCCTTGATGAATCCGCCGTTGCGGATGTCTGTCGTCGGGAAGTTGTAGTACTTCTGGTTCATGTACTCGCCCTTGATCAACATCATCGGGTTGACGTACCAGCCACCGCCGGTTTGGAAGCGATTCACCGTGACATCAGCCTTGTTGGCCAGGACCGTTCCGCCCACGGTGTTGAACCGATAGCCCGCGAAGAGCTTGTCGTTCCAGAAGCGGTACACGAGGTCGCCGGCCAGTTGCCGCACCGTGCGGAAGCTTTTTTCGGTCGTCGCCTTGCCCTTGGCCGTTTCAGCGTAGCCGAAGAACTCGAGGCCTTGATATCTCACGAAGGGGTTCACGACGAAGGACGTGACGCGGTTGGCCAGTCCGGGCCGGATCTGCGCCGACCAGGCGTTCCCGGTCGCCGACGCATTCTCGAGCACATCGTAGTATCTCGAGCCCGCGCGGTCGCCGGTGAACAGCGTGTTACTGGCCGACTGATCGTTCTTGTACATCGAGCCGGTAAGGCGGACGCGCAGGTCTTCCGTCAGCTGCTTGTCGTAGCCCAGCTTGCCGATGTAGGACGGCGAGCGTTTCTCGGGAGCTGTGACCTGACCCTTGACTTCGCCGCCAGTCATCGACGCCATGCCCAGGAATCCGCTGGCGCGAACGTACAGCTCGCCGCCGATCTCCGTCGTGAAGGCATCCATGATCAGGTTGCCGACGAACGGGTTGAAGAGCGCCTGGCCGTTGTCACTCCGGCGGAAGTGCTGGTCGCCGTAGTTGATCTCGAAGTGACCCATCTTGACGGTCGTGTACTTCATGATGCTGTTGAGCAGCGGGTAGTCGATGGGCGAAGCGTCGATCAACGCATAGCCATCCTTGACCCACGACTCCTGGTGGTGCCGCGCGGACAGATAGCTGGTCATCGCGACCCGGATGCCCGGCGCCACCTGGGCGTTCAGGTACAGGTTGGCCGTCGCGTTGTTGAAGCCGTTGCCGATCGAGACCAGCGACGTGGTATTCGCGTTGTTCACGATCACAGGCGCTGCCCGGTTCTCATGCTGCATCCCCTGGAACTGCTGCGTGAACGCCGCGCCGATATCGAACTTGAAGCCCGTGTAGGCCACGACGTCGGTCTTCGGCGGCTCGAACACGTTCAACCCGCGCTGATCCGCCGGGCGATAGTGCTGGATCAGGATCGGCTTCAGCACGCTGATCGCGGCGATGAGGCTGGTCGAGTCCTTCTTGGTCGTATCCTTCGCGGCGCTATCGTTCGGCGAGCCGCTCGAGGTTGATGCACTGGCCAGCTGCGTCTGAGCCGACGCAATCGCGAACGGGATCGCCAGGGCTGCGGTAAGGAATCGGATGGTTTTCATATGTGCCTCGCGGGTGATGGTATCGAAGTCGGAAACGTCGGAGAGCTGCGGGGGATTGGTTACGGCTGCGACAGCGCGACCACGGCTGCTTTGTCGAGCAGAACCTGGAAGCGCACTTCTATTTCGTTCTTGGTCCGGAGTGTTCCCAGGAGCGCGACCGGGGGCTTGATGCCGAAGTCCGTCATCAGGAGCTTGGCGACTCCCTCTCCCTTCATCGCGCCGCCGACCAGTCTCTCGGCGGTGATCGGGATTTCGACCTTGCGAGTCGTGCCCGCCACCGTCAGATCGCCGACTGTCTTTGCCACGAACGTTTCGGCGGTCGTCCGTTCCTTGTCCACTTCGTAGCTCTCGAGCGTGTAGTGGATGTCGGTGAACTCCTGTGCGCGAAGTGCCTTGTACATGTTGTCGTCCATCTTGCCGTGACCGCACTTGAGCGACTTGGCAGGGATGGTGACCACTACTCTGGTGATGGGCCGCGCAACCGACGTGAACGGACTCTCGTAGGCCGAATCGAGCTCGATGGTTGCGTTGAGCGTGCCGGAATTGCACGCCCAGTCGTGCACATTCGAGCTGCCGGCGAGCGTCACCTTGCTGTCCGGCCGTACCGTCATCCTTGTGCTCTGGGCTGATGCGTTCGCGGTCATCGCAGCGGTCACCATTGCGGTCAAAACGAGCAGTTGGTAGCGGGTCATTTCGTTGTCTCCGTTGTGCGCCTCGAACCACCAGCGCGTTGATCGTGCGCTGAGTTTATGGTCGACGAGATAGGGCCAGTGTCGGGGAGCACTGTTGGCGCTCGCCCGAGATTGCCGGATTAATCCGTGCAGGAACTCCGACCTGGGCTCAGGGAATCTCCTACGGCAGAAGTCGTTGTCGGGCGACAGCTTGCCGGTGCAGTCAACAAGAGGACCGCGACTAGGAGACACTATGTCGACATCAGTCAGCCAACCCCGCGAGCTCACTAAACCTGTTTCCATGGGGTCACGGAGCGCCGGGCCTCTCCTTGTCGCAACCGATGCCTCCGGCGCAGCCGATGGCGCGATTCGTGTTGCCAAGGCAATCGCGCAGCGCGCCGGACAGCCGATCTACATACTTGCGGTTCACCCGCCGATGCCGATCCTCTCGGCCGAAATCGCGATAGCCGAAGGACCGAACACCGAAGCGGAGAACCGGCGCTACTTGCGCGAGCAGGTGCTCGAGCAGCTGAAGCGAGTCGGCGTCGAAGCGGAGTGGCCACTGGATGTCGTGACCGGCGACCCCGCGGCTACAATAGTGAGCGTCGCCCAGGGCATCGGGGCGTCCCTCGTGATCATGGGGCTGGGCGGGCACGGGCTGTTCGATCGATTGTTGGGTGATGAAACGGTGCTGCGCGTCCTCAGACTCGGCACCGTGCCCGTGCTCGCCGTCGCCCCGGATGCCATTGGTCTTCCACGGAATGCCCTCGCCGCGATCGACTTCAGCGCATCGTGTGAACGGGCGGCATCGCTCGCGGCTGACATCATGAGCCCCGACGGACGCCTGACGCTCATCCACGTCGTCACTCGCGAGGACGACAAGGCGCATCTGGCCATTCACCACTCGGCATACGACGGCATTCTTGGCCACGGATTCGATCTCCTGACGGCGGACATCGGGTTCGAGGCCGTCGAGCAGATCGACCGCAGGGTTCTTTCCGGCGATCCCGCCAAGGTGCTTCTGGATCTTGCCGACGCCATGACGCCGGACCTCATCGTCGCCGGATCACACGGCCATCGGTTCCTCACGCGGCTGTTGCTTGGCAGCGTGTCGCAACGCCTGGTGCGCGGCGCACGATGCTCGGTGCTGGTTGCGCCACCGGCGGATGCCCCGAGCTATCTCCAGGAGTTGCCTCGCGTGTCGGAAGGGTTCGCCTCGTACGCCTGGGCCGAGCGGCTGGAGGAATTCACGCGTCGCAACGCGGGGCGCACCTCCGCGCTCGAAGTCATCGAACCCGACCTTGGCGCCCAAGTCGAGCACAGGGGCCTGGCGTTTCGTGGCGCCTCGTTCGACCCACGAGACGGGCAGGTTCATCTCATGTTCGGCGAGCTGGGCAGCGAAAAGGCACCCGCTCATCTCACGCGCCGGATCGGAGGGGTCACGGCCATTCAGGTGCTGCGCGACCGCGAATGCCAAGACATGCTCCTCCGCATCGCGCACGGCCGCGGACAGACGTTGTTGACGCTCGTGCGCTGAGTCCGCGCGGAGCGTCACGGGCGACGGTGCCGGCAGGGCCGTCGCCCGATTCTTGAATCGAGCTGGTGTCAATGCGCTGGCATGATGTCGGGATGGTCGTACTGGTCGTGAGCGGTGCGCCGCTGGTGTGGCGCACTGCTCGGCATGCCGTCCATGGCCGCTTCGCGACCGACATCGTGGCCACGCTTGCCATCCTGACCGCGATCGTGCTGCGGCAGCCGCTTGCCGGACTGGTCATCGTGGCGATGCAGAGTGGCGGCGAGCTCCTGGAGCGGTATGCGGCGCGGCGCGCAAGTCGCGCGTTGGACGAGCTCGAGGACGCGTCGCCGCACATCGCGCATCGTGCAGCCGGCGACGTCGTGGAGGACGTAGCAGCCGACGAGATCCAGATCGGCGATGAGCTTGTCGTGCGTCCGGGCGAGTTGGTGCCCGTGGATGGCGTGGTCGAGAGCGGCACGTCCTGGATTGACGCATCGCGGTTGACCGGCGAGTCGCTGCCGGTGGACGTGGAGCCCGGCGCGAAGTTGATGAGCGGCAGCGTCAACGGCGCCCGGCCGTTGCGTGTGCGAGCGACCGCTCGAGCGTTGGAGAGCCAGTACGCGAAGATCGTCGATCTGGTGCGGTCGGCGCAGGCCAGCAAAGCGCCGCTCCAGCGGCTGGCGGATCGCTACGCGATCTGGTTCACGCCGCTCACGCTGTTGATCTGTGGATTGACGTTCGCCTTGGCGCGCGACTGGACCCGCGTCCTCGCCGTGCTCGTGGTCGCAACGCCGTGTCCCCTGATTCTCGCCACCCCTGTGGCCATCGTCGGCGGCATCAGCCACGCGGCGCGGCACCGGATCATCGTGCGTCACGGTGGCGCGATGGAGACGCTGTCACGCGTGACGGTCGCGGTATTCGACAAGACGGGGACGCTCACGATCGGCAGGCCTGCCGTGAGCCGGGTCGTGACGGCGAAGGAATGGAGCGAGCCGGCGGTGCTGCGGTTGGCGGCCGCAGTCGAGCAAGGCTCGGGGCATCTGCTGGCGCGCTCCATCGTGTCCGCGGCGGAGCGCGTGAATGGCGGCATCCCTTCCGCGGCAGCAGTGACGGAGGTGCCAGGTCGCGGCGTGACGGGCGTTGTGGCGGGCCATGCCGTTGCGGTCGGAGCCAGATCGTTCGTCCGTGAGCAGGATGAAGCGCACGAAGCCCCGCTTCGTGAATTCGAGCAGCAACGCGGAAGCGAAGCCCTGCGCGCGTTCGTGCTCGTCGATGGCAAGCCGGCGGGCGCAATCGAGTTCGCCGACGAGATCCGGCCCAACATCGGGCCAACGTTCGAGCGCATGCGTCGCACTGGCGTCCATCGCATGTTGCTCCTGTCGGGCGATCATCCGGCGTACGTCAACTCGGTGGCAGCGGCGGTCGGCATCGAGGGAGCGCGCGGAAATCTCCTGCCGGTGGACAAGGTCGAAGTGGTGGCGCAACTGCGTCGCGCCGGCGAGTGCGTGCTGATGGTGGGCGACGGCGTGAACGACGCGCCCGCCCTGAGCACGGCGGACGTGGGCGTGGCACTCGCGGCGCACGGCCGCGGCCTCGCCAGCGAATCGGCGGACGTGATCCTGCTCGAGGACGACATCGCCAGCGTGGCCGAAGCCGTCGAGATCGGACACAAGACGATCCGCGTGGCGCGTCAGAGCATCATGGTGGGTCTCGGACTCAGCTCGGTGGCCATGGTGTTCGCGGCGTATGGGATGATCGCCCCCGTGATGGGCGCCGCGCTGCAGGAAGCCATCGATGTCGCTGTGATCCTGAATGCATTGCGAACCAGTCGCTGAGGACCTTCATAAATGTCAAATGTTCATCTACATCTGATGCTGAGCCACGTTCCGGTCATCGGGGTTGCGTTCGCTGTATTGGTGCTGGCGGCGTCGCTGGCGCTGCGGAACAGTGCCATGGGAAAGCTCGGGCTCCTCATCCTCGTGGGACTCGGCGTCGCGACGGCTATCGTGTATTTCACGGGCGAAGCGGCGGAGGAAGCCGTGGAAAAACTGAGCGGCGTTTCCGAATCGATCATTCACGAACACGAGGAGGTCGCGGAGGTGTCGTTTGCTGCCATGGGCGTCGGCGCGGTGCTCGCCCTGGGCGCGTTGTGGTGGTATCGACGCCGCGATCTCGCGCGCTGGGCCACCATGGCGAGTCTCTGTGTCGCGCTCGTGATCACCGGGATGATGGCGTGGACCGCGAATCTCGGCGGCCAGGTTCGTCACACCGAGATCCGCGCCACTGCTGGCGTCGTGGACGAAGCGCGTGAAGACTCGGACGATCGCTGACAGCTAGTCGATCGACGGGAGCCTGCGCGCGCCCGGCTGTTGCTCGTTGAGGCGACGCCGGCGCTCGGCGGCGTTGAAGGTCCGCCACATGTTGTACACGAAACCGTAGGCGCCCAGCGCCCACAGTACCCCGCCGGTGGCCGTCACGGGAATGCTGCGGCGGCCGAAGTGCGGCGCGAGCACGAAGCCCGCCACCATCCCCGCGAGCCCGAGATTGGCGAGCCAGATGTGCGCGACGGCGAATGCCTTGCTGTGAATGGGATGGCCGAAGAAGCGTGGCAGCATCTGATAACCCACGCCGAAGATCATCATCACGACGAAGCCGACGAGGTTCATGTGCGCGTGCGCGGGGCGGTACACGACCCACGCCGGATGAATCGCCATGGCGAGTCCCAGTGTGATGCCGGCGACAAACCAGAGCAGACTCGCGCGAATGAATACCTTGGCGAACCAATCCATGAGACTCCGTATGCGTTGAGTGAGGGACTTGACTACCCGAACCTGGGCACGAACGACGTGAGCCGAACGCGCGAAGCGCGATGCGTCGGAGACACTGAATTCACGCCAGTCTCGCGCGGCATGTCCGTAGGGGTTCGTCCGACTTCTGTCAGCGCGCGCCCTACAGTCCTGGACACAATGGCGCGACATCTTGCGATGTCCCAACGCCTGCAAGTCGACGATCTGCGAGGATCATGAAGATGTCCAAGGTTCGCTCGGTTCGCGCAACGCGCGGGGAACGCACTCGTTGGCTTCCCGGCGACGGTTTGATTCTGCCGTCGATCGGATCGCTCACGCACGCGATCACCATCAAGGCCACCGCACGCGAGATCTGGCCATGGCTGGTGCAGATGGGAGCCGGGTCGCGCGCCGGCTGGTACAGCTACGACCGGCTGGACAACGACGGCGTGCAAAGCGCGGAGCGCATCATCCCGGAGCTACAGCGACTGGAGGTCGGGATGATCATGCCGTGGCTTCCGCGCGCCACTGAGGGGTTCACAGTGCTCGACTTCGCGCCGGAGAGGCATCTGGTGCTTGGCTGGCTGGTGCCCGGCGCCACGACGCCTCGCCTGACCTGGACGTTCGTGCTCGAGCCCAGGCCCGGCTGCACGCGGCTGATCGTCCGCGGACGCGCGGAGCGCGGCTACCGCTTTTTTGGCGTACCTCGCTGGATGAGCAAGGCCGCCGCGCGCACGGTGCACTTCTTCATGCAGCGGAAACAGCTGATCGGAATCGCGCGCCGCGCGGAAGGCGGTGCGTCCGTTCCGGGCGCTCCGCCTGGTTCACTTACATCGGCGGCATCGCGGACGCGCCTGGCGCAGGGCGCGAGTGAGCTTGTGGACGCGTCCCCAGGCCGAGACCGCGCTCCTAGTTGATGCGGTAGAGCAAGAGCGCCCCGAACGAAACGCTCATCGCCCCCGCACCCAGGCCAATCCAGCGGTCGAGACCGCGCACGCGACGTGTCACGTACATCGTCGAACCAGCGATCGCGCACGTGAGGAGGGTCATCCCGAGAATCGTGCCGATCCCAAAGACGACGAGGTACAGCGTCGCCCGCACGCCGTCGTGAATCAGGGGCACGATCATCAGCGCGGCCGCCGCCGAGCCGGCGAGACCATGCACGACTCCGACGGCGAACGGTGATGCAAACCGGGGCGCGCCCCGCGCACGGCGAGAAGCCAGCAGGCTGCGCGCGCCGAGGGCGATGAGCATGAGCGCGACACAGCCCTCGAACGCGTCGTTGGCGCGCGGCGGCAGAGTGACGTTGAACGCCACGATCGCGCCTCCCACGAGCAGGATCGTGGCCATGTGGCCGGCGCCCCAAAGGACGCCGATACCGCTCGCCCGCCACGGCGATCCCCGTCGCGAGACGAGCGTGGAGATCGCGAGCACGTGATCGGGATCGGTTGCGTGACGCATTCCGAGCCCCAGTGCGGTGGCGAGGATGAGTGCGAGGTACATGATCAGAACGCTCGCGCCGCGAGCGCGAGCCGTGTGGCGGCGACCGCCGCTTGTCCGTAACTGATCGCGCCGTCGTTCGGGGGCAGTGCCTTCGCTGTGAGAACGCGCAGCCCTGCAGCCGACAACCGACGGCGCAGCGCGAGGAGCAGCTTGGCATTCTGAAAGACGCCACCGCCCAGCGCGATGGTATCGAGCCGCTCGGCCGCGGCGATCCGAGCCGCCAATTCGGCCGACGCCGCCGCGATGCTCTCGTGGAACGCGGCGGCCAGCATGGCGATGTCCGCTCCTCGCTGGCGACGGACGGCCAGGTCGGCGAGCAATGGTACCGGATCCAGCACCCAGCGGTCGCCCGCTCGCACGATGGGCAGCGGCAGCGCCTCCGCGTCACACGTCAGTGCCAGCGATTCCAATCGCATGGCGGCTTCGCCCTCGTACCGCGAATGCGAGCAGACGCCGAGAATGGCCGCGGCTGCGTCGAACAGCCGTCCCATCGAGGAGGCTTTCGGCGCGTTGAGTCCACGTTCGCATTGCCGCAGCGCGATTCCCGCGGCGTAGGCGAGTGCGTCGCCCAGCGTGTCGAGGATCTGCGACCGGGTGACCGCGTCCGCAAGCGACGCATACCCGACGGTCGCGCGCCAGCCCTGGCGCGCGGCGGCGTCGCCGCCTGGGAGGGGTGCATACCGGAGCTGCCCCACTCGGCGGTAGGTGGCCAGATCCGCAACCAGGAACTCACTGCCCCAGATCGCTTCATCCGCGCCGAAGCCCGTGCCGTCGAACGCAAGACCAACGACATTGTCCGTCACGCCATGCTCCGCGGCCACAGCCGCGATGTGCGCGTGGTGATGCTGCACGACGATGATATTGCGGTGACCGAGGCTGCGCGCCAGGCGCGTCGAGAGATACTCGGGATGCAGATCGCGAACGACCACGCGCGGCTCGATCCGCAGCATGCGTGAGAATGCCGCGCGCGAACGGTCCCAGTGCCACTTGGTCTCGAGCGTCTCGAGGTCCCCGATGTGCTGGCTGACGAACGCGTCCGCGCCCTCGGCCAGCGTGAACGTGTTCTTGAGATGCGCGCCGACCGCGAGCAGGGGATCGGGCGACGCGACCGGCAGCGGCACGGGCAGCGGCGCATAGCCCCGCGCGCGGCGCATCATCACGGTCTCGTCGTTCACCACACGCACGACGGAATCGTCGATCGGAGCGACGATGTCGCGGTCGTGGGTGAGGAAGGCGTCCGCGATCGCGCCGAGGGTGTCGCGGGCGTCCGCAAGCGTCACGGCGAGCGGCAGGCTGGCTGGGTTGCCGCTGGTCATGACCAGCGGGCGCTGCGCCAGGTCCAGGAGCCGCATGTGGAGCGGAGAATACGCCAGCATGATCCCGACGGTGCGGAGTCCGTCACTCACGGCCGCCGCGAGCTTCGACGGCCGGCGGTTGAGCACCACTATCGGCCGCTCGGGCGACGTGAGGAGCTTTGCCTCGGCATCCGAGATCCACGCCAGGTCGCGCGCGTCCGGCAGGCTGCGCACCATGACGGCGAACGGCTTGCCGTCCCGCCGTTTGCGTTCGCGCAGGCGCAGCACCGCCCCCTCGCTGGTGCCGTCCGCGGCCAGGTGAAAGCCGCCGATGCCGCGCACCGCGACGATGCCTCCCTGGCGGAGGAGCGTCGCGGCCCCGTCGATGGGGTCGGCGGCCGCGGAATCGACCGCGCGGCCGCACCGTCCTGCGAGCAGAGTCACCCGCGGGCCGCAGGCCCAGCAGGAGTTGGTCTCCGAGTGATATCGTCTGTCGCTGATATCGTGGTACTCGCGCGCACACTTGGCGCAGAGCTCGAACGCACGCATGGTGGTGCGCTCGCGGTCGTACGGCATTGACTCGATGAGCGAGTGCCGCGGCCCGCAGTTGGTGCACGTGATGAAGGCGTAGCCGGCACGCCGGTTGCCGGGATCCATGAACTCGTGCTCGCACTCCGCGCACGTGGCGATGTCGGGCGAGATGAGCTGCCGCGTTGACAGGTCGCCACGACTTTCGATGATCCGGAACTCGGGCTCGCGATCGCGCTCCTGCCCGACAGCCTCCACAACCGTGAGCGCGTCGATGCGCGCCAGCGGCGGGGCCTCGGCGCGAAGCGCGCCCACGAAGTGCTCGAGGGCGTCGCGCGGCCCTTCCACCGACATCTCCACCTCGCCCGACACGTTGCGCACCCAACCCGCCAGACTGAATCGCTGGGCAAGGCGATGCACGAACGGCCGGAATCCGACTCCCTGCACCACTCCGCTGACGGACACGACCCACGCGGCGCTCGCACTCGTCACGGACGGCACAAGGGAAAGGCTCATGTTGCCGGGACGAGCGCGCCGTTCACACGCAGGTTGAGGAACTCGAACCAGTCCCGCATCCCCTGGCCGCTCTTCGCCGAGGTGAAGAAGAACCGCAGCTGGCGGTTCACGGCGCGGGCGTTGTTGAGCGCCAGGTTCATGTCGAAGTCGACGTGGGGCAGCAGGTCGAGCTTCGTGAAGATGACGTACGACGCATTGCGGAACGCGTTCGGGTACTTCAGTGGCTTGTCTTCGCCCTCAGTGACCGAGAAAAGCACGATCTTGGAGTCTTCGCCCAGGTCCCATCCCGCCGGGCAGACGAGATTCCCCACGTTTTCGATGAGGAGCAGGTCCGTGTACTCGAGATCGATCGCGTCGAGCGCCTTGTCGATCTGACTGGCGTCGAGGTGGCAGCCGCCGTTCGTGATGACCGCCTGCACGAGCCGGCCGGTATGGCGCGCCAGCCGATCCGCATCGTTCTGAGTCTGGCAGTCGCCGGTGACCACGGCGATCTCCATCTCCGTGTTCAGTGCCTCCAGCGTGCGCTCGAGCAGCAGCGTTTTGCCGGCGCCGGGAGAGGAGATGAGGTTGAAGGCCGGCGTTTTGGTGCGCCCGAGTCGGAGCCGGATCGTGTCGGCGATCTTGTCGTTTTTCGACATGACGCGCTCGCGCACGTCGATGATGCTTATGGGCATTCTTCCACCTCGATGTGCGCGACGCGCAGCACGCTTCCGGCATGGCGTCGCAGTACGGGTTTGGCCGCGCCGAATGGCGGCGATTGCAGCAGGGCCGTGAGACAGAACTCGAAATTGTCAGGATCGACGCCAGCGTTGTCACCGATGTCGAGCACTACCTCGCGAACGAGGGACGGTGAGCGAGTGCCGATCGCGCGCTCGGTGATGCCGCAGACGTCGAGCGCCAGACTCATCTCGTGCACAGCGCCTCCCAGGGCTTCCACGCCTCTCGCGCCTGCCACGCCTCGCTGGGCGCGCGCGAAACCGACGCGCCCCACTGCCGCATGCGTTTGACGGCCCGCCGTGTGACGGAAGCCAGCTGCGCCTGCACCACCGGCGAGAGGCCGTGCCGCAGGTCCACGAACTCGGGCTCCACGCCCATCGCCACCAGCGCGCCGGCGCGAGGCAGCGCGCCGCGAAGCTGAGCGAGCGCGAGAACCTCACGCACGTCGATCTGGTGTGGTGACAGCTTGGTCGCGAAACACCGCGGCACGTCGTCATCCTCGAAAGTGACCAGGGTGCCCGGCGCACGGCCCGCCCGGATCGCATCCAGGAGCAGGACGTGGCCGGCGCACTCGATGATCGGCAGGAGACTGAGTCCCCAGGTCCCGCCGTCCACGAGAGTGACGCTGGAATCGCAGTGCCATCCGGATCGCAGCCGGTCGAGCACCTCGATGCCGAAGCCGTCGTCCCCCATGATCGGGTTCCCAAGGCCGATGACGGCGATGCGCGGGCCGTCGGCCGACCGGGTGATGTCAGTCGTCGACATATCGCTCACCGACGCGCACGAAGCGGCCACCGCCGACCATCGATGATATCGTGCCCGTCCGCTCCACCGAATCGTGGCGGACGGCCATATAGACGTGGATGATCGCGAAGACCGGGAAGTACCAGGGAAGCGCGTGATGCACCAGGCGGATGGTCTGGTTGCCGCCAAGGAGTGGTGTGAGCCATCCGATGGTCTGCATCATCCAGCCGTTCGGATTCGACTGCCCGAAGAGCAGGAATCCGGTCAGCGCCATCACCGCGGCCACGAGATACGTCAACGTGTAGCCGATCTGCTGGAAGGGATTGTGTCCGAGATACTTTGGCGCCTGCTCCGGGTGGATGAACAGGTAGTAGCGCAGCATCATCCACATGTCCTTCCAGTCGCGCCGGCCGTACGGGAACAAGGCGCCCCAGCGTTCGTACCTGTTGCCCACGAACAGCCAGTAGAAACGCACCACCGCCGTGGCGACCAGCACGCCGGCCGCGATGAAATGGACGAGGCGCGCGTACTGCACCACGAAGGACCCGCTCAAAGCGCCCATGAAATACGGACGGCCGAGATACATCCCCGTCCAGAAGAGCACGACGACGGCAAGAGCTGCGGTCCAGTGCATCAGGCGGATCGGCAGATGCCACAGCTTCACGTAGCGATAGTTGCCCGGGTCGACAGCGGCCCCGGTCGTGCCGATCGCGTCGGTCGCGGCGGCGAGCGCGGAGACGGGGGGCGGGCTCATGAGACCTTGACCTCCGTCACCGTATTCCCGGTAGCGTCGAGCACGTGAACGCCGCACGCCATGCACGGATCGAAGGAGTGGATCGTGCGCAGGATCTCGATGGGCCTCGCGGGATCCGCGAGGGGGTGGTTGTCCACCAGCGCCGCTTCATACGGTCCCATCTGCCCCTTCGGATCACGGGGCGAACAGTTCCACGTACTCGGCACTACACACTGGTAATGCGAGATCTTTCCATTCTCGATCTCGACCCAGTGGCCAAGGGCGCCGCGCGGGGCGTCGAGTGCGCCATAGCCACGCGTCTTCGCGGGCCACGTGCTCGGCTCCCACTTGGTGCCGTTGAATGTATTGACGTCACCGGCCTTGATGCGGCCGAGCAGATCGTCGTACCACTTGCTCAGCCGCCGGGCGAGCACCACGGTCTCTATCCCCCGTGCAGCCGTGCGGCCGAGCGTGGAGAACAGCGCGGTCGCCGGCACCTCCAGCGTCTTCAGCGTCGTGTCGACGAGCGGCTTGATCTCCGTGTGGCCAGAGACATACGCCACCAGCACACGCGCCAGCGGTCCAACTTCCATCGGCATCCCGTTGTACCGGGGCGCCTTCATCCAGGTGTACTTGTCCGAATCCTGGAGGAATTTCCACGGCGTCGGAGGCCCGGAGTAATGCGGTTTGGTCTCGCCCTCGTAGGGGTGCAGCCCGACGTCGTTGCCAGCCGAGTAGTCGTACCACGAGCTGTGGATGAACTCGGCGACTCCGGCCTGATCGTATGGTTCCACCCTGGACAGATTGCGATCGATGATGATCCCGCGCGGCATGTAGTACGATCCGACGTCGCTCACGTCGGTCTCCGGGAACTCGCCCACCGTGAGGTAGTTCCGCACGCCGCCGCCGATCGCGCCCCAGTCCTTGTAGAAACCGGCGATCGCCACCAGGTCGGGCCAATAGACTTCCTCGACGAAGCGCTGCGCCTTGCCGATGAGCGAATGCACTTCGCTGAGCTTCGCCGCGTTGATGGTTTGCGCGTCCTCGACGTTGATGGCCGAGGCCATGCCCCCCACCAGGAAGTTGGGGTGCGGGTTCTTGCCTCCGAAGATCGTGTGGAGCTTGATGACGTCGCGCTGCCAGTCGAGTGCCTCGAGGTAGTGCGCGACGGCGAGCAGGTTGACCTCGGGCGGAAGCTTGTAGGCGGGATGACCCCAGTAACCGTTGCTGAAGATGCCCAGCTGGCCGGACGCCACGAACGTGCCGAGACGCTTCTTGACCTCCGCGAAATAGGTCTCGGAGTTGTTCGGCCACGGTGAGATGGAACGCGCCAGCCGCGATGTGGCGGCCGGGTCGGCCTTGAGCGCGCCCGTGACGTCCACCCAGTCGAGCGCGTGCAGGTGATAGAAGTGCATCACGTGATCCTGCACGAACTGCATTCCGTGAATCAGGTTGCGAATCGTGTTCGCGTTCGGTGGAATCCTGATGCCGAGGGCGTCCTCCACCGCGCGGCACGAGGCGACCGCATGCACCACGGTACAGACGCCGCAGATGCGCTGCGTGAACGCCCAGGCATCGCGGGGGTCGCGGCCCTGCATGATGATCTCGATGCCGCGGAATTGCGTGGAGGAAGCCCAGGCGTTCGCGATCCTGCCATTCTCGGCTTGCGCTTCGATGCGCAGGTGTCCTTCGATCCGCGTGATGGGATCGACGACGACTCTCGTTCTAGCCACGGGGATCTCCTGAGGGAGGACCTGACTGCGGTCCTGACGGCGGACTCAGCGGCGGACGCGCCGGCGATGACGAGACTGGTGAATAGTCCGGTGCGGGAATCGGTGGGGCCGCAGTTCTGCGCGAGCGGATCTGATGGACCTGCGTTGCTATGGCATGCGCTGCCACGCCAGCCGCGGCCCCTGCCGCGAGTGACAATCCGACGACGTCGGCGGTGCGCTCGACGCTCACGCCCATCACGTTCGGCAGGCGCGTGTAGAACGGCGACATCGTGTCCCAGAAGTACGGCTCCGTGCAGCCGATGCACGGATGACCGGCGCCGATCGGGAAACTCGTGTGCCCGTTCCACATGAAGATGGGACACGGCGAGAACGTTTCCGGGCCCTTGCACCCCACCTCGTAGAGGCACCATCCCTGGCGCGCGGCCGAGTCGTCGAACGCCTTCACGAACTGGCCTGCGTCGTAGTTGGCGCGCCGAGGACACTGGTCGTGAATCCGCGCGCCGTACGCGAACAGCGGCCGGCCCTCGCGGTCCATCGCCGGTAGCCGTCCAAAGGTGAGGAAATGCACCACCGTCGCGGTGACGACGTCACCAATCGGCGGGCAGCCGGCAATGTTCACGACAGGCTTGTTCTTGACGATGTCGCGCACACCGACTGCGCCGGTGGGGTTCGGCTTGGCGGCTTGCACACTCCCAAAGTGCGCGCAGGCGCCGACCGCGATGACCGCGGCGGCGTCTCTTGCCGCTTCGACCAGGAGGTCATGAGCCGTGCGACCCCCGACGGTGGTGTAAATCCCGTTTTCCTTCATTGGCACGGATCCCGTGACCACGAGCAGGTACTTGCCCGCGTTTTGGCTCATCGAGATCCGCTTGGCCTGCTCCGCGGCTTCGCCGGCGGCGGCCATGAGCGTGTGCTGGTAGTCCAGCGATACGACATCGAGCACCAGGTCGCCGATGGTTGGGTCGGCGGTGCGTGTCACGCTCTCCACACAGCCGGTGCACTCCTGAAGCTGCAGCCATATGACCGTGGGCCGTTTGATGGCCTCCAAGGCTCGGGCGACGCGCGGCACCGCTGTGGACGCGATGCCCAGGACAGCGGCCATCTGGCCGCACCAGGCGACGAAGTCTCGTCGGCTGACGCCGCGGCGCTCGAGGTGCGCGCTCAACGATTCATCGTCGGCCCATGGCAGCGCGGATGGCGATAGCACAGATCTGCCCTCGAGTACGAGTACTCACAGGATGCGATCTCAGGGTCCGGCAGATGAGCGGCGTTCACCTGAGCCGAGGCAGGCGTTTCCCGTACGTTGCATGCGCTTTTTCCGCACACGACTTCGCCGTCCGCCCTGACTCCCTGGTGCCGCTATTTGACGAGGTTCACGGTATCGGAGGGACCGTGTATGTGTCTTGGCGTTCCCGGGCGTGTCGTCGCCGTGACAGGCAACACCGCGCGCGTGGACTTCTTCGGCGTGCAGCGGGACACGCGCCTGGATCTCGTGGATGAGCCGGTCGTGCCCGGAGACTACATCCTCAACCACGTCGGGTTTGCCATCCGTCGCATCGCTCCGCACGACATCGTCGACACGCTGGCCCTGTACGAGCAGTTGTTGCGCGAGAACGGCGAAGACATGATGGCGTCGGACGTTCGGGGAGAAATCGACGCGGCTTCGGCAACCACGACGGCAACCGCTTTCAACGCGGAGGGCGCGGA
This sequence comes from Gemmatimonadaceae bacterium, assembly GCA_035758925.1. Lineage (GTDB taxonomy): Bacteria > Gemmatimonadota > Gemmatimonadetes > Gemmatimonadales > Gemmatimonadaceae > DASPMP01. The sequence continues at coordinate 22,942 of DASTVV010000168.1, forward strand.
GGGCGCGGAGGGCGCGGAGGAACTGCCATGACTTTGGCGTCTGCTTCCCCTGCACTGACTCGCGAGACGGAGCAGTTGAAGTTTCGCGATCCGGCGCGCGCCAGAGCTCTCGCGGACGCGATCGAACGGCACTGCGCGGCGACGGGCGCGACCCCCCGTGAGCCGGTCTCCGTCATGCACGTGTGCGGGAGTCACGAGCAGGCGATCGCGAAGTTCGGGCTGCGTTCCGCGTTCCCAAAAGCGCTCGACGTGATCATGGGGCCGGGCTGCCCCGTCTGCGTCACCGATCTCCCCGAAGTCGACGAGGCCGTGGTGCTCGCCGAGAGCGGCGTGCGCATCGTCACGTATGGCGACATGATGCGCGTGCCCGGCACCGTGAGGTCGCTCGCGGACGCACGGGCACGAGGTGCTCCGGTCAGCGTAGTCTATGGCGCTGCCCAGGCCGTGGCGATCGCGCGCGAGACCACGGATCCCGTCGTCTTCTTTGCGAGCGGCTTCGAGACGACCGCTGTCGCGACCGCCGCCCTGGTGCTGTCACATCCGCCCCCGAACTTCTCGGTCCTCTCGGCGCACAAGTACATCCCGCCCGTGATGGAAATCGTCGCCGAGATGCCGGAGACGCGCGTACAGGGGTTTCTCGCGGCCGGGCACGCGGCGACCATCACTGGCTGGGGCATCTTCGAGAAGTTCGTCGAGCGGCACCGGATTCCAGTCGTCATTGCGGGATTCGAACCGCTGGACATCCTCGCAGGGCTCGCGCGCCTGGTGGAGATCATTCGGGACGGCGTTCCGCGCGTGGACAACATGTTCCCGCGTTGCGTCACGAAGGAAGGCAACCGCAACGCGCAGCGACAGCTCTGGCGCGTCTTCCGGTCGATCGGCGGCAACTGGCGCGGCATCGCGCACGTCCCGAACGGCAACCTGCGTCTGCGCGACGAGTTCGCTGGCATCGATGCCCGCAGGCGCTTCACCATCGACCTGCGGAGCTTCTGGAGGCACGCGCCGCCGGTGCTCACGCAAACATGCATCTGCGGCGACATCATGTCGGGGATCGCGTCGCCGAGCATCTGTCCGCTGTTCGGCAGGGCTTGTACACCGGAGACTCCCGTCGGCGCATGCATGGTGAGCAGCGAAGGCACCTGCCGCATCTGGCACACGTACGGAGGACACCCGGACCTATGACCACCACGAGAGCGCCGATCGGTGTGCCTGCCGAGTACGCATCGGCGGCGACGCGGCCCAGGGCCGAGAACGAGGTGATCGCCCTCAAGCACGGATTCGGCGGCAAGGCCATGCGCCGCCTCATCGGCGAGACGCTCGCCGCCGGCTTCGTCGACATTCCAGTGGACGGCTACGGTCTGTCGGCGATGGACGACGGCGCGGCGCTGCGCATCGGCGACAAGTGGCTCGTGGTGACCACGGACGCCCATGTCGTCCACCCGGTCTTCTTTCCCGGCGGCGATATCGGCCGGCTCGCGGTCGCCGGGACGGTGAACGATCTCGCCATGATGGGCGCGACCGAACCGCTGGGCCTGACCTGCGCCGTCGTCATCGAGGAGGGGTTCCCGCGCGCGGATCTCGAGCGCATCCACGGGTCAATGCTGCGCACCTGCCGCGAGGCCGGCACGACCGTTCTGACCGGTGATACCAAGGTGATGGGACGCGGCGACGTGGACGGCATCGTGATCACAACGACTGGCGTGGCGTTGACGTCGTGCGTGATTCGCGACGCGGCGCTGCAGCCTGGCGACCGACTGATCGTCACCGGCACGATCGGCGACCACGGTGTCGCGCTCATGGCTCGGCGCCACGAGTTGATGCTGGACGGCGATCTCCAGTCGGATTGCGCGCCACTCAATCGCATGATTCGCGACGCCCTGCACCTCGCGCCAGGCGCGATCGTCGCCATGAAGGACCCCACGCGCGGTGGGCTGTCCAGCGCGCTGCACGAGATGGCACAGAAGAGCGCAGTCGGGATCGTGATCCGGGAGCGCGACGTGCCGCTGCGCGACGACGTGCGCGCCGCGGCGGAAGTGCTTGGACTGGACTGCTTCCACATCGCCAACGAGGGCAAGGCGCTGCTCGGTGTGCGCGGCGGAGACGCCGCGGTGTCCGCCGTTCTCGACGCTCTGCATCGTCATGCAGCGGGCGTCAACGCGGCGGAGATCGGCGAGTGCGTCGCCAATCGTGGCGGCGACGTCGTGCTCGATACCGGGCTGGGGAAACGATTGATGATCGAATCGGAAGGTGAGCCCTTGCCTCGGATCTGTTGAGGGCTCATCGCGCAGGCGGCGGGTTCAACGCGGGGACGCTGAGATCGCAGAGATCGTTGCCTGGTCGGTGGGAGGCAGCATGGCGGAGACATATATAGAAGTCGGACATGAAGGCGCGGTCGGCATCTTGACCATCAACCGGCCGCACCGGTTCAACTCGATGGACGTGACCACGGCGCGTGATTTCCGTCGCGCCGCGCTGCAGCTCGCCCGCGACGAGAACGTTCGCTGCGTCGTGATCCGCGGCACGGGCAAGGCGTTCTGCAGCGGCGCGGACCTGAAATCCATTCGCGCGCACGCCGACGCGCCGGACTTCGCCTATCTCCGTTCCGGCGAAGCCGTGATCGAGCCCGACGCCGCGCGCGAAGGATTCGGCGAGGAGTTCAAGGAGATCCTGGAGTATCTCCACAGCGCGATCTCGGAAATCAAGCGATCGCCCAAACCGTTCATCGCCGCGGTGAATGGTGTGGCGGCAGCCGGCGGGTTCGGCATCGCCATGTGCTGCGATCTGGTGTATCTGGCGCGAAGCGCCACGCTCGAGTGGGCGTACCACAAGACGGGCCTCACCGGCGCGGAGAGCTCGACGTTCTTCCTGCCACGCCTCGTTGGCATCCGCAAGGCGATGGAGCTGGTGCTGTTGAATCCGCGACTCAGCGCGGAGGACGCGAAAACCATCGGCCTGATCACCGACGTGTTCGACGACGGCACCTTCGACGCCGACGTCCTGGCGGTGGCGCGGCGGGTCGCGTCAGGCCCGACGAAGGCCTACGGCGTGGCCAAGCAGCTCGTCAATCACGCGGCGAGCGTCGAGCAGCTCGACGTCCATCTCGACGAGGAGCTGCAGCATCTGGCGCGGATCGCGGACGGCGCCGAGTTCGCCGAGGGGCTCGCGGCGTTCTTCGAGAAACGCGAGGCCGACTTCTCGATCAGCACCTGAAGATCCGACACCTCGGCTGGATTCGCCGGAGGCCGGAATTGCGCTTACCGGCCGCCCGGGATGGCGCGGCCATGACACGCCACGCACACCGACGGATTCTTCGAACGCATCCGCGCGGCATCGAAGCCGGGGCCGTGGGGGTTGAACCGGAAGCCACCGCCCACCGCGGAATGACACGCCGTGCAGTCGCGCTCCGCATGGCACGACGCGCAGGATTCAAGACTCTGCCGCGCGGCCTGCCCGTGCCCCAGGCTGAAGCCGCGAAAGGCGTCATGGTAACCGGTCCGGCCGATTCGCGACGTCGCGACAAGCCCCGCCTGCTGGTGGCAGGTCTGACAGAACTGCGCCGGGTTGTGGCAATCGCTGCAGTTCGCGGCGCGCGCGAACGCGGCACTCGGGTGGCGCGTGAGGAAACCCTGAAGGTGATAGCGGGGCTTCTGGGCACCGTCGGGACGGTGACATTCCAGACATGTCGAGCGCGCGTGACACGTCTCGCACGACGTCGGACGCGCGTTCGCCTGAGCGGCGTGCCCTTCCTTGAAGTCCTGGGTGTGACTCGCAGGCGGTACGCGTATCAGCTGGGCGCCCGACGCGCGTCCCGCGGCCGCGGCGGGAAGGGCCGCGACCGCACGCGGCTGTACGCCCACATGGCAGCTCGCGCAACTCTCACGCGCATGACACGTCGCGCAGCTTGCCGACGGCCGCTGCGCATCCCGGCCGTGCGCGCGCAGAAAGCCGGCCGCCGCGTGACTCGCCGGCACTGGTTGCCGCAACGCGTACACTGGCGCGCGGTCGTCGAACGTCAGCGCGCGAATCACGGGCGATTCCGGGGCGTTCACGTGACAGACGACGCAGAGGTTTCGCGAATGGCACGTCGCGCAGCTCGCGGCGATACCAACCTGGCCGCCCTGGCCGCCGGGGACACGCGCTGCCCTGCCGTGACCACCGAACACGAAATCCTTCGCGTCGTGCGACTGCGGCCGGGGAAAGGCGCGGATGTCGTCGCGCGTCAACCCCGGCGCGTCGGTCAGGCGCACGTGACACGTCGCGCACGCGTCGCTCGCGACGTCCACGTGGGGCGCCTTGAGTCCGTGACAGTCGAAGCATTGCCTGACCACGGCGTTCTGCACCGTCATCCGTGGCGCGCCAACCGTGACATGACACGCCGAACAATTCCGGATCAGCAGGCTGTCGGCGGGGTTTTTCGCGGTCGCGGCGCGGCTGTGCGCCTCATGCGTGAACCGCCGATTGCCGGCGCGCGGACCTGTTCGGGGCCGCCACTCGACTCGCGGTTTCACCACACCGTCGTGGCACGAGGCGCACCGCGCGGGCTCGGGCCACATCGACGCGCGCGGTTCCACGACGCCCGCATGACACGTGGTGCAAAGCGGAAACACCCTGGCGTGTTTGTCGTGCGGGAATCGGCTCTGCGAAGACCGGCCGGTGGACGGCGCGGCAAAAAGAGTTCCCGCGACCAGCGCCGCGACGGTCACCACCAGGGGCACCGGCCGGCGCAGTCTCATGGCCCCGTCCGCCGAGCCGGCGGAAGCGGCGCGCGATCGGCGCCGGAGCCGAACGTCAGACTCAATCCGGCGCGAATGCGCACCTGGGCCAACGACGACGCGCCGGCATCGGGTCTGGCGCGATCGTCGTCGACGAGCGCGACGTCGCCCCACAAGCTCCGCTGCGCTCCGAGTTGCCAGCCGGCGCGGCCGCCAATCCAGCGAGTCGTCGCGTCGTAGTAGCGGAGCTCGAGCGGGCGCGCCGTCGTCCCGCCGTAGACATCGAACGTGAATCGGTCGTTGGGCGTGTAGCCCACCGCGCCATCGGCGAACCGCCCCGAAGCGCCGGGGCCATGCTCCAGGCCGTAATTGGCGGCGAGCGTCCAGCGGGGAGCCCAGGTCGCGATGCCCCCGACGCTCGCCCGCCATCCGCGATCCTGCAGCCGCGGCACGAGGGCGGTGGAGACGTCCGCGTTCTCGTAGCGATACCGTTCGCCGCGCCCGTTCAGCGACAGCCAGCTGGTCGGCCGAACCTGCGCGGACACGTTCACGGCATTGTATGGCACGGGGCTGAAGGCGCCCCAAAGCGTCCACAGGCTGAAATAAGGAACGTACCGCCGCGCACCGCCCGACACCGAAAGCCACGGCCGCTGATACGTGAGCGTGAGGTCGGCGCTTCCGGGTTGTCCTTCGGCAATGTTGTACTCGACTGCACCGGCTGCTCGAACCGCCGCGACTCGCGCGCCGAACGAGAGCGCCGCGCGCTCCGAGACGAAGTAGTCGTCCAACGGATCGACTTCCCGGCGATACTCCGTTCGCACATCCATGTCGCCGTAGAGCCACGCGGCCTCCGCGCCCGCCACGATCTGCCGATCGCGTGGACGCCACTCGTCCAGCGGATTCAGCGCGGGACTCAACACCGTGAGCGCGGACGCCTGTCCGAGTCCCCAACCGCCGTACGCCGCGAACTCGAGCGAAGCACGGTCCCATCGAGTCTTGAGCCAACCGCCGTCGAAACCGATCGGCTCGAGGCGCGACACGACGAGGAGGCGGCCGGCACGCACTACGGCCGGTCCTCGCTGGTAGTCGAGATAGCCCTCGATGAGTTGCGCCGACGGATCGGTTCCGGGCCACACTTGATCGCTCCAGACATCCGCCAGAAGTCGGCCTGTCGCGCGCACCGTCAACCCCTGAACGCCCAAACCCCACAGAATCAAGCTCGCGGAGGTCGTGACCGGAGCGCCGCGCAATACGGGACCGGGCCGGAAGAAGAAGCAGTACTCGCCCGCGCCGCACCGAACCGCATGACCATCGGGCGTCTCCAAACCTCCGCCCGCCGATGGCACCACCAACGCGACCGCGATGCTGTCGGCGACGAGTCCGCGAAACGACACGACCTGAGAGCTCGCGTCCACGCGAGCTCGATAGTTCTGGGCCGCCGCGGGAGCGACCGCCGTCGCCAGGATGCACGCGATCAGCGCACGGAGACGCGTCATCGGGGCGAAGCCGTGCTGAGTTTCAACCGATAGGCGTCGGGCTCCGCGAGGAAGTGGCACACGCTGCATTCCTGTCGGTCGTAGTGGTCCTTCGCCTTCGCGGCGTGGCAGGTGCTGCAGAGACTTCGCGTCGGCGTCAAACGCCCGACGGTCGTGGCGGTGTGGCATGCGTCGCAGCGCTGGTGGGCAGCCTCCAGCGTCCGGTGCTCGGCTTTGGGCTCCACGATCCTGTGACACACCGAGCAGGCACGACCCGCCGCGTGATGCTCGCTGTGGCAATCCTGACACTGCGCTTTCGCGGGCGCAGGCGCCAGCGTGACCGGCGTGGTGTGGCACTCCACGCATGATCGCGCGCTGTGCCGTTCGTGAAGGAAGTCCACCGGCCGCGGATTGGGCTGATGGCCGGGCACCGTCACGGTCACGATCGCGTGCTTCGGAGCCGCATAGTCCTCCGGGCGATGGCAGGACGCGCACCGGGCCGGCGTTGGAGCCTGATGATGGCAGATGGCACAGCCACGCGGCCGCTCGAACGTGAGACGGCCATGCCCGGCGCCCGTCTGATGACATTCGAGGCACGCAAGCTTCGCGTGCCTCGCGTGGGGAAAGCTGTCGGCCTTTTCGGGCGGAGGGCGCGATGGGCGAACGGCGCGGGACGGCGTCACCCACGCCGCCTCGCCGACCGCGAGCAGCGCCGCATCATCGTCGGTGTCCGCCGCGGGACCGCCAACGTGCGCCGACCGCGTGATCCCGGCATGGCGGGCCCGCTGATACGACGCCTCTGGCGTCATCGTCGCAGCGGTCGTGCCGGGGCGCCGCAGCGCCCTG
>DASTVV010000227.1:0-6460 GCA_035758925.1 Gemmatimonadaceae bacterium
GACGAGCGGGTAAAGAAGTTTCTTTCAGGGATCGTGGAGCGGTGAAGCGGGTGGACGGGTTGACGGGTTGACGGGTTGACGGGTTGACGGGTGGACGGATTGACGGGGTTAGCCGCACTGACAACCTGACAACCTGACAACCCGTTGACCTGACTTCAGGCCGTCTCGTCATCGAGGATATGGTCCGCGATCGCGGCGATTTCTTCCGCTTCGCGCCATGCTTCCTCGAGCAGCGCCAGCTCGCCAGCGAGCGCCCTGCGCTCCGCGTCTTCGTTGGCGGCCATTTCGAGCGCCAGCCGATCGACGTCCGGCAGCAGGTGGATCAGGGCGCGCTCTTCGCTGCCGGTGCCTCCACGGGCCCAGAACGAACGTGTCGTGAGCCGAACGATGAGACGCTCCGCGATCGGACGGTCGGAGCGCCCGAATGGTGCCCCGCCGACCTTGACGACGGGCAGGCGTCCCCAGGACGAAGCCAATGCGAGCGTTGCGACACGGGCGAAATAGCTGTCGGACCGTCCCGCGTCGTCGAGTTTCTCGACGGCCGCGCGGACCATCGACTGCGGCGCCGAGCCGTCGTTGAGCGCCGTGAGAAGCACACGCGCAGCCTTCATTGCCTCTGCACCCTCGAGCATTGCGAGGCCGTGGTCGTGCCGCACACGCAGACGCCACGTCTCATCACGATCGGGGCGCAGCAGTTCCGCTTCGGGCAGGTGCGCGTACCGGATGGCGATCGCGCCACGCTGTTGCTCCGACTTGAGGCGCACCAGGACTTCATGGCGCCTCGGCAGCGTACGGATGCGCATCACTGTCTTGCGGTTGACGCCAAGGCTTTGAGCGTAGCCGGCGACGGAGGGCGCGCGGTGCAGCAGCTTGGTGCCGTACCGCCAGGCAGCTATTTCAGGCCAGAGCGCGCTGCCGATACGCACCAGCTCGAAGCCCCAGCGCGGTTGTGCCAGACCGATGTTGTCCGTGGAGACGCGCAGCCGTGTGGCGCGGAACAACCGCTCGCAGTCCTCAACCGCCTCCCAACGCTCCTCGAAGGGCGTGAGGTTCCACCGGCCGCAGTGCGTGCACACGACCCACAGCCTTCCCTTCACCGAATCGAACGCCAGCCGGCGCCCGATGCGCAACGACGGAATCGCGTCGTTGGTGCCGAGGTTCGCGTGGCAGAACAAACAGGCGGAGTACATGGGGTTATTGGAGGATGGTACCGTCTTGCAGCACTCGCAATAGCCATGGCGTAGGACTATTGTCTAAAGTCTTCCGCCGTACCGGCCCGTGCGGCGGCCGTTTCGCACCCAAACCAGCCCGCGGCGTTATGCGTCCCTCAAGGTTGCTCGTGCTCGCAGGCGGCATGCTCTCAGCCGCCGTTCTTTGTCCAGGTCTGGCGTCGGCCCAGGCGCTCGACTCCCTCACCCTTGCCGGCTTCAGGTGGCGCACCGTCGGGCCGGCGAATTTCGAAGGCCGAACAGCGGACATCGCGGGCATTCCCAGCCCGTCCAAGACGTTCTTCGTCGCCGCCGCTGCGGGCGGCATCTGGAAGACCACGAACAACGGCGTGACCTTCCGGCCGGTTTTCGACCGCGAGAAGGTGGTGTCGATGGGTGCGCTGGCGATCGCGCCCTCGGACACCATGCAAGTATGGGCCGGCACCGGCGAGCAGAACTCCCGTAACACCATCGAGCCGGGTGGCGGCATCTACAAGAGCACTGACGGCGGCCTCACGTGGAAACTGATGGGCCTCGAAAAGACCCAGCACATCGGGCGCATCGTCGTTCATCCCACCAATCCCAACATCGTTTACGTCGCGGCACTCGGCGCCGCGTGGAAGACCAACCCCGAGCGCGGAGTCTACAAGACCACGGACGGCGGCCAGACCTGGACGATGTCGAAGTTCGTCAGCGACAAAGCAGGCTTTGTCGACATCGCGATGGACCCGAAGAACCCGAACGTACTGTACGCCTCCAGCTATGAGCGGATCCGCGGACCCTACTTCCTCAGGAGCGGCGGTCCCGGATCGGGCCTGTGGAAAACGACGGACGGTGGCGGCACGTGGACCGAGATCAAGGGCGGCGGCTTCCCCGAAACCACCAAGGGACGCATCGGTCTCGCGATCTCGCTGAGCAATCCCGACATCGTCTACGCGCTGACGGAAGCGGATTCCACTCCGAACCCGAAGCCCGCTCCGGGTACGGCGCGCCAGCGGCTGAAGAACGGCCTGTACCGCAGCACCGACGCCGGGAAGACCTGGACCAAGATGAACGACGCCGACACGCGGCCGTTCTACTACTCCCAGGTCCGCGTGCATCCGCGCAATCCGGATCGCGTGTGGTTGTCCTCCACGCCGGTGCTCGTGTCGAACGACGGCGGCAAGACCACGCGCAACGCCACGGTCGGCATTCACGTCGATCACCATGCCATGTGGATCGACCCGAACGATCCCGATCGCATGGTGGTGGGTAACGACGGCGGCATCGGCATGTCGTTTGATGGCGGCGGAAACTGGGACTTTGGCGCGCAGCTGCCCATCGGGCAGTTCTATGAAGTCAGTTACGACATGGAGTTCCCGTACAACATCTGCGGTGGCGCGCAGGACAACGGCTCGTGGTGCGGGCCGAGCCGGCGGAAGAACGGCGCGGTGACCAACGCGTACTGGTTTACCATCGCCGGCGGCGACGGCTTCTATACCGCGCAGCATCCGCAGGAACCGTGGATCGTCTGGGGCGAGTCGCAGGGCGGCAACGTATCGCGCCTCAATCTCAGAACGGGCGAGCGGACCAACCTGGTGAAGCCAACCTGGCGTCCACGGTACCAGTTGTTCGAGGATTCGATTCTCATCGAGCGCGGGGACACCACCCGCCCGGTGAACCGCGACGCCGAACGGCGCATCGCCGATATCCGGTCGAGGCAGCGCACGGACTCATCCGAGCTGGACATGCGCTTCAACTGGAACTCGCCGTTCTTCCTGTCGCCGCACAATCCGGATGTGTTCTACATGGCCGGCAACCGCGTGCTCAAGAGCACGCAGCGCGGCGACAACCTCTATCCCATCTCGCCCGACCTGTCGAAGAAGCAGTACGCCAAGATCGACACGAGCATGCGGAAGACCGGTGGGATCACGATCGACGCCACTGGCGCCGAGACGTATGGCACGGTCGTGGTGCTCGCGGAGTCGTATGTCCGCCCTGGCTTCCTCTGGGCGGGAACGGACGACGGCAACGTGTGGTTCACGCGAAGCGACGGCGCGATGTGGGAGCCGATTCCCATCACGCGATTTGCTGGCTTGCCCGCGGGTGACGTCTACGTCACGCGGGCGGAGCCGTCGCACTTCGATTCGCTCACCGCATACATCGCGTTCGACAACCACCGCTGGAACGACTTCACGCCGTATCTCTACGTGACCAACGACGGCGGGCGCACGTTCCGTTCGATCGTCAACAACCTGCCCAAGGGCGGCGTCGACAATATTCGCGCGTTCCGCGAGGATCCGGTGAACCGGGATCTCCTCTACGTGGGGACGGCCACGGGCGTGTACGTCTCGCTGGATCGCGGTGTCAACTGGCAGAAGTTCATGACGAATCTGCCGACCGTTCCGGTCTACGACCTGAAGATCCACCCGCGTGAGCGCGAGCTGATCGCGGCCACACACGGTCGCGGATTCTGGATCGTGGACGTTGCTCCGCTGCAGCAGATGACGCGGGACATCGCGTCGCATCCCCTGCACCTTTTCGAGCCGAAGCGGGCGTACGAGTACGGCCAGGGACCCGCGATGGGAGAGTCCTCGAACGGTGGCGGACAGAAGACGTTCGCCGCGCCCAGCCCGCAGCACGGTGCCGAGATCGTATACCGTCTCGCGTCTGGTACGCGCGACAGTGTGCGTCTCGTGATCACGAACGCGATGGGAGACACCGTGCGCACGCTGAACGGACCCCGGACCGCAGGCCTGCATCGAGTGACGTGGGATCTGCGCGGACGCCCGCGCCCCCGCGTCCTCTCGCTCTCTCAGCGGCGTGACAGCGCATTGGCGGTTCGACGCGCTGTATTCGTGCTCGATTCGCTCGAGAAGGCGGGATCGATCCCCAAGCAGGCAATTGATCGCATGCGTGCTGTCGTCAACGGCACTGCGCCCGCAGGTGGCTTCGGTGGCTTCGGTGGCGGCGGTGGTGGCGGTGGTGGCGGTGGTGGCGGAGTCGCCCAAGCCGGTGCACTCGCCCGACTCGGCCCCGGCGGCACGTGGAATGAGCGGCCCGGAGAGGGCGGCGGCGGTGGGGGGGGCGGGGGCGGCGGCCTCGCTGCCGCGCTCGGTGAAAGTGCCACCGAAGTCCAGTCAGCGTTCCCTGGCGGATTCCAGGAGGTCGGCGCGCTCTTCCAGGTGCCGGGCCGACCCGGCTGCAGCGTGTTCGGTGGCGGCTTCGGTGGCGGTGGTGGTGGCGGTGGTGGATGCGGCGGCTTTGGTGGAGGCGGTGGTGGCGGCGGCTTCGGCGGCAACCAGGCAGCCGTCGTCGCGACCGGCGACTACCTCGTGACGATCAAGGTAGGCGACCAGATCCAGCGCCAGATCCTGCGCGTCGAACACTCGCGCGATTCAGGCTCCGACGATGGGGCGTTCATGGAGGATTCGAAAGATCGACCGTAGAAATACGGAGAAAGAATCGCGAAGTCGGTGTTGGGAATTGGGAATGGGCGAGAAGGAAACTCGACCCGTTCCCATTTCCTTTTCAGACTCCGTCGTTGTTTAGTTTTCTCTTGTGCGCAAAACGTTGAAGAACCTGCTGGTCGAGTACGGGTTCGCCGCAGGCGTCGTGTACATGGTGCTGTTCTTCGTCGTGTGGATCGGTTTCTGGGCAGCCATCCGCTTCGGCTGGAAGACTGACGGCGTCGCGGCCAACCTCGGCATCTGGACCGCCGCCTACATCGCGACGAAGGTTACGCAGCCACTCCGCATCGCCGCGACGCTCGCGCTCACACCGTTGCTCGCGAAGTGGTATGAGCGCGTCAGTGCACCGCTGCGCTCGAAGCGCCCAGCCTCCCCCTCCGGTGAGCGCGCCCCGAACGAAGGCGCTACGAAAGCAGATTACGGCCGATCAACCACAGGTTCGCCGGCTTCTCCGCAAGCCGGCGCATGAACCAGGGATACCACGCCTTTCCGTAGCTGATCAGTACGCGCGTCTTCAGGCCTTCGTTCGCCAGCTTGCGACGTCCGGCGTCCTGGATTCCATAGAGCATCTGAATCTCGTACTGCGACTCCGACACACCGGCGTCGTGCGCGTCCTTGCGGATCTGGTCCGCGAGCTTGAGATCGTGCGTTCCGAACACAGCGCGGGCTCCGTGTCGCAACCCCGCCAACAGCTCCTTCGCGAGCGCGCGATAACGCTCGTCGATCTGCGGCCTTCCCTGTAGCGCGATGGACCCGGGCTCGCGGTAGGCGCCCTTCACAAGCCGGATGTACGGCTTGAGCGGCGGCGCAAGCAGGCGCTTCAGGTCGTTCGGCGTGCGGTGCAGGTACGCTTGAACGCACAACGCGACGTTGTTGAACTCGCGCGTCAGCTGCGCGTACGCGTCCACCGTCGAGTCCACGTACTCGGAGCCTTCCATGTCGACCGCCAGCATCATTCCGGGCCCGCTCGCCGCGGCCGTTCGCGCCAGGCGACGAACGCGGTCCAGCGCGCGACCTCGATCCAGGTCCCAGCCGAGCTGCGTGAGCTTGATCGAGACGTGAGCGTCCGCGCCGGTCTGCTTCAGCGCCGCGAACAGGCGATCGTATTCCGCGACGGTCTGATCGGCGGCCGCATCGGTCGTGACGTTCTCCCCGAGGTACGTGAGAATGGTGGCGGTGCCCTCCGCTTGCAGGCGACGCACGGCCACGATCGCGGCCTCGAGATCCTCGCCCGGCATGAAGCGGGAGACCAGCGGCCGCATCGGCCGACTCGAGCGCACGATGCGCTCCATCCGGGCGTTCCGCGACGCCCAGAGCAGCATGGATCGCATGAGCTGCATCAGCGCTTGTCCGCGAGCAGCACCGCGCCCATCAACACGCGCGCACCGCGCGCGATGTCGTCCGCGGTGGAGAACTCCTTCGGTGAGTGACTGATGCCGCCGATGCTCGGTATGAAAATCATCCCCATGGGTCCCAGTTGAGCCATCGATTGCGCGTCGTGTCCGGCGCCGCTCGGCATGTGACGCGTGGTGAGTCCAAGCGCTCGTGCGGATTGCTCGATCATGTCGCGAACCGCGGGATCGCTTGGTGCGGGCACGTTCTCATGCAGCGAACGGTATTCGAACGTGGTGCCGTTGGAAGCACCGATCACTTTGGCCTCGGCTACGATCGCACCGTACAGCCGATCGATCTTCGCTGCGTCCAGGTCGCGCAGCTCCAGCGAGCAGACCACTCTGCCCGGGATGACGTTCGGCGCTCCGGGAAAGGCTTGGATGCGTCCGACCGTTCCCACCTGCCCGCCCG
>DASTVV010000019.1:0-8627 GCA_035758925.1 Gemmatimonadaceae bacterium
TTCGAGCGACTTCGTGCGCGAGCTTCGCGCGGAGGCGAAAGCGCTCGCGCTGGTGGCGCGACCGGCGCCGTGTTTCGGCGCGGATTGGCCGACCGAGGCGGCGAGGCAGAGGGTCGCAGTCGTCGGTCATTTCCTGACAGCTTCACCCTCCAAACACCAAACCCCGCTCGCGATAGTAATCGCAAACGGGGCATTGGGTTGGAGCGGATGGGAAGAGATTCGAACTCTTGAGACGGTTTAACCCGTCCACACGCTTTCCAGGCGTGCGCCTTAAGCCACTCGGCCACCCATCCAAAGAACGCTGTAAGCTACATAGACACAGCGGGTTTGGACCAGCGGGGCGCGCCGAGTTTGCGCCCCGTTTTCACGCGTGCTGCCCGTTGGTGCTGCCCGTTCCGCTGGGTTCAGCCCGTTCTGGACCTCGCCGTCGACGACGGCGGGCTGACGCCGCTATTGCCTCACGACCTCGAGGGTCACGGACTTCACCGCGGCCGAGCTCCCGCCGATCATGAGATCGAACGTCCCCGGCTCCACCACCCATTTCATCCGCGGTCCGTAGTAGCCGAGCGTTTTGGAGTCCACGTTGAATCGCACCGTGCGCGTCTCGCCCGGCTCGAGCGACACACGCTGGAATCCGCGCAGTTCCTGCACTGGCCGAGTCACGCGGCTCACGCGGTCGCGCACGTAGAGCTGCACCACCTCGTCACCGGCGCGCGCGCCGCTGTTGGTGACGTCCACCGAGACCGTCGTGTTCCCGTTCGCGCCGATGCGCGTGGCGGCGAGCGTCGGCGCACCGTACGTGAACGTCGTATACGACAGCCCGTACCCGAACGGCCACAGCGGCGTTACCTCTCCAAATAGATACCCGCGCCGCGCCGACGGCTTGCGATCGTAGAAGATCGGCAGCTGTCCGACGTCGCGCGCCACGGACACCGGCAGCTTGCCGCCGGGATTCACGTCGCCGAACAGCACCTCGGCAATCGCGGTCCCAGTCTCCTGGCCCAGGTACCATCCCTCCACGATCGCGGGCGCGCGCGTCGCGAGACTGGGGATCGAAGCGGGCCGGCCGTTGATCAAGACCAGCACCGTCGGCTTGCCCGTCGCCAGGATCGCGTCAACCAGCTCCTCCTGCTGGCCGGGAAGTCCGAGGCTGTTGCGGTCGCCGAGGTGCTCCTCGGCCCACGCCTCGCGCGACGTGAACTCGTTGTCGCCCACGACAACGATGGCGACGTCGCTCGCTTGCGCCAGCGCGACCGCCTCCTGGATGCGGCGTGCGTTGGACGGCGCGTCGGCGAGCACCACCTTGAACGCCTCCCAGCGTTCCCGCGAACGCACGCCGTCGATGTGCGGCTGCGCCTCGCGCGCGAACGTCGAGTCCTCCGTAATACGCACGCCCTCGGCGTAGTCGACGGTCGCAGCCGACACGCGTGCTCGGATTCCCTCCAGGATGCTCACCGAGTGGCGCGGGACGCCGGCGTATCCGCCCAGCAGCACCTCGGCCGCGTGCGGCCCGATCACCGCGATCTTGCGCAGCTGTTCGGCGCGCAGCGGGAGGGCGTTGCCTTCGTTGCGCAGCAGCACGATGGACTGACGCGCCGCCTCGAGCGCCAGCGCGCGATGCGCCGCGGCGCCCGAGATGCTGTCGGCGCGACTTACATCTACGTATGGCCGCTCGAACAGGCCCAACGCGAACTTGGCGCGCAGCGACCGGCGCACCGCGGCGTCGATGGCGCGCTGCTGCACGCGGCCGGCCTGCACCTCCGCGAGCAAACGCTGATACGCCGCTACATCCGGCAGGTCGATGTCCACCGTGGCCGCGAGCGCCAGCCGCGCGGCTTCGGTCGTGTCGGCCGCGATGTGGTGCCGCCCCACGAGGTCGGGGATCGCGAACCAGTCCGACACGATCGTGCCGTCGAACCCCCACTCGTTGCGCAGCACGTCGCGCAGCATCCACGCGTTCGCGTGCGACGGCACGCCGTCGATTTCGTTGTAGGAGGGCATCAAACTGCCCGCATGCGCCTCTTTCACAGCCGCCTCAAACGGGGGAAAGAAAGAATTGCGCAATGTGTTCTCGCCCAGTGTCGCGGGCCCGATGTTGGTGCCGCTCTCCGGCTGGCCGTGCCCGGTCATGTGCTTGAGTGTGGCGATCACACGGTCTGCCGGCACGGTGACGGACGGCCCCTGGAGACGCGCAGCGCCCTGGAAACCGCGTACCGCGGCGACGCCCATGCGGGCCGCGAGATAGGGATCTTCGCCGAACGTCTCCTCGATGCGTCCCCAGCGCGGATCGCGCGCCACGTCCACCACCGGCGCGAGCACCTGCTGTGCGCCGCGCGCGCGGACCTCGGCGGCGACCGTCGCGAACACGCGCTCCGTGAGCTCGGGATTCCACGAGCTCGCGAGCGCGATGGCCTGCGGAAAGCTCGTCGCCTCGGGGCCCATGAGGCCGTGGAGCGCTTCCTCGTGAAACAGCACCGGAATGCCGAGCCGCGTGCTGTCGCGCACCCAGCGCTGAATTGCGTTGGTGAACTCGGCCTCGGCACGCGCGCCGTGGTCGTCGCTGGGCCGCTCGATGCGTCCGATCCCGACGCGGAACCACCGCGGCGCGTGGCTCGGGTCGAAGCGACCCTGGGCATCGGTGATCGCACGCTTGCCCTGCCAGAGGCTGAGCAGCTGCGCGAGCTTCTCCTCGGGCGTCATGCGCGCGAGCAGGTCGTCCACTCGCCGCTCGACCGGGAGACGCGGGTCGCGATATGGAAGGGGCGCGGGACCCTGGGCCGTGGCGCCGGCGGGGAGCGCCGCGACCAATGCGATGAGGGCGAGTCCAGTGCGACGAGTGATCATCAGCGGGAAGCGGGAGGCGGGAAGCGGGAGGCCGGAGCTGGGAGGCGGGACGCCCATCATATAGTGCTCGGCCCGGCGAGACGAGTGCAAGACACCAGCGCGCAACTCGAGGTTCAGTTCCGCTTCCTGTCCGCCTTCCAAGGCCTCGTCGCGTTCAGGGCCTCGTTTCCGCCGCGACCTTGTCGAGAAAGAGGTACCGAGCTCGCGGTTCCTGCTCTGCGTGTGTCTCCACGTCGATTCGGATCCGTTGCGCCTGACCGTTGCTCACCTCGCCGCGAGGCCACACTGGCAGACCAGCCCCGTTCGGGTTTCCCGTCTTGATGAAATTCTCGAAGTAGCCCTGCATCGTCGCCGACACCTTGTAGTCGTCGGGCGTCCACGCGAACACCTTGTTTGAAGACAGATTCCCGAGCGCGTACTCGATCTCCGCCGAATGCACGGCACCGCGCGCCAAGGGCTGGGGTGCCGCGTTCGCGGCTCCGCGCGTGACCCCACCGGCAAGGTTCGGTGTCACACCCGACTCCACGGTCGCCGGACGCGGGCGCGCGTACATGTATCGGTAGACCGGCTGCCCGCTCGTGCGCGCATGCTCCTCGATCCACTTCCACGTGGCGTAGCCCAAAAAGCGATCGCTGGCGAGGTCGGTGAGCGATTGCTCCGCCGCTTCAGCCGTGGCCACCGGAAAAACCGTTTCCGCCTCGGCCGCACGCGCGCCGAACAGCTGCGCCAGCACGCCGCGCACGCGCTCGGGTGCCGGATCCTCGCGCAGCAGTACGCTGCCCGGTAACTCCGCCGAATTCCAGCCCGCGAGCAGCGGCACCTTTGCCTGTTCCCCGGCGGCGTAGATCTCGGCCGGCGCCTTGGGGAAGAAGAGCCCATCGATGTTCGATTCGAAGCGCGCTATGCCTGGGCGTCCCGACGCCTCGAGGAGCTCGGCGGCGGACAACGCGCGCAATGCGGCGAGCGACGACGCGCCGACAGTCGCGGCGAACTTCACGCCGTTCTGCTCCGACTCGTCACGCGAGTGCACGCGGACAGTGCTTCCAAAAAAAGCACCGCTCTCACCGATCGCGCGGGCAAAGAGTCCCTTCGCCATCGGGGACGCCATGAGCGCGCTCACCGCAAATGATCCCGCCGACTCGCCGGCGATGGTGACCGTGAGCGGGTCGCCGCCAAACGCCGCGATGTTCTCCCGTACCCAGCGCAGCGCGGCCGTCTGGTCCAACGACCCGTAGTTCCCCGACGCGTGCTGCGGCGACTCGGCCGAGAGCTCGGGGTGCGAGAACCCGCCGAAGATCCCCAGGCGGTGGCTCAGCGTGACGACGACGATGCCGCGCTTCGCCATGCTCTCGCCGTCGTAGCGCGGCTCCGAACCGTCACCCGCCACCCAGCCGCCGCCGTAGATATAGAACAGCACCGGCAGCTTCGCGTTCGGCGACGCGCTCGCGGGTATCCACACGTTCACGTAGAGGCAGTCCTCGCTCACCCCGGCGTTGCGGAACATCATGTCCCCGTAAACGCGCGCCTGCATGCATTGATAGCCAAAGCGTTCGGCAGCGCGCACGCCCGCCCAGGATTTCACGGGCTGTGGCGGCTTCCAGCGGTTCTCGCCCACCGGCGGCGCGGCGTAGGGAATTCCGCGGAACGAGCGGACGCCGCTCGAGAGAGTCAGCCCCTGCACTATCCCATTTTTCGTTTGCGCGCGCGGGGCGCCGCGCTCAGCCGCGGAGGTCTGTGCGAGGGCGCTCGATGGCGAGGTCATGGCGGCAAGCGCGAGGATGAGCAGGAGTCGTCTCACGGTAGTCACGTGCTAAGGGTGGACGGACACAGTGTCGAGCAGCGTCCCGAGTTCATCACTCCGTTCGTGATGAGATCGATCCGCACCAGAAGATACTGCCTGCCGTTTCGACTCGATGGAAGACATCGCTGGGCGATGGCAGCGCCATCACGGTCCGACTGCGTACCACTGGAGTTGATGGTCCGCAGTCTGCCGATTCGCACAGGTCGGGGACGAGAAGACTACGCCAGGATTCGTGATGCTCCTGCCAGGGTCGGTGTGAACGGCATTCGAGCCTTCGAGGCAATCCAGCCGGGCACCCTGCTGGAGCCGTACGCCGTCACTGCCAGGCGCGGCGCCGTCGTCGTGGCGATCGTGTTCGTCGCGAGTGCGCTGACCCTCCTGTGTGGGGAGGCGATCCTCTACGAGCGATTCGCGCTCTTCTACCTGGCCGTCGTCGCGGCAGCGGTCTACGCGGGCGCGCCCGCCGGCATGTTCGCGACGATCGCCGGCATCCTCGTCGTCACGTATGAGTGGTTGCCGCCGCGCGGATCGGTGCGGCTCGCCGATCCCGAGATCTTCTCCGTCGTGGCATTCACGGTCGTAGGCCTGGCCGTGACGGCGCTGGCTTCGCTGTTCAGGGCCCGGGCCCAACTGCTGCGAGCGGCACACGACGCCGCGGTGGCGAGTGAACAGCGCAATCGCCTGCTTGCCGAGGCCGGCCGCGTACTGTCCTCGTCGCTGGACTACGAGGCGACGGTGGCGCTGGTCGCCCAGCGCGCCGTTCCCGACTTCGCCGACTGGTGCGCGGTGGACCTCGTCGTCGACGGCCGGATCAAGCGCCTCGCGGTGGCGCACCTCGATCCCGCCAAGGTACGTTGGGCGCGGTCACTCGAGGACAAATTCCCGCGCGGGCGCGGCGCTGACCTGGGCATCGACGTCGTGATTCGCACGGGAGAGCCGCGCATGGTTCGAGAGGTCACGGACGACATGCTCGAGCGCATGGCGGTGAACGCCGACCACCTTGCCGCGATGCGATTGGCCGGCGTCTACTCCATCATGATCGTCCCGATGGCCACGCGCGGAATGATCCTGGGCTCGCTGATGCTGATCAGCTCGCGTCCCGAGCGCCGCTTCGACGAAGCCGATTTCGCCACGGCGCAGGCGCTGGCGCGCCGCGCGGCGGTGGCGATCGACAACGCGCGACTCTATTGCGCCGCGCGCGAGGCAAATGAGGCCAAAGCAAACTTTCTCGCGACGATCAGCCACGAATTGCGCACGCCCCTCACGGCGATCATCGGCTTCGACCAGCTCCTGGCGGACGGCATCAGCGGACCGGTGTCGGACGGACAGAAGCAGCCGCTGGAGCGCATCAAGGCGAACGCGATCCACTTGCGGTCGCTGGTCGAGGAAATGTTGCTGTTCGCGCGACTCGAATCGAACGAGGAATCGGTGCACGTGGAGCCGGTTCGCGTCAAGCACGTGGTGGACGACGTGGTCGACTCCCTGTCGCCGATCGCGGCGCAGAATCGGCTTGCGCTGCGCGCCGAGCCGGCGGACCCCGCCCTGACCATCCGATCGGACGCAACAAAGCTCCGCCAGATGCTGGTGAGTCTGGTGTCGAACGCGGTGAAATTCACGCAGCGCGGCGAGGTCGTCGTTCGCACTGTGGACCATGACGGTGCGGTGACATTCGAGATTCGCGATACGGGCGTGGGCATCGCCCCCGACGACCTCGAGCACGTGTTCGACCCCTTCTGGCAAGTCGATCAGACCAGGACGCGCAGAACGGGTGGCAGTGGCCTTGGGCTCGCCGTGGCAAGGCGGATTGCCCGGCTCATGGGCGGAGACATCACGGGCGAGAGCACGCCGTCGGTGGGCAGCACCTTCCGGATCACTTTGCCCAAGAACTCACGATCGCATGCGTGACGGCGACCGGCCGATGCCACACCGGCCCGCATGGCTCCGGCCGCTGCGCGTGGAGGCCGCACCGCAACCGTTGTCCCCGCACGAGCGGTCCGCGCTGCGCCGGCGTTGGCGTCCGCTCATTCCGCTGGGGATCGCGCTCGTCTCGCTGCTGTCATTGCTCCTGGTCCTGTTGAATGTCGAACGCCGTGCCCGAGCGGCACTCGAGCGCATCTCGAGCGTCACGGACCCTGCTCGCGCGGCCGTGACCGAGGTCGAGCTGGCGCTCGCGATGGAGATCGCCGGCACCCGCGGTTTCCTCCTCACCGGCGATGAGGAGTTCGCGACAAGTCATCGCCAGGGTCGCGCCGCGCGCCAACGGGCACAGGCCCGGCTCGCGCCGCTGGCGCGGCAACTTGGGGCGCCTGTCCTGCAAGCGACGCTGCGCCTGGAGCAGCGCGCCGCGCAGGCCGACGCCGCATTCGACTCGCTCTACCGCGGCGAACTGTCCAAGGCCCGCTTTCTCGAAGGCATTCAGGACCGGCAGCTGCATTTCGCGTCGGTCATTTCAGACGCGGGCGCGCTCGACGCCGCGATTCAGCAGTCCGCAGCGCGACAGCAGCAACGGTTCGGGGCATCGCAGCGCCAGAGCGCCGTTCTGTCATCCGTCCTCGCCCTGCTGGCGTTGATCGCGCTCGCGCTCCTCGCGCGTCTGGGAGCGGGATTCCAACGCCGGGCGCTGCGCCTCGATGCGCGCGACCGACACCAATCGGCCCTGGGCGAAACCGCTCGACGACTGAACGCATGCACCAGTGTCGAGGACGCCGCCCGGATCATCGCCGAAGAGGCAATGGACGCGACAGAAGCGATCGGTGCGCGGGTCGAGTTGCCCCGTGACACCGCCCGGGATGCACCCCTGTCAGTGGAGACCGCCACTACGAAAGGCCTGTCGCCCCCGGCGACCGTTGGCTACGGGGAATCTCTCACGCGGGACATGGCGGCCTCCGGAAACGTTGCCATCGCTGCCGACGTCGAACCACTGCTGGAACGGATGACGGACCTGGTGCCCAGGCGCGGCGGCGACGGGGGGGAGCTCCAGGGCATCGTCGTTCCAGTCCTGTCCGATCACCATGTTCGAGGAACACTCGCCGTGGTTCGGCCGCGGACGGGCGTGGAATCGGCGCAGGCCGTGGCTTCGTACCTGGACGCCCTGACGGAGCTCGGCGCCTCGATGCTCCGGCGGTTCGAGCTGGACAGCGCGCTGCGCACCAGCGAACAACGCTATCGCCAGATTGCCGACAATATTCCCAGCATCATCTGGCTGCGCGATCCCGTGTTGCACCGGACCCTGTATGCCAACGCCGCCTTTGAGGAGATCTGGGGACGCTCACGCGACAGCCTCTACAAGAATCCGTGGTCCTGGTTGGATGGCGTGCATCCAGACGATCGCGAGCGGGTGTTGGCAGTGATCACGGGGGCGCGTACCGCCGAATACCATGTCGAGCACCGCATCGTGCAACCCTCCGGCGACATCCGATGGGTGTCGACGCGCGGCTTCCCTGTTCACGACGAGCATGGTGGCATCTACATCGCCGGCGTCACGGAGGACATCACGGAACGGAAGCGCTACGAGCTTGGCCGGCAGCGGCTGGTGCGCGGATTCACGCATGACGTGAAGAATCCGCTCGGTGCGGCCGACGGGTTCCTCGACCTGCTCCAGGAAGGGGTGTTCGGCGAGCTCGCGGACAAGCAGCGGGACAGCATCGCCCGGGCCCGAAGCGCCATCCAGCGAGCGCTCGAGTTGATCGGTCGAGCCCTCGATCTTGCCAAGGCCGAGGCGGGAGAGCTCGAGCTGCACAACGTCGAGCTCGACGTGCGCGACGTCATCAAGGAAACCGCGCTGGACTATCGCGTCCAGGCAGAAGCGAAGGGTCAGACCTTGACCAGGCATGTGGCGCCCGACGTGCCGACCATCATCTCCGATCCGCTGAGGATCCGGCAGATCGTCGGCAACCTCCTGTCCAACGCGATCCGGTACACGCCCCCTGGCGGACGCCTTCAGGTACGTGTCGAGCGCCCGGAGGCGAGTCTCAGACCGCCG
>DASTVV010000073.1:0-24979 GCA_035758925.1 Gemmatimonadaceae bacterium
AGACCAGCCACGCCGAACGGCGGTAGATTAGGTGGCCTGCTCGCCCTGTTCAGACCCGAGACTCTCGCCCTGGAATCTTGCGAACAATCCAGTTCAACAGGCAATTCCTGGTTCTCGCCGCGATCGCTATCGGCACCGCCACCTGCCGCGACACCCGTTTGAGCTGAGCGGATGCGACTGACGCTGGTGCTGATGGCGCTTGCGGCGCTGCCGATCACCTCCACGGCGCAAAGCGCGGTCACGGGCACGGTCCTCGAGAGCGGCACGCCGGTCGAAGCGGCGTCCGTGTTCGCCGCGCGCTCGAACAAATCCATCGCGGCCGAAGCCGTCACCGACTCGCTCGGACGCTTTCGGCTCGCGCCGCTCGCCGCCGGCTTGTACACAATCACGGTTCGCAAAGTCGGCTATCGCGTCGCCGAGCGCGCCGGTGTGCGCGTGGGCGAGGACCAGACGGTGAGCGTGAGCGTCGCGCTCACCCAGGCGACGCAACAGCTGTCGACGATCACGGTGATCAGCACGCCGACGTCGATCGACGCCTCGACGCCCGAGCTGTCGCTCCGCCTGGATCGCGAGTTCACCGCGCTCCTCCCCAGCGCGCGCGATGCGTCCAGTCTCATCGCGCTCGTCCCGGGTGCGCGCACGAACCAGCTGTGGGGTGGAGCGCCCGGCGTTTCCAACGACTACCAGCTCGACGGCATTTCGGTCAATCATCCGGGACTCGGCGGCGACTTTCTCGCGCTGAGCGTCGACTGGATCGAAGCGCTGGACGTGCGCGGGCTGGGCGCGGGCGCGGAGCACGGCAACTTCCAGGGCGGCATCATCAACGCCATCACGAGGACCGGAACCAACGACCGCCGGATGGCCTTCCGCACCAACTACGAGTCGGCCGGCCTCACCGCCACCAACTTCAACGCCAACGAGCAGGGCGTCGAGCAGGCCGGGCGACGCGAGGCCAGCGGCGAGATCTCCGGCCCCATTGCGCGCGACCGGCTCTTCTATTTCGCCGGCGCCCAGATCGTGGGACGCGACCTGCGCTCGCCGAATCTGACCACCGCGGCGCCGCGCGACTTCCAGGCTGTGCAGGAGGAACATCTCAACGCCCGAGGACTCGGCAAGCTGACGTGGCGTCCCGCGGCACGCGGGAGCCAGCGCGTCGACGCACTGTTCGGTTTCGGCACGCAAGCAGCCGACCATGCCGGCATCAATGGCGTGGACGATCCATCCGCGACGCTGCGCACGCGTCAGCCCACCGCGTTCTACGAGCTGGGATGGAGCGGAAGCCCGAGCGCGCGCAACGCGGTCGACGTGCGCCTGGCCGGATACAACGCGATCGAGTCGCGACTCGGCTACCAGGGATCGGTCGTGCCCGCGGTGCAGCCCGTGACGCTCGGCCGCGAGCCGACGTTCCAGAATTCGGCGTTCGACGAGCGGCGCCACGCGTCGAGCACGAGCGGCACCATCCAGTGGCGCACGAGTCGCAGCGCGCTCCGCGCCGAGCATGAGCTGGTGGTGGGCGCCGAGGCGACGCGAGGACACTGGGGAAATCAGCGCACGCGCAACGGTGGCGTCACGTGGCGTCCGTACACGTTCGGCATCGCGGCGTTCGATCCCGTCGACGCAAGCACCTGGGGCACGACCGCAAGCGAGTGGGGCGGCGACATCCGGCTGGACAGCGACGTCTCGAGCGTGGCGCTATTTGCACAGGACTACGTCAGTGTCGGCAGCCGTCTCACATTGACGCCCGGACTACGATATGGGCGGTGGGGCGGAGCGCTGCGCGGACTGAACGCGGCGCGCGCGGACGGCTTCGACCCACGCATCGGCGTGGTGTGGGACGTGACCGGGCGGAATACCCTGGCGCTCAAGGCGCACTGGGGCCGGTATCACCAGGGGATGTATGCGCTGTTCTTCGACCGCGCACTCATTGAAGAGGCGGACGGCGCCAACATCTACACGAACAGGCGGATGTACTACAGCGCGCCGTCGGTCAGCAGCGCGCGCACATCGTTCACGGTGACCGAGCGCGACGCGGCCGGATCGGGCTTCTCGACGTACTACGGAGAAGAAGTGCTCGACGAGACGGGACGTGTGGAGCGCTACAAGCAGCCGTACGTCGACCAGGCGATGCTTGGGCTGGAGAAAGGCATCGGGCGGAGCTGGAAGGTGGAGGTGGTCTACGCGCACCGGCGCAACCGCGACATCGTGGGACTGATCGATCGGAACGCCGCGAGCAATTACTCGGTGATGCACAACGTGAAGGTGGACGACCAGTTCGCCCTGGACTACCTGCGCGACGCGCGCGGCAAGCTGCTGGTGCTCCCGACCGTGTACGTCAGCAACAAGGATCTCAAGGCAGCACTGCTGAGCTGTGTGGGCGCCTTCGATCCGACACTGTGTCCCACCTCGATCGGGGGCTATTCGCTGGCAGACCCGCTCGAATGGAATCCCGCCTACGTGCTGACGACGATCCCCGGTGCAAAGCGCGCGTACGAGCAGCTGACGGTGATGCTGCGGACGTATCAGCCCCGGTGGCGAGGCGAGGCGTCATTCACCAAGGCGCGCTTGATTGGCAATGTGGCCGGGGTGGCTGGGTTCGGCACGACGGGCACGCGCTTCAGCGCCGGGCCATACGCGCATCCCAACGAGGCGATGAACGACTACGGACCGCTGCCCGACGCGCTCGAGCTCGAAGGGAAGGTGTGGCTGACGGTGAAGCTCCCGTTCGCGCTGGAGGGCGGAGTGCTGTTCACGCACACGCTCGGCGAGCGCTTCGCTCCGACGTTCGAGTTCGAGGGCCGGTACGTGTACCACGACAGTCTCGGGACAATGATGCCGGCGGAGATTTTCCGGTCGCTGCTGGGACAGCCGGTGTTCGTGGAGCCGCGCGGGTCGTGGCATTACCCCAGCCGCGATGTCGTCGATCTTCATCTGGAGTGGCAGTCGCCCAAGGCAGCCGTGGTGACGGTCGATCTGTTCAACGCGCTGGGGTCCGACGCGCTGACGAGCGTAAACACCCGGCTCGGTGGCCAGCTCCCCGACGATCCGTCGACGAACTTTCTCGCCGGGCGACTGCGGGTGGCTCCGCGGACGCTGCGAATCGGGGCGCGCATTCCCAGATAGCTTTTCGCGCTCGAGCAACGAGCGCCTCGACGCGCCTCGCCAACGCGGCAGGCTGAGCGCGAAGGGAGTCCGGCCCGATCGACGTCCGCTGCGTGCAGCAGCTAGCGGCGCCTGAAGCGGACTGGACCAAAGTGACGCGACGACTGGATGCGCGAGTCACCCTCAACGGGGCGCGAATATCGCGCTCCATCGCACATCCACTCACAAGGAAGGTGTCGCATGCTACACAGTCGCTGGCACCCCGCGCGCGCAGCGCCGCTCCTGCTGCTCGCGCTCTCCGGGTGCGCCGCCACGCACGATGCCGTGGCGCCGGATCCGGACCCACAGCAGCAAGCAACACCCGAAGTCGAGCAGCAAGTGCTCGCGCAACTGGGCACGGATCCGCTCGTGCTCGATCTCCTCGACGAGATCGGCGACGCGACAGTGACGATCGCCGGTGTGACACTCACGAGGGGTCAGGGCAGAGGCAATAACGCATCCGGCGACGCAGCCACCCAGCAGGTCGCGCGCGAGGCACTCACTTACATGGTGGAGTCGGCCGTCAGCGACGCCGGCACCTGATTGGAGGCTTTGTGAAAAAGCTCGGTCAATACATCAAGACGCACCGGTGGCCAGTCGGTGCCGCCGGCGCCGTCGTCACCGCCGTCATATTGATGACGGCGATTCCCATGTCCGCCGCGATGCTGGAGGACAACACGCTCCATGCCTGCTTCGTGAAGGGAAGCGGCATCATGTACCTCATCGGCCAGCCAGGCGGGCCGGCGGCATGCCGCGGACAAAAGCACACGGAAGTCACCTGGAACATCGTAGGTCCACAAGGACCTCCGGGTCCCACAGGACCTGCAGGACCCGGTGTCACCAACATCGAAACGGTCTCGCAGGATTTCGCCGCTACGAATGTCGGCAACGGCGGCATCGCGCAGGGGAGCGTGGACTGTCCCAGCGGCAAGGTCCTCGTCTCCGGTGGCGCTCAGATCAAGGCGAACGACGGCACGGTCCCGGCACTCATTGCGCTGGTGACCAGCGCACCCGGCACGAATGGCTGGTCGGGAGTTGCTCGCGAACAGGCGATTCCGGTTCCGCCAGCGCAAGCGCCAGGCGGTGGCGGCTGGAAGCTCACCGTGTTCGCGCGCTGCGGCACGCAGACAAGCTGAAATAGCTGAGCGGACGACTGCCGAGTGAGCTCGGCGCGGTCGCGATACAGCCCTCGAGTGGGTGCGAGCACTGGGGGCTCCCTCGCGGACCACGCTGTGCTCCTCGGTCGCTCGCTGCCGCTCCTCCCGCTCAGAGCGGGTGCGCGGTGCGCGGTGCGCGGTGCGCGGTGCGCGGTGCGCGGTGCGGCAAATTGACCGGGGCAGACGCGTCGCGCACCGGAGCAGGGCTGGATTTCCCGCAAGCGGAATGTCTGGAGCCGAGCCGCGCCATATGCGCGGCCGGCGACAGCCAGCGAGGACCGCAGGAGCGGAGCGCAGGAGCGCAGCGACGGAGCGAGAGCGACGAGGACCGCAGCGTATTCCGCGTCGGGTAAGCCAGTCCCGCTCCGGTTGGTGTACGCGCCCGCTCAGATTGCCGCGCGCGGTTCAGTCGGCGTTGAGCGCGATCTTGGGATCGATCCGTGCGGCTCGTCGCGCCGGAGCGATGCTGGCAGCCAGACCGACAATCGCCAGCGCGAGGGCGGCTAGGCCGGCGACAGTCGGGTCGTGCGGGCCGACGCCAAAGAATACTGATGCCAGCGCGCCGGTAGCGGCGTAGGACAGCACGGCGCCGATACCGAGCCCGATGCCCACGAGCCAGACCGTCTCGCGCGAAACGAGCCAGAGGATCGCGCGCGTCCTCGCGCCGAGGGCGAGGCGGACGCCAAGCTCGCTGGTGCGGCGCGTCACGCTGTAAGCCACGACGCCATACAGGCCGATCGTCGACAGGACGAGCGACATCACGCTCACGAAGAGCGCCAGCTTCGCGGTGAGACGCTCGATCGTCATCGAATCGTCGCGCTGCGTCGCCATGTCGCGGACTCGGCGGACGTTGATGCCAGGCGCCGCGGACTCGACGGCCTTGGTGACCGCGGACGCGAGAGTCAACGGGGCGGCGCTCGTGCGCACGAGCAGTTGCATCGTGGCCGCCCTGTCGGGCGTCTGGCGCAGCGGCAGGTAGAGCTGCGGCGGCGGTTGCTCTCGCAGCGATTCGTACGTCACGTTGGCCACGACTCCGACGACTCTCACGGTGGTCAGTGTGTCGCCGCCATTCTCCGACAGTCCGACGCCAAGGGTCCGTCCCACGGGATCACGCCCCGCCATGAATCGCGTGACGAAAGCGTCGTTGACGATGACCGACGGTTGGGATGCGCCGGCATCGCTTGCGTCGAACTCGCGTCCCGACCGGAGCGAGATGCCCGACGCCGCGAAGTACCCAGGCAGCGTCGCAATCTGCCTGACGAACGGCGTCTTGCCGTCGCCCGCGACGTACCCGGGTACGTCGATACCCACGAACGTCGTGGACCCTCCAAAGAGCGGAACGTGTGTGGCCATCCCCACTGCGCGCACGCCCGGCACCCGGCCCACTTCGCGCGCGATCTGATCCGCGATGGGGTGCATGCCTTGCCGCTCATACGGCGTGCTGCGCGTCTCGAGGCCCGCCAGGAGGACGCGATCGGTTGCGAATCCGCCGTCGAATCGCGCGAGGTTCTTCAAGGTCGTGGCGAGCAGTCCGGCCGCGGTCACGATCACCACGGTCACGGCGACCTGTGCCACGACGATGCCGCGCGCCACGGTACCCTGCCTTCGGGATCGTGACGCGCGAACGTCCAGGCGCAGCGCCTGCGATAGCGGACGCGCCGTTGCGCGCAGCGCCGGGTAGACGGCAAACGCGAGCACACACAACAGCGTCAGCACAGCCGTCGCCTGGAGCAGCGCGGGGCTGTACCGGAATTGCAGCAGATGCACGATGTCGCCAAAGTCGGCCGGCAGGCCGCGAACGAAACCTGCCGTGAACCAGTTTGCCAGCATCAGCCCGCCAATGGCGCCAACGAGGGCCATCGGGATGTTCTCGAGCACGAGCTGCAGGGCGAGCCGCGCGCGCGACGCGCCGAGCGACAGGCGCACCGCGATCTCGCGTTGTCGGGCGGTGGCCCGCACCAGCAGGAGGCTCGCGATGTTGCAGCAGACCACCACGAGCACCAGCCCCATGCCGGCCATGATCATGGCGAACCCGTTGCGCGCTGCCGCGCGCATGTCGCGTTTGCCGCCGGGAATACCCCGCCCGATGTCCACCACGTCGAGCCATTCCCGCGCTGCCCCGGTGGGCTTCGCGCCACAGCACGATGTGAACGTCCCGTCCAGCAGGCGCCTCGCTGCCCCCAAGTCCACCGAGAGACGGCCGATCAGTTGGAATGCCAATTCGTCGGTGAGCCGCGTGTCGCCGCGGCCATATGGAATTCCGCGGCTGTCGCGAGCCTCGCTGCCCGAAAAAAGCAGCGTGGACCCGATCGGCACTGCCGCGGCGAACCAGCCGGGAAACTCCAGGCCGCGGTAGGTCTTTGGCGTGACGCCGATGACGGTGAACGGGACGCCACGAATCGCGACGACCTTCCCGACGACGTTCGAGTCGTCCGCCGTATTCACCGCCGCATTCACCCCCGCATTCACTCCAAAGAGCCGCTGCGCGAACGCATAGGATAAGACGACGACCGGCGCACCCGTGGAATCGTCCTGCCGCGAGATGAGCCGGCCTCGCAGTGGTTGCACGCCGGCGACGCCGAAGTAGTCGCCGTCCACGAAGTGCAGGTTGATGGACTCCCTCCGCTCCGCGATCGAGACAGCGACGGCGCTCGCGGTGCGCGATGCCGCGAGCTCGCCCACCGGCACGGCGCGCAGCGCCTGCACCTCGGCCCAACTGAAGGCATAGTCACGACCGTCCTGCGTCATGCGCATTGGAGCGACCAGCTGCTCCGGATGCGGCACGGGCAGCGGGGTGAAGAGCACGTTGTGCGCCAGGCCGAACACCGTGAGCGTCGCGCCGAGCCCGAAGGCGAGCGACAGGGCGACGACGCTGGAGAATCCCGGCTGCTTGCGAGCGAGGCGGAGCGCGTTCGCCAGGTCGCGCAGAAGGTATTCGGTCACGCGCGTGCCCCACGCATCGCGAGCCTCTTCCTTGATCTGTTCGACGCCGCCGAACGCGATGCGCGCCTGACGACGGGCCTCCGTCGGCGAAAAACCCTCGCTTGCTAGTCGGTCCGTCTCGCGGTCCACGTGAAACTGGATCTCGTCCGCCATGTCGCGTTCGGCCGCGTCGCGGCGGAACATCGTCCGCAGCCGGTACGCGAGGTCGCTCAGGAGGTGGGGAAGGTCGGCCAGCATGCGCTCTCCTACTCTGTCTGCAGCACGAAGCCGACGGCCGAGACGAGCTGGGTCCACGCCGTCTCCTCCGTCTTGAGCTGGGCGCGGCCCCGCGCGGTGAGGTCGTAGAAACGCGCGCGCCGGTTCTCGCTGGTCACGCCCCACTTCGACTTGATCCATCCGCGGCGCTCGAGCCGATAGAGCGCCGGATAGAGGGACCCCTGTGGAACGGTGAGCTTCTGGCGCGAGATCTGGTGAATGCGCAGTGACACCGCCCAGCCGTGCTGCGGTTCGAGCGAGAGGGCCTTGAGGATGAGGAGGTCGAGCGTCCCCTGCGGGAGGTCGAGCCTGGGCGGCACGGCGTGTCTCTCCTATTCGCTTCTACAATAGGGAAGGTACGTCCTTGTTGTAGAAGCGCAAGACTAGCGAGCGCTGGGGGCTCCCTGCACGGACCACGCTGGCCTTCTCGCCAACGGCAACGCGGTCTGCTGGGGAAGCAATGCGAACGGCGCGCTCGGGAATCGCACGACCACGTCGAGCGCGACACCGGTGAGGTGAAGCTGTTCGCGTTCTGATTCATGGCTGAGCCATCACTGCAAAAAGCCAGCGTCGACTCCTCCATCGCGCGCGTCTGCACGATGAGCCCTACGAGCTGTTCGTCGGTGCGAGTGCGTAACCGACACCGCGGACAGTGGTGATCGCGTTCCTCAGGCCGATCCGCTCGAGCTTGCGGCGGAGCTGAAAGATGTAAACGTCGAGAATCTGGCGCGGACGACTGCCACCTCGGTGGCTGCCCCATACGTACTCTAGCAGCTTGTGCGCGGCAACGGGTTGGCCTTCGAAGCTGCTCATGAACTGCAGCACGGCAAATTCGCGCTGACTAAGGCGAACGGACTGATCACGAAAACGCACCGTGAGCGCGATAGGGTCGAAGAGTAGATGAAGCCGGCCATCCACACGCATGAGAGATGCGCTCGTCGCGAACAGGTCGGCGATGCTGTCGAGGTGCTTCTTCATCACTGGCAGCGTGTGGCATGCTGCTGCGCCCGCCGCTCGCAGCTCCCGTGAATCGCCGCCGTAGTGTTTGGGATATAGGAGCGCCATGGGACCCGTGAGCCCGGCAGTAACCGCGTATACGAGCGCCGAGAGCGGATCTTCGTCGGTGGCGACGATGGTTCCCGACACGCGACGCGCGAGTGCAGTCCACTCGGGAAGCATGCGGTCGGTTGTGATCAGCTCGAAGCGCCGATCCTCATGCAGCGGCGCGAGACTCCGCACGGACACTGGGCCGTGACACAACAGCAGAACGGGGATCGGATTCAGATCCGTATCGCTGTGGTGCGGGAAGCGCTGTGTGTGAGAACGAGCCAGTCGGGGAACACGCCGCATTACCGCGGGCTCTGCCGGGCTGCGGCCAACCGTGAAACGGGCGCGTTTTGCAAGGGTGTCTGATCGACTCGCGTGGCAGGAGCGGCTCTCGTCGTTGCGCCACGTCGCGCAACCATCCCAGGCTGGCAATTGCGAATATATATGTCGCACTCTCGCGCGGAAGCGACGCTCTCGATGACCTGGACACCGCACTAACGCACAAGTTCCCTCCCATCTGTTTGTGCCGCAGACCAGCTTGCCGGGAGGATCACGTATTAAACTCTCTTAATAATTGCGCGGGAGTTGACGGCGTGCTGCGCGCGTCGTAGGATGGCGGGCCATTTACCCACACCCGCGATGCAGCGGCGAGGAGTCGCAGTCGCCTCCAAGGACCTATCGCCAGTGCGGGTGTACTATCGCTACCGCTGCAAGTGTGGCAGCGACGCTTGTCACCGCGAATGACTGCGAATGACGCGCGAGTGACGCCCGGATGACGGCGGCGCCCACACTGGCACCAGACCAGGCCATCTCTCGAGAGCGTTCCCGGTGACCTCCATCACGCTGCTGTGCTTTGATGAATCCATCAGGGAGAGCGCGACCCGCGCCGCGATGGGAAATGCGCCGGTCCTGCTGCTGGGCGAGACTGGCTCCGGCAAAACGGCGCTCGCTCGACTAATTCATGGCGCAAGTGCGCGTTCTGGCCGGCCATTCGTGCGAGCGGACTGCGCGAGCATCCCGGATTCGCTGTTTGAGCGAGAGATGTTCGGGCACACGAGGGGGGCCTTTACCGATGCCAAGGACTCGCAGCCTGGGTTGTTCGAGGCTGCGGAACGAGGCACGCTGTTTCTCGATGAGGTCGGAGAGCTCCCCTTAGCGGCACAGCCCAAACTGTTGTCGGTTCTGGATGATGGCGTTGTCCGACGCATCGGGGCGACGACGGGAACACGCATCGATGTGCGCATCGTTGCCGCGACCAACCGCGACCTTCCCGCGATGATCAGGGCGCAGCAGTTTCGTGCCGATCTGTACTACAGACTCGGGTTCCTGAGAATTGTGGTGCCGCCCCTGCGTGCACGTCGCGCTCGCATGCCGGAGCTGGCCGCTCAACTTGTGTCACGTGTCGTCATCGCGAACCAGCTCGGGCAGCACGCGCCGGAGATCCACCCCGACGCAATGGCTCTTCTCCAGGCATACGATTGGCCGGGCAATGTCCGGGAGCTGGAGCAAGCACTCACCTTCGCGGTCACGTACTTCCCGTCGCCCGTCATCCTTCCCGAACACCTGCCTCGCGAAGTGTTTCCCGTCGATCTTCCTGAGAAGGTCTTCGGTCATGCGACGACCCGTTATTGCGCCCCACAGGATCCGGCGATAGAGCGCGAACGACTTCTCTGGGCAGTCACCGAGAGTGAGGGCAACCGGACCAGAGCGGCCAAGCTCCTTGGTATGTCGCGAGCCACGCTCTGGATGAAGCTCCGCCAGTTCGGCATCGATATTCGGCCGAAGGTCAGCGAGCAAGAACCTGCATGGCGCGTGGCAGCGAACGGCCATTCGCCGCTCCGTGGGGACCACGGACAGGTCCCGGACGCCGAACAGCCAGAAGGCAGGTCACTGAATGGTGAACGCGATGTGGGCCTATGAACGTGGTCACGAGCGTGTTGGTGTGGTGTTCAACTGGCGCTCGATGGCCGTGGCGGCGACGAGCGCTCCGCCCGCTGCTCTGAACGCCTGAGCGACTTTCAAGGCACCTGCCTTCGAGGCCATCGCTCGTTTGACTGCTCGCCGGACGCGCACCGGCGTCAAGCGACGCTCGGAGAGCGAGACACCCGCACCCGCAACCGCCACCCGGCGCGCAACCTCAAACCGGTCCAGTGCCTGGGGAATGGCGACAACAGGCACTCCAGAAATGAGTGCCTTCGAGGTTACGCCAAAGCCACCATGACACACGACGCACGCCGCGCGCGGAAGCAGCCAGCCGTGCGAGACGAACGAATTCACAATGACGTTCGCCGGCACCCGGCTGGGGACAGCCTCCGAGGGCAAGGTTGCGACGACCTGGACCGGTTCGTTCGCCAGTGCCTCGAACACGACGTGAATCCAGTGATTGGACGTTGTGTATTCCGGAATGCTCGATCCCGCTACAACGACAAGTGGACGCTCGTCGAGCCGATTGATCCACGATGGCCTGACCTCATCGGGTTCCCATACCAAGGGCCCCACGAAGCACACAGAGCGTGGCCAATCGGTTCGAGGGTACTCGAACGGCTCAGCGGTCGCAGCGATGATTAGCGGAGCAGTGAGGTACCGGTCCCTGAAATCCGACAGCAGGTCCAGGCCAAGCGAATGTCGAAGCGCATTCACGATTTCGAGAGATCGAGTCAGCGACGCT
This sequence comes from Gemmatimonadaceae bacterium, assembly GCA_035758925.1. Classification (GTDB taxonomy): domain Bacteria; phylum Gemmatimonadota; class Gemmatimonadetes; order Gemmatimonadales; family Gemmatimonadaceae; genus DASPMP01. Next base: position 11,209 of record DASTVV010000073.1, read on the forward strand.
CGAAGTCCCATGTCCACCACCAGATCCCTCAACTTGCCGAACAGTCCGAATCGAGGCGGCAAGCCGGGACCGCGCGGGTCCAGCCCGGTGCCTCGCACCATCAGAGGATTGTGTGCCAGGCTCGCCCATGGGATCCCGCTTTTTTCGGCAACCGTAGCGGAGCCCCATAGCATCGGATCGATCAGCAGCATGTCGGGTCGCTCGGCTGCGATGATCCGCGACAGGCCGGCCGCAGCGGGTTCTCCGTGCTTCGCGAGATTCTCGAGCACAACGCGCTCTTTGGCCTGGCGATCGGGCCGAGCTGGCATCCGTGCAAAGGCCTCGCCCCGAATGGTCTTTACTGCAACACCTCCCAACTTTGGCGGAGCCGGCCGCCCTTGCGTCGTCAAGAACGCCGTGGTCGAGTGCCCGCGGCGTTGCAGCTCGGCGAGAACCGCTACGAACGGATACGAGTGACCAGGTGCATGGATGGTATGCGCGACGATCTTGGCCATTGAGCCTGCCTTTCACTCCGCCCTGAGTGCCGTCGCTGGATCGGTGCCCGCGGCCCGATTCGCGGGGAGCGCGACGGCGGCAAGACAGACGACGGTCAGGACGAGCGCCGTCGTCACGTACACCACCGCGTCTGTGTACGGCACGCGGTACAGCAAAGGCTGGAGAAGACGCGCGATAGCCAATGCGGCCGTGAGACCGACAGCGAGCCCGATGGCTGCCAAGGTAAGTCCCTGGCGCATGACGACAGCGACGAGACGTCGCGGGGATGCGCCGAGCGCGAGTCGAATGCCGAATTCGGGCGTGCGTCTGGCCACGACGTATGAAAGCAATGCGTAGAGGCTCAGCGCCGCGACGATAACGGTCAGCGCTCCCGCCGCGCCGAAGAGAACAGTGCCGTCACGCCACGTGCGCAGTTGCGGCGCGATGACGCCACTCATTGTCTGAACGTCGATCTTTGGAATGTCACCCCGGACGGATCGAAGCAGCCGTTCGACCGTGCGCACGTTGGGGCCGCCGGCGCTGCTCACCCGGACGAACACGGTCATGTCGGGCTGGTAGGAGGCAGGACCGATGGGCACGTAGTACATGGCGGGCGCCTTCTCCTTCACGGACATCACACGCGCGCCATGAACGACCCCAACGATTCGCAGGCATTTCATCTCGGCTCCTGTGGAAACGTTGAGGCATTTTCCCACGACATCGTTGGCGCCGCGTCCCCACAGCTGCCGCGCCAGCTCTTCATTGATCACTGCCGCCTCAGCCACGTCGAGATGGTCGGCTGGCTGAAACGCACGGCCACGCACGATTGGCATGCCGAGCGTCGAGAAATAGTCCAGACCAACCCCGTCCGACATCACGAAAGTCGGTTGGCCACCGGTGCCCCCCGTGGAGGGAAAAACCTGACCCATCGTCATGCGCCGATAGGGATCGGCGGCGCCGACCGATGCAGCCACCACACCTGGAGTCGATCGCAGACGCTGGATGCCTTGCGAATAGAAGGCGTACGATTCCTCGGGCATCCGTCCCAGGTCCGTCGGTTCGCCGTTCGTGGGCATCACGCTGGCCGAGGCCACGATCAGCCTGTCCGGCGTGAAGCCAAGGTCCACGTCGGTCACCCGATACAAGCTCCGCGCAAAGAGGCCCATCTCGCACAACAGCACGACAGAGCCTGCCACTCCGATGACGACGACGGCGCCATTGAACCGCGCCCAGAACGGATCCGGGGCCACCGCGGTGTCGCGCAGGCCCGCCAGACTCCTGCTTCCGAGCATGCTGACAACCGGAAGAAGGCCGGCAACCGCCGCGCTGAGCACGGCGCACGACAACCCGAGCGCGAGGAATCGTCCGCTGAACGCTGCCGCCGACTTGTCGGAGACGGGGAGCGGCAGATTCTGGCCCGCTATGGCGGCAAGGACACCGGCCGCCATGCCGCCAATCAGCATCAGCGCAGCAACGTGGCCGATGACCAGCATAGCGGTCCGCGACGGTGATGCGCCAAGGGCCAGGCGCGTCAACAGCTCGCGGCGGCGGGCAGCCGTAGACGCAACGAACAAGCTCGCACTTGCCAGCGTAACAAGGACAATCAGTGTCACACCAAGGGCGACACATGCCGCGACCATGGCGTCGCGCTCGGTGCGCTGTGTGGGGATCTCCGGGTCCGTGACCTCGCCGAGCGTGATCTGGCGCCGCCAGTAACGGAGTGGATCGTTCGCCTCCATCCTGGCAACGACGCTCCTGGCCGCGGGGAGAAAGCGCAGTTCCGCGTCTCGCGATTCGAGACGCGCGAACAACATCAGCAGTGCATTGTCGCGGCTCGCGATGTTCAGCCCCGGGCCTACGACGTCTTGCGCATGGCTCAGGGGAATCCAGATGTCGGGCGCGAACGCGCCAAGGCCGCGAAACCCGCGCTGAGCAACTCCGACGATCACGACGCTTCTGCCGTTCAGGACGAGCGACTGACCGATGGCTCGCGGGCTTGCGCCGTACATGCGCCGCCACAGTCGATCGCTGATGACGCCGACGATTCCCTGGCTGCTCGCCGCCTCATCCGCACCAAACAATCGCCCGATCGCGGGCTTGCTTCCCAGCGTGCGGAAATAGTTGGCCGAAACCAGCTCGGTGTTGAGCCGCTCGAAGCGCTCCGGGAAACGGCCTGGCAGTTCCCGTTGCGTGTATGCGGCAACGGCGGCCACTTCCCTCGTCGCATCATGAAGATCCGCGTAGTCCGGTATCGACGCCTGTGTTCCGTGCTCGTACGGCGCACCGGGCTTGCTGCTGTAATTCAGATAGATGCGCTTGATCTGTCCCGGTCGGGGGACTCCCGCCGGCCCTCTGAACAGCAGCTCGTCAGCGCCGCTCAACGCGGTAAGCCCGAGTCCGAGACCCAGCGCCACGGTTACGATGACGGCGGCCGAGAGCTGCCAGTCGCGCCGGATCCTGCGCACGACATAGAGGAGTTCACCGTTCACGGCGCCCTACCTGCGCGATTCCCGCGAGCTACGTGATGCCCGCGAGCCAGCGCGCGACGGGCCCGCGTCGAGGCGCCGCGAGCACGCGACTGGCCGCATCCACGAGACGAACCAGCGAATCCGGTCGATCCAGGCCGATATAGGGCCATCCCACGAGTCGCCCGCGACCATCGATGTGGCCCACGATGAACGTTGGCGTCCCGCGCACGCCCAGCCGCTCCGCTGCGTCGCGCTCCTGCTTTCGGCGAGGATCCGTTTGAGCAGCCTCGATGCAACGCGCAAGCACCTCTGGTGTGATGCCTGAATGCAGCGCCGCTCGCGCCAGCGTCGGACGAGCCTCCGTAGCTCCCCCCAAACTATCGAACACGAACCGCTTGGCCCTGGATACGCCCTCAGTTTCCGCCAAGCATTGGCTCAGCGCACCGCGATACGCAAATACCCCTTCGGGTGACAGGTCCACGTACCGGTAGCGCAATCTTCCCCGCGCAACGTAGGTGCTATCCAACCCGGGGAAGACGCTCTGGCTGAATTGCCGGCAAACGCCGCACGCAAAGGAGCCGAATTCTACCAAGACGACCGAGGCTGTGTCACTGCCGCCATAGACGCCGGCCACTGGCAGGTGCACCGCTACCGCGGACGCCGCAGTCGTCGTGCTGCTCCTGGCACACGCCGAGGTTGCAGCGACCGCGACGATGAGCAGCGAACGCGCTGTTCCAAGCATGCTAATGCACACGCTCGAGCCGGAGGGCGACGACACCCCCGTCGGACTCGATGCCGATGAAGTTGGTGTCGTTCTCCACGAAGAAGCTCGGGAACGGCAGGCGATACCCGCCCTTGGCGATGATGACGCTCTCGCTCGAGTCCCCGCGGTCGCTATAGCGATCGAGGTGATAGCTGCCCTTGCGGTCGACGACGTTGCTGATGACGGAGAGCTCGCCATTCTCGTGCACGAATACGTCGGTGATGAACGGCACCCACGCCCAGTCGCGCGTCGCCTCCGTGGACTCATCCATTTGCTGCTTGTATGCGGCGATCACTCCCGGCGGCAGGCACATGCGCGCGGTTGTGTGAAGCCTGGCGGGACGTTTGCCAATCCCTCGCACGTCGAAAAGATCCACCACGCCACTGGCCGGGTACGCGACCGCAACGAAGTTCTCCTTTGCCGCCAGCAGGAGCTCGATCACGCCCGGAGTATTGATCCTCGGCGGAACGAGGTCGGCCGCCGTGAACTTCACGAGTGGCTGCTTCGCTTTCCCGTCGCGATCATACACCGCCACGGCAATGCCTTCCCTACCTGTCGTGTCGCCGCGCACCCGATACACCACAATGGCCCGACCGACGTAGAAATTTCCCTCGCGGTCGAGCGCAAGCTGGCGTCCGCTGGTCGGGATGGCGACGGTGCGTACCTGGGCTCCGGAGCGATCGAACCCGACAAGACGCGTGGGAAGCGCGTCGAGGACCCAGATGGTATCCCCGCTGTGATCGACCGCCATGGCGACGGGATGCCCAAGAGTCCCGCTGCCGTTGAGGGAATCCCCGCGAGTCCTCACACGCTGGGAAAAGTCGCGTGAGAAGATGTTCAACTCCTTCGCGCCTTCATCCAGGACCGCGAACCCCGTGGAGGTCGCAGCCGCACGCGTTACACGTTTCGGAAGCCACGCCGTCGGAGCCGGGGCACGCGACTCTGCGCCGGCAGGGAGCGGCGTCACGCCCCGGAGTATGGAGAGCCTGACCGTGTCCGCTACACGGTTGACGCAACTGATCGTGGGGATCCGGACGAAGTGCCGGGGCGACGCGGGAACGGGCTCTCCATCGGGCAGTCGTGCGGCGACGTCTCCAAATGCGCTCGTGCGCGCGTCACACGCAGACGCGCACACGAGCACCGCCACGCTCGCGAACTGCTTTACCCGAAGCAGTAGCCGCATCCCACGCCCCCAACGGCTGTCGACTGCCAGTTGCCGTTCACGCACGTGTATGTGTATCTCGTGCCCTCTTTCGCCGCGTCATAGTGACACGGCAAAGGCGTGCACGATAAGAGGTAACAGGTGCTGCAGACGTACGAATACGCCACGGATCCGTTGGGTGAACACGGCCCGCTGCCACCGCCGCCACCTCCACCGCCACCGTAGCCGGCGAATGCCTCCGAGCCTCCACCGAAGAGACCAGGCACGAGACTCATTATCCCAAACAGAACGACGGACAGCGCGTAGATCACTCGCCTTGGAACGCTTTTCGGTCTCTGCATGTCTTGTCCCTCGCGAATTTGGAGTGGCGAAGCCGGCACCTGTGTGCCGGGCCAATGCCGGCCCGCGTTTGCACTAGCGATGCCACAGCAGGTGAAGTGCGCAACCGCGCTTCCGCGCACGTGTTAGCCGTTCGCCACTTTCCGCTGCGACTGTCTTGACAATTGTTCAGACATCCGGAAAGACGTCTGGAAGCGATGCAACTGGCGACTCGATGCACGGCGCAGATCTTGATGCCGCTCTCGCGACTATCTCCCGGGAACGACATGACCGACCCGCTCGTGTTGGTGTGTGGTGCCGACGACGGTTTCGCCAAACCGCTCGCCGTGACGCTGTACTCGGCGCTGTCGAACTATTGTGGGACGGACGACGTGCGGGTGCACGTCATCGACGGCGGCATCAGCGCCGCCAATCGCGCCCGCGTCGACAGGATCGTGAAGACCTTCGGCACAGCCGTGGAGTGGATGTCGCCCGACCTGACACTGGTCCGGCAACTGACGGTCAGCGAGCGCTTCCCGGCGAGCATATACCTGCGGCTGCTCGTACCCTCGCTCCTCCCGACGGCGTTCGACAAGGCCATCTATCTGGACAGCGACGTCGTGGTCGACGACGACATCGGCGCACTCTGGAAGGAGTCCATTGGAGACAAGTCGTTGCTTGCGGTGCAGGACAGCGGGGCTCCCACGTTCGGGTCGCCCTGGGGACTTGCCCACTACCGCGAATTCGGGTTGCGCGCCTCCACCAGGTACTTCAATTCCGGCGTGCTCGTCTTCAACCTGCGGCGTTGGCGAGAGCAACGTCTCGCCGAGCGTGTGTTGCGCTTCGTGGCAGCACACGGGGATCAAATTCGGTTCTTCGAGCAGGACGCGATGAATGCGGTGTTGTGGAGCGACTGGAGGGCGCTCGACTCGCGCTGGAATCAGCTGGTGTCACCCTGGGAAATTCACGAAAGACGTGAGCTCCAGCGCGGAATCCTTCACTTCGTGTCGACTTCCAAGCCGTGGAATCCGCAGGGCGCGCACTGGACGAACTTCATCTACGACCAGTACTTGAAGCGATCGGGGTGGTACAGCAGCTTGCAATGGTTGTCCTACTACCTTCCGCTGGTGCTTCGGCGCCAGCAGGTGCTGCACCTGAGGAGAACAGTGCAGGCGACACGAGCCCGGGAGACCGCCGCGGCCGCTGCTCACGCGCACTAGTTTTTCCCGATGCGACTGGCGCTGGCCCAGCACCGTGGATGGTTGAAGCTCGACGCCCTGGTTCAGGACGTTCTTTACAGCTTGCGCAGCATGCGGCGGACACCGGGCCTCACTGCCGTCATCATCCTCACGCTTGGCCTGGGACTCGGGGCAAACGGCGCTGTATACGCGGCGCTGGACCGGCTCCTCATCGGGACCCCGCCGGGCATCGTCGGCGCCGACCGCATGAGGAGGTTGCACCAGGAGTTCGTCGCGCCACTCACGGGCGAGCGTCGCACCAGAGACGTGTTTTCGCGGAGCGAGTTCGACGCGCTGACTTCGAGCGCCTCTCGCGACACTGACGTCGGTGGGTTTGCGAATGTCCGTGTGGCCGTCGGGCGCGACAACGACGCGCGCGAGTCCGTCGCCGCATTCATCACCGGGGACTACTTCGACGTGCTTGGCGTGCGGCCGGCGCTGGGTCGGCTACTCTCGCGCGACGAGGCCGGCAGGACGGACCCGGTCGTCGTGTTGAGCCACGATCTCTGGAGCGTCCGATTTCAACGGCGCCCAACGGTGCTGGGCGAGACGCTCGAGGTCGGGTCGCACGTGTTCACGATCGTCGGGATCGCGCCACGCGGGTTCCGTGGCGTTGGACTGGATGCAGCAGATTTGTGGATTCCGTTCAATGCACCTGGCAGCCCAGCAGCTGCCTCGAACAATCCACGCGACCTCCGCCTCCTGGTGATCGCACGTTCCGCGTCGACCGCAGGGCTGGCCGCCGCACAGCATGCGTTCGCGATCGCGCTGCGAGAGCTCAACACGGTCGGCGACAGGTCCGCCAGACTCGTCTTGAAACCCATTTCGCAGACGCTCGGTCCGGGGCGGGGCAGGAGCGCCATTCCAGTGCTCACTCGCCTGGCCGGAGCCTCATTGATCATTCTGCTGTTGGCGTGCGCTAATGTCGCCAACCTGCTCATCGTCCGCACCGCCCGGCGTCAGGCGGAGCTGGCGATCCGCTTCGCGCTCGGGATCTCCCGCACACGAATCCTGGCGCAGGTGGCAACCGAAAGCACGCTCCTCAGCCTGTTCGCCGCAGCTGCGGCCGTGCTGTTTGCCATGTGGGGCGGCGGGATTCTGCGAAACAGCTTGCTACCCGACGCCGAGTTCGGCTCGTCGGCCATCAACGGGCGGGTCGTCGCGGCAATCACCCTCGTCGCGCTGTTCTGCGGCGTTGTCGTCAGCAGCATGACGCTGTGGTACATCCTCAGGTCCGACATTGCTTCCGGGCTTCGGCTCATCGGACAGCAGTCCGTGCGCGGGGCCCGGCTCCGCGGCGGGCTCCTGATGCTCCAGGCCACCCTGTCGATGCTGTTGCTGGCCGGCGCGGCACTGTTCACCCGGAGCCTCGCCAACGTCGAGGCCGTGCCGACTGGCTACGAGAGGTCTGGTGTCGTCCTGCTCTTCGTGCCGCCCGAGTTTGGCGCGGACGGACGTGCCGACGAGGTCGCGGCACGCACCACGGAGCTCGCGGCGCGGCTGCGACGAGTTCCGGGCGTGACTGACGTTGCCCTCAGCGGAGTCGCGCCGATCAGGTACATCGGCATGGCGCAAACCTTCCTGCCCGATCGCGATTCGGTTCCGGCATTCCCGGAGAGTCCCACGATTCTGTCCGTCGTTTCACCCGAGTATTTGCGGGTGATGGGCATCCCGCTCCGCAGCGGACGGGCTCTCTCGGATCGCGATCGCCTCGGCACCGAGCCGGTGATGCTGGTCAGCGCGACACTGGCCAGGCAGTACTGGCCCGGGCAGTCGCCCATCGGCAAGTGTGTCATCGTGTTCCGTCGCGGCGACCCATGCCGTACCGTCGTGGGCATGGTGTCCGATGTCACCGCAATGCAGGTCCTCGAGAAACCCACGATGCGCTTTTATCTCCCGCTGGCGCAGGGCACCGGGTTTCATTTCGTACCGCGATCCATTGCGCTACATGTGCAGCCGGACCGCGTCGGTGACGTGCTGTTGGCCGTCCGCCAACTCGCGAGCGGGGCGGCGGGGGGAGGGATGCCGTGGGAGATCGCCCGTCTCGACGATCTCCTGGCGCCGGCGCTCCGGCCATGGCGACTCAACGCGCTGCTTTTCTCCGTTCTCGCCTTGCTTGCGGTCGTCGTAGCCGGCGCTGGCATCTTCGGTACCGTGGCCTATCTCGCCAGCGAACGCACACGCGAGATAGGCGTCCGGCGCTCCCTGGGAGCACACGGATTTCACATCGTTCGGCTGGTTGCCACCCAGGCGCTCGGTTGCGTCCTGGCGGGCATCGTTGTCGGCGCCGCCGCGGTGTTGCTGCTGGGACGCGCCATCAATGCACTGCTGTACCAGGTTTCCGTGTTCGATCCACTGATCCTCGCGAGTGCCGCGGCGCTGTTGCTGTTCGCTTCGGCTCTGGCCTGCCTTGGCCCAGTGCACCGCGCCACTCGCGTCGCGCCAACCATCGCGCTCGCAGCGGAATGACCAGCACGCGGCACTCGGACTAACGATCGCCTTTGCCGACTGCGCCCGGTGGGTTCTTGCCCACCATCAGCGAGTCGATCGCCTTGTACAACACCGAGTCGGGTGGGCCGCCGGCGTACTCCCAGCCGTTGATGACGAGCGTCGGCGTGCCGCGGATCTTGAGCTTGAGCGCCAGGTCCGCCCCCTGCTGTACCCGGGCTGGTATCTCAGAGTTGTCGTTGCAGCGCTGGAAAGACGCCAGATCCTTGATGCCGGCGTCACGCGCGTACGCCTGCCACGGCCGCAAGCCGAATGAATCCTGCTTGGCGTAGAGCGCGTCACGCATCGCGGCGAAGGCGCCGAGCTCCGCGGCGCATTCCGCGGCCCGCGCGGCGGGCTTCGCAAAGCGATGGATCTCCAGCGGATAATGCACGAACACACGCGACACCGCGCCACGATAGCGCTCCTCCGCCTTCTGCAACGTCGGCTCATACGTCGCACAGAACGGGCACTCGAAATCCGCAAACTCCACGATCTGCACCTTGGCGACGCCAGTGTCGCTCCGGACCCCGACGCGTGCAAATTCCTGCCAGTCATCGCGAAATACCGGCACAACAGCCGACGAGGGTGCAGCTGGTGGTGTGGCAAAGAACTCTCGATGGACCAGCGTCACTGCAATCACGACGGCGGCGAGCGCCAACAGGCCGGTCGTCAACTTCTCGAAGGTTTCTCGCATCTGGGTACCTGAGCGGGATCGAGGTTGCGCGCGGTGCGTCGGTGTGGTGTCGCGGCCGCGCTCACGGATGAAGGATTGCGGTGTGCGTTGGCAAGAACAGCACCGCTACGCACAGGACCTTTTTTCTCCATTCGCCGGCGCTATGGCCTAGGCGAGACGATCGAGATCATGTCTAGACGTCGCACTCAGCGTCTTGACGTTCGTCTAGACGACACTCCCACCGTCGAGGCGACAGCCTTGCGGCGCCCAACGTGAGTCGTAGTGGCTGGCACGCACAGTGCACGACCGGGCAGCGCTTGTCCGCCGATGTCATCCCATACCCGACGGTGGCGATTCGCCTGGAGGCATGCGCATGTCGAGACGCAAATCATTTCAGGAACGCGTTGTCCTGGGGTTGTCTGTGGTGGTGTTCGGGATTCTTAACCTGGTCCCCGGCATCTTCGGCCGTGGTGGCAATGCCTACGCTGGGTACGGTGGAGGTGGCGGCGGTGGCGGTGGCGTGTGCAACCAGTATTGCTGGTACTTCTGCGACGCCAGCGGCTGCGCTTCCGCGGGAAGCAATTGCATTCCCGGGTATTGCGGCGACGGCATTTGCAAGCAATACGGTCTGGCCACCGTCTGGTGCGTCACTAGCTGAGACTCCTGGCCAGACGCCTGTTTGCTGTTGACGGGCGCGAAGGCCATCTGTCCTAGCGCGTGAAAGCGCTCGCGGCGGCGCGTGTCGCGCCGGTGATGCCGCACCGGCCGCCGTCAGGTCACCACCACGGCGGGCCGCCCGCGAGCCATGGCTAGCCCGAGAATGGCGTTTATCCGAATACTCTCAGCGAATAAGTGACCAACTGCCACGCGCGCCGAACACGGAGCGCGAGCGTTCCTGCGAGAGGTCTCGCCTCGGCGCCACGGCCTGTCTCTCCTATGCGCTTCTACAACAGTGGAGGTACGGGCTTATTGTAGAAGTCCAAGACTACGAGCGGCCTGTCGTGAGTCCGCAGGCGAGTTGTCGTCGTCGAGGCCCCGCCGCGAGAGACACCCACAGCGAGCATCGCGCTCTTGAACTCGGCGCTCGCGCGCTTAGAACAGTTCGCCGACCTCGAACGTCAGCGGCACGGCGAGTCCCGCTGGCAGCCAATTGACGAAGTCGCGGTGAGTCGAGTCGCGCTGGCCGCCGTGAACTACCGTGACGTCCCGCTGCTCGGGATCGATGATCCAGTATTCCTCGACCGCGGCGTCGAGGTAGAGGCGCCGCTTCTCCCCGCGATCACGACGTCGCGTGTAGCCGGAGGCGATTTCGACTACAAGGATGGGAATCGGCGCGCGAGTCCAATCGACGTCGCGGCCGGTGGGTCGCGGATGCTCGCTCCGCACCATGAGGTCCGGCTCCACCTCCGAGCCCTCGAATCGCATCACCGCGCGAGGATGGTAGACGTGGCCCAGGCCATGCACGCGAACGTAAGGACCGAGGATCTCCGTCAACTTTGCCAGGATGGTCTCGTGCTCGTCGGTCGGCGGTGGCGTCACGAACAGCTCGCCCCGCACCACCTCGTACTTGTTGCCGTCGTCGGGCAGTCGGTGCAACTCCCGCAACGTCCACTTCTTGACGTGGGTAGCCACGGCCATTCGCACACCTTCCTCGGCGGATTGCGAAACACGTCCACCAGCCGAGGATACGAGGACGCGCCCCACACCCATCACCGGATCATTCCGTGATGGATCGTATGCCGAGCGTACGCTCGGCGGCCGCGCCGAGTCAAGCTCTCTTCGCGCGGGGACTCCCACGCGGACCACGCTGCGCTCCTCGGTCGCTCGCTGCCGCTCCGCTCCCTTGCGGTGCTCGCTGGCTGTCGGCGTCGGCGGGCGTCCGCCTCCGCCTCCAGACGGTCCGCGTGGGAGCCCCCTGCGCTCGCCGCTGGTCGGCGAGGAACGCGCGCGCTGTACGTTCTGCCACACGTCCGCGGCTCGCCGATTCGTCCCGCGCTGCAACGCTGCGACGTCGACCGGGCCGCGACGAGCAGCGGACTAGCGCCGGTAGGGCGACTCCGGCCGCTCGGTCGACAGCCCCTGGTCGGTCCTGGACTTGCCACGCACCTCGACGAAGTGGCTCCCCAGCATCGAATCCGACCGCAGGTTCACGTGCGCGCGCTTGGCCCGCCTGCGAAAGGTGGTCTGCTGGACGGGCGAGAGTCCTTCCCACCACGCGCGCCCGAATACGATGGTCGTGATACCCTGCGCGGCGGTGCTGCCCTCGAGCTCTCCCAACGCGGCGTCGAGCGAATCGCGCCGCACGACTGGGCCGTGCCGCACGAGCGGAGCCTGCGGGTTGGACGCGCGCGTCGACGTCAGCCGGCTGACGACATAGCGAAACCGTTCGGGACGTGTCGGCTTGATGAGGTATGCGTCCGCACCTGCACGCATCGCCCATTCACGGTCCGCGGCCATCGACCGGTGCGTGAGCGCCAGGGCCCGCAGCCCGCGCAGCGACGACTGCCGCCGGATGGCGTGGATGAGGCATTCGTCGTTTCCGGTGCCGAGGTACAGTTCCGTGACGACGAGCTTGACGGGGCGCGTCGCCAGGATGTGCATCGCGCCCACGCCATCCGAAGCTTCGAGCGTGGGGCACCCCAGCGGTTTCAGTTGCTGCACGAGTTGCGCGCGGACACGCGCGTCGGGGTCCACGAGCAGCACGGTGGTGACTGGCTCGGACATGATCCGCTCCTTGAGAGTTATCGGCGCTGGGCCAGTTGGCTCTCGAGAGTCGGATGACGGGTTCAGCTCTCGCCAGGAGACCGAGGAAAGGAGCGGACATTGCCGCTCGCCAGCATCACTGAATATACCCCACGCGAGCAGCCGGCGGCGGTCTATCTCCTTGTCACCGGCACGTACGAATCAGCTCTTGTTGTACCGACGCAGCCCCAGCGCGACGCCGAGCGTGATGAGGCCGGCGACGAGCAGCGTTCCGGGCGACGCGTGCAGGTGCTCGAACCACTGCGTATAGAAGTTGATCATCAGGAACACGGCGCAGAGGTTCACCACCCAGCGACGTCCCTGCATCGCTGCCCAGTATCCCACGGCCAGCATCGCCGCGGCCCAGGTGAACGCGAATGCGCCCGGCGAGATGATCTGACTTCCGCCCGACGAGCGGGCGGCTGTTCCTGTCGGGCACGTTCTTCGAGACGGTGAACGCCAGCCACGCCAGGCAACCATAGACGATGGCCCAGGCGCTGGTGGAGCCTTTCTCGAGGATGAGGAACGCGGTGGCGCCGAGCAGCGCACCGACCACCAGCAGCATCTGTCGCAGCGCGCCCCACCCGGATTCGTCGAGGCGCACGGCGAAAATGCCGACGGACGTCACGAGGACGCCGGTGAACATGGCGGCCTTGGCATCGGGCACCAGCGCCGTGACCGCGGCCACCACGGCCAGGACGCCCATGGTCACGAGGGCGCTCAGGGCTGTCGAGACAGTCTCCTTGCCCGCGTGTCCACGGAGCCGCTCAGCCTCGGCCGCGGTGATCTTGCCGTCGGCGAGGAGGGCGTCGAGGTCGACAGTGACTTTCATACGGTAGGTAGACCGATCCGCGTGCTGGACCGTAACGTGGCAACCTCATCATCCTCGCCCATCGAGGTGCTACAGCGCCGGCTGAACACCGCGTTCCGTGACGTGTGCGGCATGCAAGGTGCAGCCCTCCACGGACACCCGGAGGAAGCGCTGGGGTCACCCTGCCGAGCATCTCATGGCCGACGAGAAAGCGCATCACCTCAAGGACGGGGACGATCGCCGGGCCGCCATCGTGCACGATCTGGAGATCCGCCTGAGACCGGTCTGTGACTACTGGCCAGACGATCTGTTTCGCTCGATGGTGGACGATCTCGCGGATGTCACGCTGAAATACGAAGGCATCGCGTCACCGAGCATCTTCGATCCCCTCACCAGGCACCGCCTCGTGCATGACCTGCGGATTCCCGTCGGGCGTCGCAGCGTCGCGTCGGCTGATGAGCAGGGGTGATCTCGGGGTGACGGCCGGGGTGATGTCGTAGCAGGCTCGGCTTGGGTCTTGCACAGATGCGGATTCCAAAGCGCTGCCAGGAGCCTGCAGGAATGCTCAGGGAGTTCGTCGACGGTGAAGGGACCGCGTGGCGGGTGTGGGACGTGCAACCCGTCTCGCGCAC
>DASTVV010000095.1:0-5067 GCA_035758925.1 Gemmatimonadaceae bacterium
GAGTTGACCTCGCCTTCGGCCTCGACGCCACCCTCGGGAACACTCGGCGAGTCCTTGAGCTTCTCGCGCAGCGCCAGGCACGCGCGATAGACTGACGCGGTCGAGTTGCCAGCACCGAACGATCCGCCCGAGCCGCTGCCCGTGGGAAACTCGGAGCGTCCGAGCTCCACCTTCACTTTCTCCAGCGGCAGGCCGAGCGTCTCGGCAGCCACTTGCGCCATGATCGTGTACGTGCCGGTGCCGATGTCGGTCATGTCCGCTTCGACGACGGCGATGCCATCGGGGCCGCCCATGCGAACACGAGCCTTCATGGGAAACTGGAAGTTCATGCGAATGCCGCCCGCAACTCCGTAGCCCACGAGCCAGCGGCCGTCGCGCATGCTCGCAGGCCGCTCACGCCGGCGCTCCCATCCGAAGCGCCGCGCGCCCTCCTGAAGGCACTCCACCAGATGGCGATCGGAGAACGGTACGTTCCGCTCCGGGTCCGCCTTCGGCTCATTCACGATTCGCAGTTGGACCGGATCCACCTGGAGCGCGTCTGCCAGCTCGTCCATTGCCGACTCGACGGCGAGAAGTCCGACCGACTCACCCGGGGCCCGCACGTCCTCGCCTCTCTGTAAATCGAGCTTCGTGAGACGATGGCGTGTGAGCCGGTTGGCGCCTGCGTACAGGCTGCGCGTCGTTACCGCGGTCTGTTCGGCATACTCGGCATACGCGCAAGTGAACATGTTCACTTCGTGCGCGATCGCGGAGAGCTTGCCGTCACGACCTGCACCCAGGCGCACGCGTTGAATCGTCGCCGGCCGCAGCCCGACGAGCTGAAAGATCTGCTGTCGCGTGAGCACGACTTTGACTGGTTGCTTCAGCTCGCGCGCCGCCAGGACTGCGAGAATCGTCTCGGCGTGGATGCCCAGCTTCGACCCGAAGCCACCGCCGGTGAAGGGGCTTACGATATGGACGCGCGCCTTGTCGATGCCAAGCGTGGCCGCGATGCTCGTGCGCGCCGAGTCGACGATCTGCGAGCTGACGAACACCGTGACGTCATCGCCGTGCCACGCGGCCATGCATGCGTGCGGCTCCATCGGCATGGAGAACTCGTACGGCGTCGTATAGCGTTGATCCAGCGTGACCTCCGCGGCTGCGAACGCCGAATCGAAGTCTCCAACAGCTGTGTCGGTCTGCATGCCGGCATTGATGTTTTTCGGCGCGTACGCTTTGTCCTGGTTCTCCGCCAGGTCGAACACGCCAGCGTCGCCCACGTAGTCTGCGTGGACAAGGTTGGCGGCCGCGCGCGCCTGCTCGAACGTTGTCGCGACGACCAGCGCAACCGGCTCGCCGAAATGGCGCACGTCGGCGCCGAACAGCACGGGAAACGCCCGATCGTATTCCGACAGCCCCTTTTCGCCGGGCATGGCTTGCTTCGGCGCGTTCTTGTACGTCATCACCAGGCGCACACCAGGCGCGCGTTCCGCTCGCGTCGTATCCAGCTGCGTGATGCGGCCCTTGCCGATCGTCGCTCCAGCGATGTAGCCGTAGAGCGGCTGGCCAACCGCCCACTGCTCGTACGCGTACGTGGCGCGGCCGCTGACTTTCAGCGGGCCATCCACACGGTTGACGGGTTGTCCGATGAGGCCCATGGCTTACTCCGCGCGCACCGCCTGCGCCAGCGTGCGGCACAACGTGCGCTGCAACAGGTCGATCTTGAAGGCGTTGTATCCGCGCCCCACCGCGTTGTGCACCGCGGCCTTTGCGGCCGCCTTGAAGGTGGCCATGATCGGCGGGCGGCCGACCAGCTCGCGCTCCGCGTCCGCCGATCGCCAGGGCTTGGCCGCGACGCCGCCGAACGCGACGCGCGCCGTGCTGATCTCCCCGTGCTCCGTCGCGAGAATGACGCCCACCGATACCAGCGCGAACTCGTAGGAGGCGCGGTCGCGCACCTTGCGATACAGCTGTGCGCCTGGAGGCGGGGGCGGCAGGATGACGTCGGTGATCATCTCCCCGGGCTTGAGCGCGGTCTCGATGTGGGGCGTGTCGCCTGGCAGGAGATGAAATTCCTCGATCGGAATGCGCGTCGCGCTGTGGTCGGCGCCGATCACGTCGATCTCGGCGTCGAGCACTGCGAGCGCGACGCTCATGTCCGATGGATTCGTCGCGATGCACAAGTCGCTCGCGCCAAGGATGGCGTGATTCCGGTTGAACCCTTCCATCGCGGAACAGCCGTGACCCGGCTCGCGCTTGTTGCACGCCGCACTCGTGTCGTAGAAGTACGGACAGCGCGTGCGCTGCAGCAGGTTGCCGCCGACGGACGCCATGTTCCTCAGCTGGCCCGACGCGCCCGCAACCACGGCCTGCGAAAGGATGGGATATCTCGTGCGGACATGCGGATCGGCCGCGAGCTGAGAATTCGTTGCTTGAGCGCCGACACGGAGCCCGCCGTTCGGCAGCTCCTCGATGGCTTTGAGCGGCAGCCGGCTGATGTCCACCAGATGCGTAGGCCGCTCGATCTCGAGCTTCATCAGGTCCAGCAGGTTCGTGCCGCCACTGATGAACTTCGCGCCAGGTTGGGCCACCGCGCCCAGCGCGGCCCACTGGTCCGTCGCGCGCTCGTAGGTGAACGGCCTCATGGCATCCACCCTTTCGCGACCTCGCGAATCGCGGCGACGATGTTCGGGTAGGCGGCGCAGCGGCAGATGTTGCCGCTCATGCGCTCGCGAATTTCGGCATCGGTGAGGTCGATGTGTGGCGCCGCGACGTCGCCGGTCACGTGGCTGGGCCACCCCGCGTGCGCCTCGGCGATCATCCCGACGGCCGAGCAGATCTGTCCAGACGTGCAATAGCCGCACTGGAAGCCGTCGTGCTCGATGAACGCGGCCTGCATCGCATGCAGCGATCCCGGTACGCCGAGGCCTTCGATCGTCACGATATCGTCGCCCTCGTGCATCACGGCGAGCGTGAGACACGAGTTGATGCGGCGACCGTTGACCAGCACGGTACACGCGCCGCACTGGCCGTGGTCGCAACCTTTCTTGGTGCCAGTGAGATGGAGGTGCTCGCGCAGCGCGTCGAGCAGCGAAGTCCGCGTATCGAGCTCCAGCTGATGCTCGTGTCCGTTGATCATCAACGTGAGACCCGCGTTCGCGGGCTCGCCGGTCGTGGTATCGATGGCGGTCGTCGTGGCCATTCGGCACCGTACGACGGCCTGGTTACTCAGTGCATGAGACCTTGGGCCGATCCGCTGGCGTACGCTGAGACCGCCGAGGCTTATCGTCTGGTCGACGGACCCCAGGCGCGGTACGCCAGCCCGACTGCCAGCACCCGGCCCTGCGGCCGCGCACGAACACCGAAGTCCCACTCGTAGCGGATGTCTCCGCGCAAACGGAACTGGGGAATGACGAAGTCGACCTCGGGCCCGAGCCCGTACGCCCGCGTGCGCGCACCCTTGATCCGCGGCGGCAGGGCGGCCCCACGATCGTCGCTCACCTGCCGGAGACCGTATCCGGCGACGCCAAGCACGATGCCCTGATAGATCGGCGTCCCGGCACCGCCCTGGATGTGCAGGATGCTGCCTCTCCACAGCTCGATGCCGCGTTTCTTTCCGTTGATCTCGTAGCTCAAGAGCGCTGAGGCACGCCGAGCGCGGTTCGCCCTCGCGTATGCCGCACCGCCGACGGAAAACTGGTGCGTCCAGTGGCCGCGTCCCGCTCCGATTCCGCTCTTCGGTTCAAACTTTCCCGTCGGCGCAAATAACGCGTACGCGGCCACGACATCGTAGCGTTCCTGTTTCGCGCCGATCTTGAATGGTTGCACGAAGATGTCGCCGACGCCGAGGCGATCGATCGACACCAGCGGCTCGTCGCTGTTCACCGATACGCGTGCCCACGGAAGGCTCGCCCCGAATGTCAGGAGCGGCCCGGTCGGAAGCGCGACGGTGTAGGCCGCACCCAGGGCATTGCCGCGTACCAGGATGTCCAGGCCAGCGATCGGCAGCACGTTTCCATTCCGGTCGCGCGCCTTGTCCGAGCGGAACTCGAGGAATCGATCGATGATGTAGAGACCAGGCGGGCCTTGCGTGCCGGCGTCGATGCCCAGACCGCCCATGATCTTGGTGCCGAGCTGCTGTTGTGCGCCAAGCGACGTTGCGACCAGACCCGCGATGAGAACCACGAGAGACGAACGTGCCATGGACGCGCGCGGAGCAAGTCTGGTGCTCCCGCTACCGTCCGTGCCGTTTCGTGTTCAGCTTCCTCACATCGGCTCGCCGGGGCGTGAGCAGCGAACCCGGGCGGGTAATCCGGTGTCCAAAGCAGTACGTAAAGCGAGAGGCGAGCGTGATGATCCCGGGCCAGCGTGACGTCAGTCGCAGATCCTTCCTCGGCAGAGTCGGCGGGTTCCTCGCCGTGGCATTCATGGGCGACGCAGGCATCGCACCGCGCGGGACCTTCGATCTGGAGCATCCGGAACCGCGGCCGGGAATCACGGCCGAGAAGGTGCTGTCGTCCGAGGCCGTGGGTGCGAAACGGTCGAAGAAGGTACTGGACGCCTACGAGGCGGCGCGCAACTATCCGGCGATCTTCGACGGTGTCGCGTGCGGCTGCTCGTGCGGCAACAAGAACGGAACGCACCGTTCTCTGCTCGTGTGCTTCGAGACGATGCAACCAACGGGCTGCTGGGAGTGCCAGCAGGAAGGAGTGCTCGTCGGCCGGCTGGCGCGCGGGGAGAAATCGCTGGCCGACATCCGGGCAGCCGTCGACAAAGAGTTCGGCTGATACGGTTCAACGGGCCAGGGCCAGAAACTACTCATCCGAATTCGACGAATACGGCACGAATAACAGCACGAATCTTCTTCTCCAACAACAACGCTCCTCTCGGCCCGCCGAGGGGGGCTTTGTTTGCGCACTAGTCTATTCGGATTGATTCGTTGAATTCGGATGTGTAGTTCGGGCCCAGCGCGACAGACTCGAACGTCTACTGGACCCGAATCGGCAGAGTACCAAGCAGTGCCCCGTTGAAAGTGCGCGCCTCGAGCACGTAGTCGCCTGGCTTGGGAATGAACTCGAAGTCCCGCGT
>DASTVV010000103.1:0-71102 GCA_035758925.1 Gemmatimonadaceae bacterium
GCTTCCTGACGAACGCGGACAGCACGCAGGCGTTCGAGCTCGACGTGCAGAACGTCGGCGAGCGCGCGTACCGGCCGGCCCTCTGGATCGAGGTGTACGATGCGCAAGGCGCGCTCAAGGTGAACGCGCGTCAGGAGCGCGGCCTGCTGTATCCCGGCACCTCGCTCAAGCAGACGTTCGCCCTGGGACAGCTCGCGCACGGGACGTACCGCGCCGTGGTCTTCGCGGACTCGGGCGAGGACGCCGTGTTCGCTTCGCAGTACACGCTCAAGTACTGAAGCGGTTCATGCGGTGCAGTGGCCGAGCCGTTGCAGCGGTCTTGTCGCTCGTGGTGGCTGTCTCGCCGCTGCGCGCGCAGGAGAACGGTCTCGCCATTCGTGCCGCTCGCCGTGATCCGATTGCGGCCAGGTCCGCTTTCACGGCTGCCTTTACGGTCACAAGCCGCCGCGCGGATACGGTGCGCATGATGCCGCACATCGAGCTTCCGGCACAGTGGAGCATTCTCACTGGCAGCGCGCCGTTCGACGTCGCGCCCCACGCCGCGGAAATCCTGATGCTGTCCGTCGCGGTCCCCGCGCGGGCCGCCGCGGGCGACTATCCGGTCCGCGTGTGGGTCACGACGCCGCTGGACCCCAAGGGCCTCATGGACTCCGTGATCGTGACGGTGCCGGTGCGTCGCATCCTCGATTTCGGCCTGATCGACAAGCCGGGATACGTGGTCGCGGGCAGCGCCTACGAAACGCGGTTTCTGCTCCGCAATCGCGGCAATCTGGGAGCGCGAGTGAAGGTCACCGCGCGCAGTACGCTGGGCGCCGCCGTCGTCAGCGACACCACGATCACGCTTGGCCCGGACGAATCGCGTGTGGTGCGAGCGACGGTGCAGACGCCCGTTCGGCTGGACGCAGCCGAGGACGACATTCTCGAGTTGGCGGCCACGCAGATGGGCGACACGCTGGCGTCGCCAGCCCAGGCGTCGGCGCGGGTGACAGTGGTGCCGGAACCGGATCGCAAGATCGAAGAGTATCTCCGCGTTCCGACACAACTACGGCTCCGAGCCGCCAGCTCCGACGGCGTGTCACCGTTCGTGTTGTTTGGACGCGGTGCGATGCGGGACGGCGGCTCCACGCAAATCGATTTTCTTGCCCGCGGACCCACGGGCGAGTTCTCCGCGTTCGGTGAGCGCGACGAGTATCGCCTACAGCTCAGTGCGCCGTCGTGGCGCGTTCGGCTCGGTGATCAGCTGCATCAGGCGTCGACGTTGACAGGGCTGGCCCAGCCGGGCTTCGGCGCCAGCGCCGACGCCGGGTTCGGCCCCGTCTCGCTCGGCGCGTTCGGCCAGCGGTTTCGATACCTCCCCGAAAAGGGCGACGAGACCGGCGGGTTCCTGAGCGCGCGCCCGATCGCCGACACACGACTGGCGGTGAACTTCGTGAACCGCGCGGGCGGCCTGCTGCCGGGACAGGTCGGCAGCGCGTCGGCGGCCGTGCGGCGTCCTGCATACTCCGCGGAGCTGGAGGTCGCACGCTCCCACAGCGCTCGTGGCGCGGGCGGCCTGGCTCGCTCCGCGCGGTTGAGCGGCGGCACGGCGCGCGCGTCGTACGACATTGGCCATGTCTTTGCCGATACATCCTTCGCCGGAGTGCAGCGTGGCTCCGAACACGACTATCTCACCGCGACCACGCGTGTGGACGTCGTGTCGTTCGGGCTGAGTGCCAGCACGCATCGCACCGATCTCACACGCACCACCGGGGTTCCGTACGGCGAGCGCTTCGACCTTGGAACGATCTCCGCCACGTGGAAGGAACGCCTGACCTTGGAGCTCGGCGCTGTCCGTCGCGCCAGCACGGTGCAAGGCGCGCGCGTCGACGGCCGTCAGCGCGACGCCCGTCTCCGCGGTGACCAGGAGCTCACATTCGGCACCATGTCGCTCGAGCTGGAGGGCGGGCGCGCGACGAGCAGCGACACGCTCGGCTCTTCCCGCGCCTTCTCCGACATCTCGTTGGCACTGCGGCGCGGCTTCGAGTTCGGCGGCGCGTCGCTCTGGGCCGACCGCTACAGCGGCGGTTCGGTCACCAAGGGCAGCGAACCGAGCGTCACCGTCGGCGGCGACGTTTCCATGCGCGTCGCCGCGACGACCGAAGCCACACTCCTCGCGTTCGCCACGCGTCTTCAAAACCTCACCGGCGAATGGCATTCGCAGCTGGATGCGCAGGTGGTGCACACGCTTCCCAACGGCAATACCGTAGGCCTGCGCGCACGGCTGATTGGCGGCGGCAGCCTGCCGCGAGCGGATCAGAGTGTCGCATACCTGGAGTACGGTGTGCCGCTTCGCCTGCCCGTCTCGCGTCTGCGCACGCCTGGACGCGTGCGGGGCAAGGTGGTCGATGCGACGACTGGCCGCGGCGTGTCCGGCGCGCTCGTGCGGCTCGGACCGCAGGCGGCGATCACCGATCGGGACGGACGGGTCGTGTTCGGTGGTGTGCCTGGCGGCGAACATCGCTTGTCGATGTCGCAGGAGACGTCGTTCGCGGATGCGGTGTTCGTCGGCGATCCGACGCTGCGTGTGGACAGCGCCCGCGCCGAGCCCACGACATTCGAGCTGGCCATCGCACGCGGCGCGCGTGTGAACGTGTCGGTACGGCGATTCAACGCCCTGCGAACGACTGTCGGCGGTCCCCCAGACTCGTTGGTGGAAGCCGGCGCCGTCGCGAACGCCACTCTGGTATTGGCCGGCCAGCGTGACACGCTGTTCCGAACGACCAACGACAAGGGCGTGGCGACTTTCACCGACATCCCACCGGGCACGTGGGCGGTCGCGGTGAGGGGTGACGCTCCGGTCTTCACGCGATTCGACCCTGACCGTGTTGAGGTCACGCTGGCGCCCGGCGAAACGAAATCCATCGCGTTCCGGCTCGTGCCTCGCAAGCGCGAGGTGCAGCTGATCGGCGAGGGCGAAGAGCTGCGTCCATCCGTGCCTCAGCCCAAGGCCGCGGTGCAGCAATCGGTCAAGACGGGCAAGCCAAACGACCGTCCCGATGACAAGAATCGGCCATGAAGCCGGAATCATTACGGAGATGTCATAAACGCGACAGCATCCCGTAATCCGCTGACGGACACTGTTCATGCGCTTCTCAACCACTTCCGAACGGAGAATCGCAATGAACGCAGGACGCATTCTGGCGACGCTGGCGCTTGTGGCTGGTGCGGCGAACGTCGCGATGGCGCAGACGGCCACGCAGACCGTCACCTTTCAGGTGAACGCCATCAATCAGATCTCGTTTGCGGGCGCCCCCTCGCTGACGGTGAGCACGGCCACCGCCGGTAGCAACCCCACCAGCGCGACCGCCGCGGCCACGTGGGCCGTGACGACGAACCAGTCGAACGCGAAGATCACGGCCAGCATTGCCGCTGCGATGCCCGCGGGCCTTACGCTCTCGGCCAACCTGTCGGCTCCCACGGGCGGCACGAGCGCCGGTTCACTGGCACTCGGTACGACCGCCGTTGACCTCGTTACCGGCATCACCAAGATCGCGCAGGGCGCGCTTGGCGTGACCTACTCGCTGGACGCGACTCCGGCCGCTGGCGTCGTGGCGTCCGATACTCGCGTCGTGACCTACACGATCACGGGCGGCACCTAAGCCACCGTCGCTTCAACGAGACGCACCTCGCCTGGATGCCGCCGCCGTCTGCTGCGAACGCAGCAGGCGGCCGGTGGCGAGGCGGCGCACCAGCGCCGCGTCATTCCACGGGAGCAGCAGCCATGAGTCTCTGGACGAACATCCTCGAGCGGGCGGATCTGCGGTCGCGCGAGCGCCGCGCCGCCAGCGCCCATCGCGAAGCGATGCGGGCGCTCCAGGAAGCCCTCTCGGCGGCAGAGTCGGCGCAGAAGACCCGCGACCAGTTCCTGGCGCGCATGAGCCACGAGCTTCGTACTCCGCTCAATGCCGTGATCGGATTGTCGCGCGTGCTCGAGAAGAACAGCGCCGGCAACATGCGGCCTGAAGACCTGCACCTCCTCGGGCGTGTTCGTGCGGGTGGCGAACAACTGCTTCGGTTGGTCGAGGATGTGCTCGACCAGTCGCGCATCGAGGGCGGTGGCGTACCGCTCGCCATCTCGGACGCAGACGTCGTGGGCATTGCCACGAACGTCGTGAAGCAATATCGCTCGGCCGCCGCCGCGAAGGGTCTTCGCATGCTGCCCGTGCTGCCGGAGTCGGCGCCGACGGTGCGCCTCGATCCCGGCCGGTTCGAGCAGGTCCTCACGAACCTCGTCGACAACGCGGTGAAGTTCACCGTGAGCGGCGACGTGAAGGTCACGCTTGCCTCCGACGCCGCGACGCGCAAACCAACCCGCATGATCGTATCCGATACCGGCATCGGCATCCCCGAGGATCAGCTCGACGTGATCTTCCAGCCGTTCCAGCAGGTGGATGCCAGCGCGCGCCGGAGCTTTGGCGGCGCGGGCCTCGGCCTGCCGCTCGCGCGTCAGCTCTGCGAAGGCATGGGCTGTCGCCTCACCGTGGAGAGCGAATCCGGCCGCGGCTCGCGATTCACGATCCGCTTCCCGGGCGCCTGACCGCTTCGCAACGCGGAGGGCGTGGAGAACCGCAGAGCCCGGAAGATTCGCCGCCCCAAGCGGGCAGGACCAAGTACGAAAATTGCCTTCCCAGGCCTCGATGCGTTCAGCGGCCGCGGCAGCGCTCTGCCTTTCGATAGCAGCCTGTTCCTCGGGAGTCTCCAGCGGCGCCGAGAGCCGTGAAGACACCACCGGCCGACGCGACAGCATTGCGGCCGTCGCCGTCGCGTCGATGAACGAGAGCAACGTCATCGGGCTGCTGTCCCAGGTGCACGAGGCCGACAGCGCACTCGGCGCATTGGCTGCGGCGAAAGGCTCCACACTGAACGTCAAGGAATTCGGGCGCATGGTGCTGCGCGAGCATCGCGCGCTTCGAAAGGACATCATCGACCTGGGCGAGCAGATGGGTGCTCCGCCCGTGCCGCCCTCCACGCCCGCCGACGCGCCGCCAGCGGCGGGGCTCAATGCCCTGAACGACGCCTCAGCGAGTCTCGCGTGGGACGCCGCCTACCTGGACTACACCATCGCGGAACACCAGTCATCCCTCGAGAATACGGCGCGTGCGCTCGCCGCCACGCGTCGTGTGGAAGTGCGGCAGTTCGTCAGTCGCTCCGTCCCCATCCTGCAGAAGCATCTCGACAAGGCGCGTCAGCTTCGCAAGGCGCTGTCCCGCGCACGACCTGCTCCTGTCGCGCAACGGCCATCAGGTCGCTGACGCTACACGCACCGGTTCCGAGAACGGAACCGTCACGCTCCTTCGCCACAGCTCGACCTGCGTGATGATCCACACGAGCACGATCGGAAGGGTCTTGACCTTGTAGGGGACGAAGAACTGCTGCCGGATCACCCCCGGAATGACGTCCGTCGCGGACAACGTGGTTCCCAGAAACACGATGCCGAGCACGATCCACGCGACCGCGTCGCGGCGGGATACCGCAAACCAGATGGCGACGCCAGCGACCGCGATCACGAACGACGGACTCTCGGCGGCGTGATTGAACAACACGCAGAACATCAGGGTCGACGCGAGAAAGAGCAGCCGGAAGCGACGACTCGCCCAGTGTGGCACCTGCACGAGTGGCGCGAGGAGCACGACGAGCCCGATCAGCTGAATCGGCCGGCTGGGCACGTCGCTGCCGGACCACATGCGCACGTGCTGCATGATCGAGAGGCCACGCTCGTGACCGGACTGGAGGTGGTTCCAGCTGCGGTACTGCTCCAGCAGCGCGGAGGGTGAAATGACGAGCAGTGGCAGCGCGAGCAGGACCAATCCCACCAGGACGCCATACAGCGTGAATCGCGGAACGCGATAGGGTCGGAAGATCGCGAACGTGGCGGCGGCGAGGGGAAAGACCTTCACGATGGTGCCAAGTCCGACAGCGACCGCGGCGCGGAACTCCTGTCGCCGATCGAGGCTGCCGAACGCCATGATCATCAATCCGGCGACCAGCGCATTGCTCTGAACGTTCTGCATGGAGCCGATCGCGTCGAGGAGCACGATCGCCCGTGCCACGAACGCCGCGTCCGGGTCGAGCGCGCGTCCAAGTCCCCAGTACAGCGCGCCGGCGTTCGCGGCGTTCCAGAGCAGAATGCCCAGCCACAGCGGCAGGAGCGCGAACGGCGCGAACAGCACCGCGAACGTTGGCGTGTAGATGAAGACGTCGAGGGGCGGATAGGATCCGTAGAGATCCTTGCCGGCCAGCAGGTTGTGCCACGACAGTCGGAAGATCTCGAAGTTCGCGTGGCGATACACCGTGACCTGCGCCGAGACCACGAGCACGGCGGCCACCCAGACGATGAGCAGCGCGACCGGGCGATTGAACTTCACTTCCAGCCCATCTTCTTTCGCGTGGTCGAGTCCGCGTAGATGAGGTACGACGCGATCAGCCGCTCGCGAAACGGATCGTCGGACGTCGTTCGCCCGAACTTGCGAAGCACGTCGCGCGCGCCCTCGTAGTCGCGCAGCTTGATGAACGCGACCGCGGCGCCGTTGCGCAGGAACTCGTCCGGAAGCCACGGCTGCGAGTCCCGCGACGCCATCAGCGCGCGCGACGACACGATGGTCTCCGGCCAGTTCCACGACCCGATGCCGTGAAGGAAGTCGATCGCAGCCCGGACTTCGGTGGGCGCGCTCGTTCGCGTCGTGAAGTCCCGCAGCCCCGCGAAGAAGGCGGTATCGACCACGCCCGCCGTTCCGCCGTGAATGTCCTCATCCACGTCACCGACCGCCGTGAGCCACGCATGCCAGTCGACAGGCGCGCGGCCGGTCGCCATCAGGCGCTCGAGCTGGTCGCGACGGTACATGGCGAGGCGCAGGTCATGGTCCGAGGTCATGTGGGCCGTGACGTCGGGAGCCAGCGTGCGCATCGCGCGCAAGCGCGTCCCGAGCGCGAGTGCCGTCGGCCGCTCCACTTCGGGCGTGGCAGAGACCCCGACGTGACCGAAGTCGGCCATCCGGCCGGACAACGCCGCCACGACATCGAAGCGTCCTTTCGGCAGCTCGGTGTAACCCTCGGCACTTCGACGCATGAACCGGGTACGCTCCGCGCCCAGGTCCAGCACCGGGAAGAAGTCCGAGTTCGGAGCGCCGTGTCCCAGCAGCATGGGATGGATGACGTCGCGACCCGAAAGTCGCAGCGCTTCGAAGGACTCGGCCCGGATCGGCACCACGTGCTGAAGGTCCTGGGCGACGCCTGGAAACTGCGTGACGCTCCAGTCCGGTGGCGCCAGCGGGTGGTTGGCCGCGACGACCAGAATGTCCGCGTTGGAGGTGAAGAAGATCTCGTAATCGGCAAACTCGGCGTCGATCGCGGCGAGCACGGACGTCACGAGACCATCGTTCAATTCGTACAGATGCAGCCACTGGCCGAAGATCCCGTGCTCGGTCAAACGCCGCCTCACGCCGCCGTAAAACTCCTGCGTGAAGAGGCCGGACACGCCACTCACCCAGGGATTCGACGGCTCCGACAGGATGATGTCGAACGTGCGCCCCGAGGAGGCGAAATACGACCGGGCATCGTCAATGACGAATGTCGCGCGTTTGTCCTCGAACACCCGCCGGTTCGCCGGCCGGAAGAGCCGGGAGGCCTCGATCATCTCTGGCTCGATCTCGATGGTCACGACCTGCTGAACGCGTGGACTGCCGAGGATGACGTGGGACGTCATGCCCGAGCCGTGCCCGATCACCGCCACATTCTTCGCCGTTGGATTGTGCGCCAGCGTCATGATCGGCAGGAGCAGCTGCGTCGCGATGTCGCGCGACAGCGCCAGTTTCGCCTCTCCATTTGATGCGTTGACGGCCTTCATCCACTGGGCTTCCATCGATGCGTCCGGCTTGCCGTTCGTGGCCAGTGTGATGAAGCCATCGCCGCCCCTTCGAACGCTGACGGTGGCGGTGCGACCGTCCCGGTAGTAGGGGAACGTGTAGTCCTTCGACCGGGCGACGACGCCGTGCCGATACACACCGCTCGTGATGCGCGCGAGATCGAAGCGCGCCGTTCCGGCAATGGTGGCGAGCAGGCCGGCAGTGACCGCAATCGCGAATGCCAGCGAGGGTGCACCGCCGAATGCGTACCTGACCCGTATGGGACTGGTGGCTTCGGGTTCACCCAGGCCCAACACCCCAGACCTCACACTCTGCGCCGATGTCCCTGCGCGCCGTGCCCCGGCCAACGCAACCAGCCATACGCCAAGGCCGATATCGATCAACGCGCCGAATACCAGGAGCTTCTTGAGCCCGAGCACCGGCATCAGGACCAGGCCAGCGAGGATGACACCGGCGATCGATCCGAGCGTGTTCACCGCATAGACGGCACCGATGGCGCGCTCCCCCGACTGGCGCATCAGGATGCGCGTGATCAGCGGCAGCGTCATGCCGGCGCAGAATGTGGCAGGCAACATTACCAGCAGCGCGATGGCGTACCGTGTCAACAGGAAAGCGCGATACCCGCTGGCGTTCTGCTGAACCGTGTTCAGGACGGCAGCGATCCAATCGAACGAAAGGAGGTACAGCGGCAACGTGGCCACCGCGAGGGTTCCCATGGCCCACTGCACTGCGCCCAGGAAACGGACGGGATTCGCCAGTCCGTCGGCGCGCGGCCGGATCCACAGCGCTCCCAGCGCGAGGCCGAGAATGAACGCCGAGAGCATCAGCTCGAACGAGTGCGTGGCGCTGCCCAACACCATCGACAGCATGCGAATCCACGCGATCTCGTAGACGAAGGAGGCGACGGCCGTACCGAAACTCACCCAGAGCAGAACGCGCCACAGCTCTGCCGAATCGAGTTCACGCATGTCGGATGACGCATCCTGATGGATGCCGGATGACGCATCCTGAGGCATGCCGGATGGCGCATGCTGCAGCGCGACGCCCCGCGCCTGGCGCCGCGCGATCAGGCCAACCACGCACGCCGCGACGACGTTGATCGCGCCAGCGATGAGCAGCGTGCCAGGCAGGCCGAACGCCTCGATGAGCACGAAGCCCGCTACCAGCACTCCCAGCGCCGCGCCGATGCTGTTCGCGAAGTACATGAGCGCCAGCATGTGTCCCGTCGATCGCTCATCGCGTACGAGACGGATCACGCCAGCGCTCATCAGCGGGAATGTCGTCCCGAGGAGGATCGACTGCGGCAGGATCAGGATGCCGGCAATGACCCACTTCACCACCTGCAGCGTCACGCCGCCGAGCGCCGGGAAGATCGAGTCGTAGGCGCTCGCCGTGACGGCGACAAATGCGTCGTGAAACAGGAGCGCCAGCAGGCCCACGACGAGCTCGACGCCCGCGTACCACACCAGCGGCCAGCGTACACGGTTCGATCGCTGGCCGGCGAAGTAGGCGCCCAGCGACATGCCGCCGAGGAAGATCACCAGGACGATGATCTGCGCGTATGCGCTATGTCCGACGAAGAGGCCGAGGTACCGGCTCCAGATGGACTCGTAGATCAGCCCGGCGGCGCCACTCAGGACGAAGACCGCGACGAGCGTCGCGATCAACGGACTTCAAACGTCAGAGACGCCCACTTCGACTCGTAATCCACGGAATCCTTCACCGGTTCCATGCGGATGAACTTGACGTACCACTTGCCTCGTCGCGTGATCGGGATGCGCACGATGCCTGAGCTGTCCGCGCGATACCCGTTCTCTGAGACGGCGCGTTTGGGCGCGCCGGTTTCCGAGCCGGCGACGACATACTGCGCTGGCGCAGGCATGTTGTCCACGAGACACCGCAGCGAGAGCGTATCGCCGACGCGCGTGGCGTAGGGATTCGAGAGCGGCACCAGCTCCGCCGGATACCCGAGCACCGCGGAGAAATCGTCGGTTCGAGCGTTGCCCACCTGGAGCACCGCCTTGATGTGCTTGTGGTACCGTTCACGTGCGGGTCTGCCGAGTTCGCCATTGCGCTTGCGGGCGGCCAGAACGTCGGGAATGCCGTCGTGCGCGAGGTATTCGTTGAAGTCCTTGGCCGAGAGCTCGATGAGTCTGGGCTTGGTGGACGCACCGATGAGGTAGGTCCCTGGCGCGCCCGTCCGGAAGGCGAGGGTCGAGGTCGTCTTGGAGCTGTCGGACCAGTCCGCCGTGTCGAGCGCGCGGCGTGAGCCGCCGGCGGCTAAGGTGATCTCGCGCAACCGATTGCGTTGCACGGCCCCTTCGCTCTTGAGAAAGGTTCCGTTGAGCACGCTGACGACGACGGGCGTGTTCGGCGGAACGAAGTAGGACGCGAGCCGGAAGAAGAGATCGTGCGCGAATGCGGTGGCGGACAGAACCAGAATCGCGATGATCGCCAGGAATGGCGGGATGAGGCGGTGCATGCCCCCTATTGTAACGCCGTAAACACCAGGTAGGCGGGACCAACTGCTGTCTGTAAACAGCAGTCGCAAGCAAGTACCTACTTGCTTGCATGGCGGAAGGTCGCTAATTATTCCGCCCCATGTCCGAAGAAATCCGAAACCGAATTCTCGGCGCAGCCGCCCGAGTGTACGCCCAGTATGGCTTTCGGGGCGCCACCACTCGCTTGATCGCGGCCGAGGCCGACGTCAACGAAGTCACCCTGTTCCGCACCTTCGGCTCCAAGGCCGAGCTGCTTCAGGCGATGCTCGCGTCGCACGTGTCCGCGACGTCCATCCCGGTGATCCTCGACGACGGCGGCGATCCCGAGCGCGCCATGACCGACTGGTGCGCCACACTGCTCGAGTACCTGCGCACCCACGCGCACATCATCCGAAAGACCATGGCCGAGGCGGAAGAGCGCCCCGACGCGGCTTGCGCCTCGTGCGAAGGGCCGAACTCGGCCGCCGAGTCGCTCATGCTCTACCTGGAGCGGCTGCGCCAGAACGGACTCGTCGATGGTGACGCGGACACCGAAACCGCGGTTTCCATGCTGATGAGCGCGTTGTTCGGCGATGCGCTGTATCGCGAGATCATTCCCGACGCGTTCCCGCAGCCGGTGGAAGCCGCACCGGCCAAGTATGTCCAAACCTTCGTGCGCGCCGTGGGCCTGCGCGCGACCGCGCTGCCGGCCCGTTCCCGGCAGCGGCGCGTTGCAGGCACCCGGCGGCGCCGGTAGCCGTAGGTGATTGATATGCGACCACTCACAAGCAGTCTCATCGCCCTTCTTGCCGGTGCCACGCTGTCCGCGCAGGCGCCGGCGGTACGTCAGATCTCGCTCGAGGAGGCCGTGAAGCTCGCGGACCGCTCCAGCGAAGTGCTCGACATCGCGCGCGCGGCCGTGACGCGCACGAACGGACAGCAGTTCGTTGCGCGCAGCCAGTTCCTGCCGCAGATCGGCGCCACCGCCTCATATGCGAAGACTCTGCGATCGCAGTTCGAGGGACTCTCGTTCTCTGCGGCGCCGGACACGTCCTCGACGGCGCTCGAATCGCTCTGCACGCCGCGCGTGCCCGCCGGCGCCACCGCGGCAGAGCGCCAGGCGGCGCTGAACCAGGCGCAGTCCTGCAGTCAGGCCGGTGGCGGAGGTTTCGACTTCTCCAGCACCGGCTTCGGCGCCAGGAACCAGTGGGTCGGCGGGCTGCAGGTGACGCAGAACATCTACACGGGCGGGCGCACCAGCGGGCAGCGCCTGGCCGCCAACTCGGCGCGCAACGCGGCTGACATCGAGCTCACCGCGCAGCGTGCGCAGGTGATCCTCGACGTCACGCAGGCGTACTACAACGCCGTCCTGGCGAAGCGTCTCGCGGAGATTGCCCAGCAGGCGCTCACATGGAACGACGAGGTGCTGCGTCAGACCACGCGCGCGCGCCAGGTGGGCAGCTCGTCGGAGTTCGATCTGCTCCGCGCGAAGGTGGCACGCGACAACCAGGTGCCGGTCGTGCTCCAGCGGCGCAACGACGGCGAAGTCGCGATGCTGCGTCTCAAGCAGTTGATCGAGATTCCGCTCGACGACTCGCTCGAGCTCACGACGTCGTTGGACGAGGAACCGGCCGCTACCGACGTGAGCAATACAGCGGCGTCGTTGGCGAACCCCGACACCAACGTCGAAGCGCGCTCGACGGTGCGTGAGGCGGTCCAGAACGTGAAGGCGCAGGAAGGCCTCGTGCGCGTCGCTCGTGCCGACCGGCTCCCGACCATCCAGCTCACCTCGGGGTATCAACGTTTGTGGTTCCCCCTCGCGAATCTCCCGGCGCTCAACGACTTCCGTGAGAACTGGACGGTTGGCGTAACCGCAAACTTGTCGCTGTTCAGCGGCGGTAGGGTGCACGGCAACGACCTGGTAGCGCAGGCCAATCTCCGCGAGGCCAAGGCGCGCCTGAAGCAGTCGCGGGAGCTGGCCGCGCTCGACGCCCGTGTCGCGCTCGCGCAGCTCAGGCAAGCCGAAGCGACGTGGAACGCCAGCGCAGGCACCGCGGAGCAGGCGCGCCGTGCGTACAGCATCGACCAGATCCGCTACAAGGAAGGGATCGCCACCCAGACCGATCTCACGCAGTCCCAGCTCCTCGCCGATCAGGCGATGGTGAATCGCGCGGTAGCAGCGCGCGATCTGGCCGTGGCTCGGATGCGCGTCGGTCTGTTGAAGGACCTGCCCCTGAGCGCCGCAGCTGGCGCGCAGACGGGCACCATGAACGCTGGAGCTGCTGGCGGCAACGTGCTGGCGGTTCCCCCACAACCTACGAGAACGCCGAGCGCCAGCTCGACTTCAGGGAGCTCCCAGTGATGATCGTCCGTAGATCCGTTTTCGCCGGCCTCATTGCCGCACTCGCCATCTCGGCCTGCCGCGACGGAGACGCCGCGTCGGATACCAGCGCCGCGGTCGCGCCGGTGCTGGTCGGTCCCGAGAACATCGTGGTGATCAAGGCCCAGGAGCTTCGCACTGGCCCGACGTTGTCCGGGACGATTCGCGCGGAGCATGAAGCGACCATGCGCGCGGAGGTCACCGGCTCCGTGATGCAGACGTACGTCGAGGCCGGCCAGCGTGTCGCTGCCGGCGCACTCCTGGCTCGCCTGGACGACAACGCCATTCGCGACCAGGTGTTGTCGGCGCGCGCCAACGAAGCCACGGCGAAGAACGCGTACGATATCGCGGCGCGTGAGCTGGAGCGCGCCGAAGCGCTCATGAAAGCCGGGGCCATCGCCGAGCGTGATCTGGAGCGGGCGCGGAACGGTGCGCTCGCGGCCCAGACACAGTTGGCGAACGCGCGGGCCATGCTGGCCAGCGCCGACAAGCAGCAGAGCAAGACGCGCATTACGGCCCCGTTCTCAGGTGTGGTGAGTGAACGGCAGGCGAATGCCGGCGACGTGCTCAGCCCCGGCAACCCCATCGTCACGGTCGTGGATCCGTCCTCCATGCGTCTCGAGGCCTCCGTGCCGGCGCAGTCACTTGGCGCCGTGCGCGTGGGCTTGCCCGTGGAGTTCGCGGTCGCGGGCTATGAGGGTCGCCGGTTCACGGGCCGCGTGACGCGCGTGAATCCCACGGCGGACCCCGCGACGCGCCAGGTACGCATCACGGCGACGATTCCCAACGCGGGAGCGGCGCTCGTCGGCGGACTGTTCGCCGAGGGCCGTGTGTCGTCGGAGACGCGAACCGCGCCCACCGTGCCCATCGCGGCGGTGGACGAGCGCGGCGTGCGTCCGTCGGTCATGCGCATCAAGAACGGAAAGGTTGAGAAAGTGGAGATCGAGCTCGGCCTGCGCGACGATCAGTCGGAGACGGTCGAGGCTCGCACGGGGCTCACGCCCGGCGACACCGTACTGCTGGGAACAGCGCGCGGTCTGACGCCCGGTACGAATGTCCGTGTGAGCGCACCAAACGATACGAAGAGATAGGACGTACTCGGCGGCGGCCGCGAGCGTTCATGCGGCCGCCGAAACGAGAACTCACTCGAGGAACCCCGAATGTTGATCTCAGATTTTGCGATCAAGCGTCCACTGATCACGGTGGTCAGCATGGTTGCCCTCGTGATCTTCGGCTTGTTCGCGCTGAACAAGCTCAAGACCGACGAGTTTCCTGACGTCGCTCCGCCGTGGCTCACCGTGGGGGTCATCTACCCCGGCGCGTCTCCGGAAGTCGTCGAGAAGGAAGTCCTCGATCCCATCGAAGAGCAGGTGGGGTCCATCGCCGGCGTCAAGCGCATCATGAGCAAGGCCTACGACGGCTACGCGATGCTCATGATCGAGTTCCTGTACTCCAAGGATCTCAATGAGGCGTCCCAGGATGTGCGTGATGCCATCTCGAGCATTCGCGCGGACCTGCCGCCGGAGATCAAGGAACCGATCGTCCGCAAGTTCAACGACACCGATCGTCCGATCGTGTCGGTCGCGGTCTCGTCGTCGGTGCTGTCGTCCGCGGAGCTCACGCGCCTCGTGGATCCCGGCATCACGCGCGAGCTGCGGTCGATCGCGGGCGTCGCCGACGTGCAGACCTTCGGAAAGGTCGAGCGCGAGCTGACCGTCGAGATAATTCCGGCCCGCCTGCAGGCCGCCGGCGTGAGCGTCGGACAGGTGGTACAGGCGCTGCAGCTGCAGAACCTCGCGGCCCCGGTCGGTCGCGTGACGGGTTCGCTGGACGAGCGCTCGATCCGGCTGCTGGGCCGCGTCGAGAGCCCGGCCGAGTTCGGGAATCTCGTGGTGTCCGAGCGGAACGGTCGACTCATCCGCCTCAGCGAAGTCGCGGACGTGAAGGACGCCACCGAGGAGCCGCGCACGCTGGCGCTCTTCGGCACGCCGTCGCGCGGTGACCAGGAAGCCGTCGCCATCGACATCAAGAAGTCGAAGGGTTACAGCACGACCGAAGTCGCGGCCAAGGTCCTCGATCGGCTGAACGAGATCAAGACGACGCTGCCCGCCGGCACGACGCTGGACATCGTGAAGGACGCGGGCACGCGGGTGAAGAACTCGGTGCGTACGGTGGAGGAAGCGCTGTTGCTGGGCGCACTGCTCACCGTCGCCGTCGTGTTCCTGTTCCTGAACTCGTGGCGCTCGACGGTCATCACCGGCGTCGCGCTGCCGATTTCGGTGCTCGCCAGCTTCATCGCCGTCTGGGCGCTCGGGTTCAACCTCGAGACCATGTCGTTGATGGGCCTGTCGCTCGCGATCGGTATCCTCATCGACGACGCCATCGTGGTGCGCGAGAACATCGTGCGACACGTGGAGCAGGGGAAAGACCACTACACGGCGGCGCGTGAAGGCACGGACGAGATCGGGCTCGCCGTCGCTGCGACGACGTTCTCGATCCTCGCGGTGTTCATCCCGATCGGCTTCATGCCGGGCGTCGGCGGCCAGTGGTTCAAGCCGTTCGCGCTCACCATCGCCGCGTCGGTGTTCGTGTCGCTCTTCGTGTCTTTCTCGTTGGACCCGATGCTTTCGGCGTACTGGCCTGACCCGCACAAGCCGCCACACGAGCGCGCGTGGATCACGCGGCAGCTGGACCGGTTCAATCATTGGTTCAACCAGCAGGCGCAGAACTACCGCAAGGTGATCGCCTGGGCGCTGGACCATCGCGCATCGATGATCGTGATCGCGGCCGGGACGTTCTTTGCATCGTTCCTGCTTCCCGCGCGCGGTGTCACGGGTCTGCTCGCCGGACTGCTGGGCATCGGCATCACTGTGTATGGCCTCAACTCCCGCCGCGCGAACACGCTTGGGCGCGTGGGCATCGCGGTGCTGGGCGTCGCAACGTTCTTCGTCCTGCCGCAGGTCGTGCGGCCCGTTCGCACGGTTGGCTCGGCGTTCTTCCCGGTGGATGACCGGTCCGAGTTCATCCTCAAAATCGAAACGCCGCCGGGCTCGAACCTCGAGTACACCCGGCTCAAGGCGCAGGAGGCGGCGCGCATCGTCCGCACGCAGCCCGAAGTGCGCTACACGTACACCACCCTGGGCGAGGGCGCCACGGGTGCGGTGGACGTTGGCAACATCTACGTCAAGCTGCGTCCGAAGGCAGATCGCATGAAGGACGGCCAGCGCTCCGCCGCGGATCTGTCGTCGGATCTGCGCAAGCAGATGAACCGCGTCGCCGGCGCCAGCATGTCGATCTTCGAGAACGACTTCAGCGGGGGATTCAAGCAGATCCTCGTGCAGCTGCGTGGCCAGGACGCCAAGCAGCTGGCACAGGTGGCGGAGCAGTTGCGCGCCGAGGTGCAGAAGATTCCAGGCGCGGTGGACATCGGCCTATCGAGCAAGGGGCAGAAGCCAGAGCTCGAAGTCGAACTGCATCGTGGCGTCGCTGGAGCGTTGGGCGTCACTGTTGGACAGGTGGCGCAGTCACTGCGTCCGGCATTCGCCGGTATCGACGCCGGCGACTGGATCGACCCCACCGGCAAGTCGCGTGACGTCACCGTTCGGCTGGCGCCGGAGGCCCGGCGCCGGGCGGTGGATCTCGAGCAGTTGCCGCTCGTGGTCGTCGGTCCCAACGGCGCTCCGTCCACGCTACCGCTTGGCCAGGTGGCCGACATCAAGGAAGGCGTCGGTCCCGCGATCATCGATCACCTGAATCGCGAGCCGGTGGTGAACGTCGAGCTCAACACATCCGGTCGCGCGACCGGCGACGTGACGGCCGACATCCAGAAGGTGCTCGACAAGATGCAGCTGCCGCCGGGCGTGAAAGTCACCCTGGGTGGCGACGCCGAGTCCCAGGCGGAGGTGTTCGGCGCGATCTTCGCGGCGCTGGGCCTCGCGATTCTGCTGATGTACCTGATTCTCGTGGTGCAGTTCGGATCGTTCCTCGATCCGATGGCGATCATGATGTCGCTGCCGCTGTCGCTCATCGGGGTCATGCTCTCGCTCGCGATCACGGGCTACACGATCAACCTCATGAGCCTCATCGGCGTGATCCTGCTGATGGGTATCGTCGCCAAGAATGCCATCCTCCTGATCGACTTCGCGAAGTGGTCGCGCGAGGAGCGCGGCACACCGCTGCGCGAAGCGCTCATCGAGGCTGGTGCCATTCGTCTGCGTCCCATCCTCATGACCACGTTCGCGCTCATCGCCGGCATGTTGCCGATCGCGCTGGGCACGGGCGAAGGCGCGCAGTTCCGTGCGCCAATGGGCGTCGCGATCATCGGCGGCGTGATCACGTCGACGTTCCTCACGCTGCTCGTGATCCCGACGTTCTATGAAGTGATGGACGAAATCCGCAGCAAGTTCGCGCGGCGCGCCGGGTTCCGAGCGCCGCAGACTGCGGAGCATCCGGTCGTTGCGCCCGCGGGAGACTAATAGCTGCGGCAGACCGAAACGATAGAACGCGGAGGACGCGGAGGGGCTGTAGAGGAGAAACGTTGTTGTTGCTCTGGAGTGAGAGTTCCCGCGCCAGAGCGGAAACAACAGACCTTCTTGGCCTCCGCGTTCTCCGCGTCCTCCGCGTTCGTTAATTTGACCCCATGACAGTCTACCTCAACGGCCAATTCCTCCCCGCGGACCAGGCGAAACTCTCCGTTCTCGACCGCGGCTTCATCTTCGGCGACGGCGTCTACGAAGTGTGGCGCGTTGTCGAAGGAAAGCTCTTCGAGCATGGACGACACGACCGCCGACTGAGACGTGGCCTGAAGGCACTCGAGCTGGACGTCCCCGCCAGGGAGATCGACGGACTGCAGGGAGTGGCGGAGCGCCTGCTTCGTGAGAACGACCTGCTTCACGGCGAGGGCACGTTCTACCTCGAGATCACGCGCGGCGCCGCGCCGCGGACGCACGCCTATCCGCCTGCCGGGACCAGACCCACCGTGTTCGCGATGGTCAGCCGGTTCGAGGTACCGCACGCGCTGCGATCCACTGGCGCCAAGGCCATCACCCAGACGGACGTCCGCTGGCTGCGCTGCGACATCAAGACGGTGCAGCTGCTCCCGAACGTCATGGCCAAGCAACAGGCCCAGCTCGCGGGAGCGCTCGAAGCAATCCTGGTCCGGGACGGCGTGGTCACCGAGGGCACGCATACCAGCGTGCTGGGCGTGAAGAACGGCGTGCTGCGGACGCATCCGCTGGCGCCCATCATTCTCCCGAGCGTCACGCGCGAGCTTGTGCTGGAGATTGCCCGCGAGCAGGGCGTCCCGGTGCGTGAAGAACCGTTCACCCTGCGTGAGCTCTTCGAGCTGGACGAGCTCTTCGTCTCCGGAACCACGACCGACGTCACCCCTGTCGTGGACGTAGACGGCACGCGTATCGGGTCGGGCAAACCGGGGCCGGTTTCCCTCGCGCTATACACTGGGCTTCAGGCCCGCCTTTACGCCGGCAGTGCAGTAGCGCACCGTTAGGGTCCTCGGGTCCTCGCCTCAAACGCACGGTTCAACAACATGCGTGTTGCTCCCTTCCTCGGCGCCCTCGCCGGGTTGCTTGCGGTCGCGCCAGCGTCCGCTCAACAGCCCGAATTCGACGTCGTCATCCGCGGCGGAACGGTCATCGACGGCAGTGGGCCCTCGACCGCCGCACGCTATCGCGCCGACGTGGCGCTCAAGGGCGACCGCATCGCGCTCGTCTCACGCAGTGCGATCGACCCGAGCCGCGGAGCCCGCGTCATCGATGCCACGGGTAAGATCGTCGCGCCGGGCTTCATCGACATGCACGCGCATCTCGACCCGCTTCCGGAGTTGCCGGGCGCCGAAAGCGCCGTGCGACAAGGGGTGACCACAGCGCTGGGAGGTCCTGATGGCGGGTCGCCACTGCCGCTCGCGCCCTACATGGCGGCGCGCCAGCAGCAGCGCATCGGCATCAATGTCGGCTATCTGGTGGGACACAACACCATTCGCCAACGCGTAATGGGAGTCGTGAACCGCCCGCCAACCCCAGAAGAGCTGCAGCGAATGAAAGGCCTGGTGGCCGAAGGGATGGGCCAGGGCGCCTTCGGCATCTCGACCGGGCTGCGCTACTTGCCGGGCAACTTCGCGAAGATCGATGAAGTGATCGCGTTGTCCAGGGTCGCGGCGGACTCGGGCGGGATCTATACGTCGCATCTTCGCGAAGAGGGTCTTGGGCTCATCGAGGGCGTGGCGGAGGCCATCACCATCGGGCGCGAGGCGAGGATCCCGATCGTGCTGACGCATCACAAGGCCGTCGGCACCAAGATGTGGGGCGCGAGCACGCGCACGCTGGCCATGGTGGATTCGGCGCGCCGGCTGGGCATCGACGTGATGATGGACGTGTACCCGTACACGGCGACGTCCACAGGCCTGGCCGTGCTGATCCCGACGTGGGCGTTCGACGGCGGCGACACGTCGTTCGTCCGACGGACGCAGGATCCCGCGCTGCGCGACAGCATCAAGCGCGGCATCGTGTTCAACATCAACAACGACCGCGGCGGCGGTGACATTGCGAGGATCCAGTTCTCCAGCGTTCGGTGGCAGCCGGACCTCAATGGCAAGACGCTGGCGGACTGGGCGCGGCAGCGCGGTCTCGAACCCACACCGGAGAACGGCGCGGAGCTGGTGATCGAAGGCGAGTTGAAGGGTGGGGCGAGCATGATCTACCATGTCCTGGACGAAACGGACGTCCAGCGCATCATGCGGCACCCGCAGGCGATGATCGGGTCGGATGGGCGTCTGTCCCGGCCCGGTGAGACGTCGCCGCATCCCCGCGCCTACGGCACGTTCCCGCGCGTGCTCGGTCGCTACGCCCGCGACCTGCACCTGTTCCCGCTGGAAACCGCGGTCTACAAGATGACGGGCCAGTCGGCGGCGCGGCTTTCGCTGCGCGATCGCGGGGTGCTCCGAGCGGGGAACTTCGCCGACGTCGTCGTGTTCGATCCGGCCACGATCGCGGACAAGTCCACCTTCGAGGAGCCGCACCAGTATCCCGTTGGCATCGACTTCGTCTTCGTCAACGGCGTCGCCGCGGTGGACGGCGGCAAATACATGGACACACGCTCCGGGCAGGTGTTGACGAGAAGGAAATGACGTTCTTCGAACGGATGTGGGCGTACATCACGTTGGGGGCGATGGGGATCGTGTGGGAGGAAGCCTCGCCCCTGCTTGGCGGTCTTGCGGCGCATGATCGCAACCTGCGCCTGTTATCCGTGATTCTCGCGGTGGCGCTGGGCACCTGGCTGGCGACGCTGGTGCTCTACTTCCTGGGCAAGTCGCAGGGGCGCTGGCTGCGCAAGCGGTGGCCGCGTTTTCGAAAAGTCATTCTCCGATCCGTGGCGCTGGTGCGTCGCCACCCCTGGCGCGCATCCCTCATGGTGCGCTTCGCGTACGGACTGCGCGTGCCGCTGCCGGTGGCCTGCGGCGTCGGACGCGTGCCGCTCTATATCTACGTCATCGGCAGCGCGGTCAGCAGTGTCGCGTGGTCGATGTTGTTCTCGGTCCTCGGCTGGGCGCTGGGACGCACGACCGAAACCCTGATCGGCCATGTGAAGGATTGGGAGCCAGTCATCGGAGTCGGGGTGCTGATCCTGATGATCGTCGGGTTCGTCTGGGTACGCCGGCGGCATCTCGCGGAACGCGCGGCCCTCGTGATCGACCCGGATCGCAAAACAACATCGCATCCGAATTCCACGAATAAGGCCGAATAGACTCCAGTCGGATCGCGTTCGAGGCCCGCGCCGAGAATCTCTGCCTTGCCGAGATCAGTTCGTGCTGATTCGAGGAATTCGGATGAGTAGTCAGCGCCAGCGAAAGAGCTTCAACGCGAGCACGAACGAGATGACTCCCCAGGCAATGACGATCCCGACCTCGGGGCCCACGACGTTCAGCCCCGCGCCCCGAAGCATGTTCGCGCGCAGCGCGTCATTCACTGCCGTCAGCGGCAGCGCCTGGATGAACGGCTGAATCGAGTTGGGAAAATTCTCGGACGAGAAGAATACGCCCGAGAGAATCCACATCGGCAGCATCGCGAGATTCATCAAGCCGTTGGCGCCCTCGATGGTCCTGGGCCGCGCAGCGATGAGCAGTCCCACGGCACAGAATGCCAGCGCGCTGAGCACGCAGATCGCCACGAACTGCCACAGTGAGCCCCGCAGCGGAACGCCGAACACGAGGACGGCGAAGCCCACGAGCATCACCACCTCGATGATGAGCAGCACGAACCGCGAGATGAGGAAGCTCGTCAGATATTCCCAGCGCGACATCGGCGTCGCCATGAACCGCTTGAGCAGTCGCTTGCGGCGCGCGTCCACGACCGCGAAGCCGATGCCCCAGATGCCGTTCCCCATGAGTCCCATCCCGAGCAGTCCGGGCACGACGAAATCGATGTAGCGGGACCCACGGTCCCGCACGAATCGCTCGGTGGCGACCACGGGATCACCGCGCCCGGCCGCGCGCTGGATGGCGTCATTGGCCAGCACGCGCGCGATACGCGAGTCCTCGCGCGTATCGTCGTACTCGAACTCGACGCGTCCCGCCTGGCGCGCGTTCACCACGAGCGCCACGCGTCCGGTCCGCAGCGCCAGCCTGGCGGGAACCGAATCCAGGTGCTCGACACCGAAGCCGCCCGACTTCTGCAGCGCCGACACTACCGCGGTGGCGGCCGCAGAATCGCCGACCACGCCGACGTGCACGCTCTGGGCCGGCCGGTTCCTGAACGCGATCCCGAGTCCCATCGACAGCAGGAT
Source organism: Gemmatimonadaceae bacterium (assembly GCA_035758925.1). GTDB lineage: Bacteria > Gemmatimonadota > Gemmatimonadetes > Gemmatimonadales > Gemmatimonadaceae > DASPMP01. The sequence goes on from DASTVV010000103.1 coordinate 21,558, forward strand.
CGGGAACGCAAGCGACCAGAACACCGCCTCCGGCTCGCGGATGAACTCGCGGAAGCGTGTGAGCGTCAGCTGCCGGAGCGAATCACTCATCGCGCAGGTGCCGACCGGTGAGAGACACGAAGACGTCTTCGAGCGTCGCGGAGTGCGTGCGCAGCTCGGCCAGCGGCAGGTGCTCGCGCTCGAGGAACGCCAGGAGCGCGGGCACCGTCAGTCGTAATTCCGTGGACTCGAGCTCGAATGAGCCGTTGTCGTGTCGCACGGAACGCACACCGTCCAGCGCGCGAAGGATGTCTTCCTGCACGGCCGCCGAGCCCTCGAGGGTGAACGCCACGACGTGTTCGGCGCCCAGCGACGCGATCAGCGCGCGGGGCGTGTCGAGCGCGATCACCTTCCCGTGGTCGACGATGGCGACGCGGTCGCAGAGGCGTTCCGCTTCGTCCATGTAGTGCGTCGTGAGCAGGATGGTGCGCCCGCCGGCGCGAAACTGCTCGATCAAGTCCCAGAGCTGGCGCCGCGACTGCGGATCGAGTCCGGTGGTCGGCTCATCGAGGAACAGGAGCTGCGGATCCCCGACGATCGCGCACGCAACGGCCAGGCGCTGCTTCTGGCCGCCGGACAGCGTGCCGACGCGCGCGTCGCGCTTTTCGTCGAGCTGCACCAGCGCGATGACCTCGTTCACCTCCCGCCCCTTCCGGTAAAAGCTGCGGAACAGCCGAACGGTCTCGGCGACCGTGAGTTTTTCCGAGAGCTGGGTCTCCTGCAGCTGGATGCCGAGTCGCTCGCGCAGCTCGCGCGCATCCGACTTCCAGTGCATGCCCAGAACCTGGACGTCTCCGGAATCCGGCTCGAGCAGGCCTTCGCAGATCTCGATCGTGGTGGTTTTGCCGGCGCCATTGGGTCCGAGCAGTCCAAAGCATTCACCGGCGCCCACGGTGAGGTCCAGCGCCGACACGGCGTGCACCGCGCCGTAAGACTTATGCAGATCGCGAAGCGCCAGGGCTGTGCTTGTCACGCGCGGAAGTTACTCGCGCAGGCGGCGCAGCAGTGTGGGCGCCAGCGAGAACAGCCACATTCCCACGCTGACACCGGCCGCGATCAACAGCGCCTGGCGCGATGCGGAGCGCTCCGAGATCATGCCACGCACGAGCTGCGAACCCACGTAGGCGTAGGCCAAGGCCGCCGGGATAGTGCCGAGCATCGTCGCCAGGAAAAGTCGACGCAGCGATGCGCCGGAGATGCCAGCCGCGTAATCCAGCACGGCGAACGGAGCGATCGGCAGGACCCTCAGGCGCAGAAGCTCGATCACGTCGTCGTGCTCGCGCAACCGGAACAGCAACCGATGCCTGCCGAAGAGCCGCTCCGCGGGTTTGCGCGCGATGCCGCGCGCCACCCAATGAGACAACACCGTCCCGCACAGGGCGCCCAGCCAGGCGAGCAACGCACCTTTCCAGACGCCGAACAGGGCTCCGCCCACCAGTGTCGCAATCCAGGACGGCAGGAGCAGGGTGATGGCAACGCCGAATCCCACGACGTACGCGATCTCGGCGCCGGGTGTGGCCCGCAGACCTCGCACCGCTTCCATCAGCTCGCGCCTGCGGTCAAGTTCGAAATAGCCGAGCTTCCACGCCGCGACGATGGCGACGATCATGACGGCCGGGATCGCGGCCAATCGGAGCAGGGACAAGGTTTTCGCCGGTCGCGGCACGGCGTCAAAGGAATCCGAAACACCCGTCGGCTTCAAGCCGTAGGCCCTGGGACACGCCTCACCGCTTCCGACTGTCTTATGCAGGCTTTTCTTCTCGTCGCGCTCGCCATGCAGGTCAAGGCGGACGTCACCGTCAAACGCGATAGCACGGATTCGACGAAGAAAGACGTCAACATCCAGTTCACGCTGGGCCCCTCCGGCGATGCGGATCGGCGCAGGCGTGAGCCGAAACGGATTCCGGTGACCGAGGAGCACCTGCGCACTGCCTTCAAGTCGCCGCTCGCCCGAACACTCCTCTTGCGGGCGCGCGCGGCGCGAATGGCGCAGGACTCCGCTCTCATCAGCTATGACGCCTCGGCCTTCATGCGCATTTCGGCTGGCCTGGGTTTCTCCAAGATCGGACGCGACCGCCTGATCTTCCGCCACGAGAACGCCACGCACGTGCGCTGGCATCGCGACGTCGGCGCGTGGGTCGAGGTGAAAGGGGCGAGGACGGCCATCCCGGTGGCGCCCGACGAAGCGAAGGAAGAGACGCGATCCGAGCTCGCCGACGAGGACATCTCGACACTGCCCTACTTCCCCGGTCAGGAACCGCTGCTGGCCCTCAATGGCAACGGCGTCGTGAAGTCGCAGGTGGATGAGCGCGACATCGTCCATCCGATCGCGGAAGGCGCCGAGGCCTACTACACGTACGGAGTCGGCGACTCGATCACGTTCCGCCTGCCGGACGCGCGGACGATCAACCTTCGCGAAATCCGTGTGCGGCCGCGCCAGAGCAAGTGGAACGTCGTCGTGGGATCGATGTGGTTCGACAACAGCAGCGGCCAGCTCGTGCGCGCCGCGTACAGATTCTCGGTCCCCATGGACGTCTGGGCTGTCGTGGATGAGGAGGATCCCAAGGCGCAGGACGAGATTCCGGTCTGGGTCAAGCCGCTGATCTCTCCCATGCGCGCGCAGATCAGTGCAGTGGCGGTGGAGTATGGGTTGTACCAGGGACGTTTCTGGCTGCCGCGCATCAAGAGCGCTGAAGGCGACGCGCAAGTGAGCTTCATGCACGTTCCCTTCAAGTTCGAGCAGAGCTTCAAGTTCGCGACGGTGAACGCGATCGATTCGCTGCCCGCCATCCAGCTCCCGCCGGCGCCAGCCGAGCCGCCCGACTCACTCTCGGAAGAACAAAAGGACAAATGGCGCGACTCCGTGCGCGACGCGCGCTTCGAGCGCCGCCACGCGGAGCGTGACTCGGTGCGCAGAGGGCTCAAGGCCGACACGAGTGCGTGCGCTGATCCGAATGGAGTCCGGACTACCACGCGACGCACGTATCAGGGCGCGAACGTCAAGGTTGCCCAGGTCGTTCCGTGCGACCTCGCCAAACTGGAGAATTCGCCGGAGCTCCCGAAGTCCATCTACGACGAAGGCGAGGAGGTTTTCGGTTCGAAGGAACGGGATGCGCTGATCAAGGAGGCACTGTCGATGGGCGCGCAACCGCCATTCGCCCTTGGTGCCATCCCGCCGAGTCTCAAATGGGGACTCGAGTTCACGCGTTTCAATCGCGTCGAAGGGCTTTCCACCGGCGCGCTGGTGGAGCAGCAGCTTGGCTCGGGATACACGGCGTCATTGCTCGGCCGGCTGGGACATGCGGACCTCGAGCCCAACGTTGAGCTGGGGCTCGCCCGATCGAATCTCGTGACCATCGTCCGCCTGCGAGGCTACAACCGCCTGGTGTCGGCCAGCGACTGGGGCAATCCGCTCAGCTTCGGCAGCTCGCTCTCCGCGCTGCTGTTCGGCCGCGACGAAGGCTTTTACTACCGGTCGACGGGCGCCGAGCTGGAATGGGAGCGCAACCGAGGGGCGCTGATCACCTGGCGGCTCTTCGCCGAGCGGGAGCGCACGGCGACGCCTGAAAACAGTTTTTCTCTTGGGCCGCGCTTCATCCCCAACATCGTTTCGCGCACGGGGCAGTACGCCGGGTTTGCGACGCGACTCGTGCACACGAAGGGGCTTGATCCCAACGGGTTCCGCGTGTTTACCGATCTTCGCCTGGAGAGCGCGGTGAGTGATTCCGCGAGCTCCGTATATGGTCGTGGTGCACTCGATCTGACGTTCACCCAGGGTATCGGCCGCGTTGCCGCGGCGCTCACGATGGCGGGCGGCACGTCGGCTGGTGTGGTGCCGGCGCAACGGCAGTGGTATCTGGGGGGGTCGTACACCGTGCGTGGCCAGCGCGCCGACACCGCGCAGGCGGGGAACGCATTCTGGCTGGGCCGACTCGAGGTCGGGGGGGCCGTGAGTGGTGTTCGTCCTGTCGTGTTCGGTGATGTGGGCTGGGTGGGCGACCGCGAGACGTGGAGGGACGTCGGGCGCCCGATGAGCGGCGTGGGCGTCGGCGCGTCGATGATGGACGGGCTGATTCGCGTGGATCTCGCCCGTGGATTATACCCGCAGAAGCGCCTGCGGTTTGACGCATATCTCAACGCAAAGTTCTAGTTCTCACTACCGCTTTTCCCGACAGAAAGCGAAAAAGCGCGGGCGTAGCTTGGCGCACATGGGACAAGTCGTGATGGGCAGTGAAGCGTTCAAAGCGACGCCACTGCGAAACGGGATTCTGGCCGCGCTCCCGGCTGACGAAATGCGGCAGGTGGAACCGTACCTCGGGCACGTGTCACTGCATGCGCGTGAAGTGTTGCACCGTGCGGGCGAACCGATCGAGTACGTCTACTTTCCTGAAGGGGCAGTCGTCTCGCTCCTTAGTGTTCTCGAAGACGGTGCGACCGTCGAAACCGCGATGGTGGGGCAGGAGGGCCTCGTGGGCCTCTCGGTCTTCCATCGCGCGCCTGCACCGACCGAGCAGGCGATCGTGCAGGGCGAAGGGGCGGCGCGTCGCATGAGCGCCGAGTCGTTCGCGGCGGCGGCCAACACGTGTCCGACGCTGCAGAACCGCGTGCACCGGTTCGCCCTGGCGCAGATGACGCTCACGGCGCAGTCGTCGGCGTGCGACCGTCGCCATTCGGTGGTGCAGCGCTGCGCGCGCTGGCTGCTGATCGCGTACGATCGCGCCAGCTCGGAAGAGATCGGGCTCACCCATCTCTTCCTCTCGCAGATGCTCGGCGTGCGGCGTTCCAGCGTGACCGTCGCCGCCGAGAGCCTGCGGGGCGCCGGCGCCATCGAGTACACCCGCGGACGCGTGCGCGTCAAGGATCGCCAGAAGCTGGAATCGCTGTCGTGCGAGTGCTACTCGATGATTCGCGGCGCGTATGCCAGGCTGCTCGATCCCGGCGCCGTGCAGGCCCCGGGAACGCCATCGTCACTGTTTCTTCAGCCGGTCCTTCATAAGGAGCTGAATGACGAAGGCGTTGCCCGCGGTGTGTGGTGACATCGAGTTGCCCGGCTTGTAGTAGCGGATTTCCTGTACGTCGGCCGCCTTGTAGAAGCGGAGCACGCTCGTGTCTCCCTGCTGCTGCGAGCCGACGTACACGAGCAGCTGGTTCTGGACGCCGGAGATCGTCTGTTCGCCCAGACCGGCACCGCCGCCGCCATTGAACGTCACCATGTTGGGTCGAATCCTGGGAAGCACCTCGCCCAGCGAGGCGTCGCCATACTCGGCCAACTCCTCCATGGTGATCTTGGAGGGGTCGCGCTTGACCTTCTTCTGTGCCTCGGCCGGCGAAGCGATGACAACGAGCGCAAGCAACAGCAGCAATCGACGCACACAGTCTCCAGGTTGCCGTTCGCTGCTATGATGCATGCGCGACCCCGGCCGCGCTAGCTTGCGCGCATGTCACCCAAGCGAAGCAGCCCCAAGCGGAGTGGACCGCGGCGCCCCGCGGCCCCAAAGCGATCGGCCGCCGCCCCGATCATCAGCCCACAGGTCTCGGAATACCTCGAGAAGCTGGTGCCATCACGTCCCCCGGAGCTGGCGCTCATGGAGCGCGTGGCGCGGAAGACGAACTTTCCCATCATCGGTCCCGCGGTTGGGCAGCTGTGCTACCTGCTGGCCCGCGCGATCGGCGCACGTCGTGTGTTCGAGCTGGGGAGCGGCTATGGGTATTCCACGGCGTGGTTTGCTCGTGCCGTGAAGGAGAACGGTGGCGGCGTGGTGCACCACGTGGTGTGGGACCAGGACCTGTCGCGGCGCGCCCGTGCCCACCTCGATGCCCTCGAGCTGGGCGACCAGGTGCACTACACCGTCGGAGAAGCGGTCGACACGCTGCGGAAGACGGGCGAGCAGTTCGACATCATCTTCAACGACATCGACAAGCGCGCATATCCCGACTCCCTGCCCGTCATCGAGTCCCGTCTGCGGAGCGGCGGGTTGCTGATCACGGACAACCTGCTGTGGAGTGGCCGGATCTTCGACGCCGCTGACAAGAGCGAGGACACGAAGGGCGTCCGCAAGCTCACCCGTCTGGTCACCGACTCGCCCGTGTGGTCCGCGTCCATCATCCCGATTCGCGACGGGGTGCTCGTCGCGCGCAAAGCCTGATGCCGGCGGCCGGGCCGCGCTGGTGGGGTCGGGCCCGGCACGCGGGGGTCAGGAAGAAGGCGATCGACGTCGCGCTGGGCCTGGTGTACACCGGCGGCTGGCCTGCGGTCATCACCAGGGCCATCGGCCTTCAAGGCGATCTTCAGGTGTCCGAGCACGTGTTTCGCATACGCCGGGCTCGCGCGGATGCGCCGCCTCTTCGTCTGGCGTACGTGTCCGACTTTCACGCCGGCCCGACCGTCCATCCGGAGCTGATGGCCGCCGTGCTGGCGGCGATCGGATCGTCGGACGTGGAGCTGTTACTGCTCGGCGGCGACTTCATCTCGTTCCACGCGCGCTATGTGGATCGCCTGATCGACGGATTGGAACGCGTGACGGCGCCGCTGGGCAAGTTCGCCGTGCTCGGCAACCACGACCTGCTCGGTGACGACGAATACATCGTGCGCCGTCTCGCCGACGCGGGCGTCACGACGCTGGTCAACGCGAACGCGCGGCTGGCCGCGCCGTACGACGACATCTGGGTGTGCGGCCTGGACGACTGGGACGAAGGCGAGCCGGACGCCGATCGCGCCTTGCACGGCGCGGATGGCACGCGGATCGTGCTGGCCCATCAGCCGGACGCGCTTTTGTCGATCGGCGATCGCCCGTTCGATATCGCGTTCTTCGGCCACGTGCACGGCGGCCAGTTCCTGCTCGACAATCGCCGCCCCCTCATCAGCCATCGCGGTCCGATCAGCAAGCTGTACATGCACGGCGGCGTGTTTCACGCGGGTGTGCATGACGCGCCCGTCCTCGTGAGCCGTGGCATCGGTACCAGTACGCTGCCGGCGCGTCGGCACGCGGATCCCGAAGTGCACCTCTGCACGCTCGTCGCGAAGTCCGAGGTCTAGATCACGTAGGTCCGACCATCCGTGTCATCCGTCGCATCCCGTCCAATCCGTGATACGCCGTTGTCCGTCCGAGTAGCGTGAACCGAGCGCGCCGTGCAAGTTGGCCGAGTCTCAACCCCATCCACGATGCGCATCATCGCTCTGTCCCTGCTGACGGCCGCCGCCCCGCTCATGGCGCAGGAAACGCCCACCGAGCGCGAGGCCGCGCGATCCGTGGTTGCCAGGATGGACTCGCTTCAGCGCGCGATGAGTGTACCGGCACTGGTCGCGAGACTGACCGCGCCGAACCCGGCGCGGGATCAGGTCGCGGCGCGCGCGAAGGAGCTCATGGACACGGACCTTCTCGCGTTGGGCGACGACATCACGCGCCATCCCGAGATCGGTTTCGAAGAGAAACGCTCGGTGCAGCTGCTCACGGACTATCTGCGCAAGCACGACTTCGACGTGCAGATGGCGACGCCCGCCTCGCTGCCGACGGCGTTCGTCGCGCGCTATCGCAAGTCGACGCCCGGGGCGAACCTTGGCGTGATCCTCGAGTACGACGCGCTGCGCGGCACCAAGGGCGCCTTCCACGGCGACCAGCATTCCACGCAGGGCCCGATCGGCATCGCCGCGGCGGTCGCCATCGCCGAGTTCCTCACCCGAACGAAGACACCGGGATCCGTGGTCGTGTTCGGTGCGCCAGGCGAGGAGATGATGCCGCCGAACGCCAAGACCGTGATGTACGACGCCGGCGTCTTCAACGGCATGGACATTCTCGTGCGAAGCCACGCCACGAGCCAGACCAGCCGTCCAGCACCGGGCTTCGGGACGTGCTGCATGAACATCGACGGCGTGAAGTTCATCTTCAGCGGCGCGCCGGCCCATCAGCTTACCGCATGGAACGGCCGCAACGCACTCACCGCGGTCATCCACCTGTTCAACAACATCGATGCGGTGCGCAGCAACATCCGACCCGAGGCGCGGATTCAGGGAATCATCACGGAAGGCGGCGCAGCCCCCAACGTCGTTCCCGATCGCACCGTCGCCGATTTCTACATCCGGTATCCGGACGAGGTGTATCTCTCGCAGATCCGCGAGCTCACCGACAACGCCGCGCGCGCCGCGGCGCTGGGAACCGGCACCACCGTCCGGATCGACCACTACGGCACGGCGCGCGATGGCATCTCGGTCGCGACGCTCAGTGAAGTCGCGTTCGCGTACATGAAGCGGTACGGCGCCACGGGCGTGAATCCGGAGCCCGGCAAGCCGCAGGGCTACGAAGAGACGGGGAGTGTGTCGATGAACATCCCCGGGGTCGGGTTCACGGCAAAATCATCGAACGCGCCGAACCACACGTACGAGATGGAGGCCGATGCCCTGGCCGAAGTCGGACATCAGGGCTTCACGGTTGACGCGCAAGCCATGGCGGCGCTGCTGTACGATTTTGCCACGCGCGCCGACTTTCGCGCCGCGGTGAAACGGGAGTTCGACGGCCTCAAGGCACTGCATGGCGACTATCTCGAGGCGCTGCGCAAAGTGTATGTCGCGCCACGGGTCCCGCAGCCGTAGTTCTGATCTCTCAGACCGTCCAAATTGCCATCACGGATGAGACGTGATGAAACGGAACACACGGAAAGACAAAAGAATCTGTTTTGGTGGTTGCCGGTCCTTGACCTTCGAACCACCAATTCACGCTCTTGCAGAAATGTGGCGCGCGCCGTCCGGTGTGCGGAGGCGATCGTATTTCGTGACCAGACGGCGCTGAAGCGCCGTGTCCCGCGTCAGGCGCGCCACCGAGAGGGCGCCATACCACGTGCCGACTTCGGCATAGTGCACGAACTCGTCGTATCGGCCAGCTCGTCCCGCTTCGAAGATGGACGGGCGGCTCGCCCAGTTCTCGGCGACGCGTTTCCCCGCGTCGCGCGGCTCCGTGCCCGCGGGCCAGTTCGTGAGGAAGGTGCTGGCGCCGCTGCCTGTGTTTGCGCCGAAGCATGAACTGCGACCACGAGGCACAGCGCGGCCGCAGGGATCTTCCGGGTAACGGGCATTCGGTCACGGTGCGGAGGAACGGTTCATTTCCTATAATCAACTACCGTCGCACGACGCACGACGCACGACGCATGACGCGTGACGCATGACATACGCAGACGTATGACTCGTGACGCATCCTGACGCATGGCGCATGACGTATGCTGACGCACGACGGATGATGCAAGAGTGCAATCTCAACCTAGAGGTCTCATGCGGTCCGCCATCCTCCTTCTTTTCGGCGGCGTTGCGTTCGCGCAGGCGCCACAGGCTCGCCCCGACAGCGCCACGCGCAAGCCCTTGCCGCTCGCAGCCGGTCGCAAGATCAATGTCTCCGCGACGAAGGGCTCGTGGATTTCCCTCGACGTCAGCCCCGACGGCAAGACCATCGTCTTCGACCTGCTCGGTGATCTCTATACGATGCCGATCGGCGGCGGCAAGGCCACGCCGCTGACCACTGGCATGGCGATGGACAACCAGCCGCGGTTCAGTCCCGACGGCAAGCGCATCGCGTACATCTCGGATCGATCCGGCAGCGACAACGTCTGGATCATCTCGCTGGACGCCAAGGACACGACGCAGCTCACGAAGAGCCCGAGCACCGGCAACACACTCTACATCTCGCCGGAGTGGACGCCGGACGGCAAATACATCGTGGCGTCGCGTAACGCCCAGGGCAGCGCGTCCAAACTCTGGCTCTACCACGTGGATGGCGGAACGGGCACGGCCCTCGCGCGCGAGCCGGCACCGATGAAGATGACCAGCCCGTCGGTCAGCCCGAACGGCCGCTACATCTGGTACGCCACGCGAACTGGCGACTGGCAGTACAACGCCATCGGCGCGCAGTACCAGCTTGCCGTCTACGACCGCGAGACCGGCACGAATACGCAGATGTCACAGCGCTACGGCTCGGCGTTCCGCCCGCGGCTGTCGCACGACGGCAAGTGGATGACCTACGGTACGCGATACGAGGCCAAGACCGGACTGCGCCTGAGGAACATGGAGACAGGCGAAGAGAGGTGGCTCGCCTATCCGGTGCAGCGTGACGACGGCGAAGCGCGCAGCTCGCTCGACGTGTTGCCGGGCTACGCGTGGACGCCCGACGATCAGGCGGTGGTCGTCTCCTACGGCGGCGAGATCTGGCGCGTGCCAGTGAACGGCACTGCCGCAGCGAAGATTCCGTTCGCCGTGGAGAACACCATCGACGTCGGACCCGAGGTGCGGTTCGCGTATCGGGTGGACGACGGCGCCACGTTCGTCGCCAAGCAGATCCGCGACGTCGCGCCTTCGCCCGACGGCAAGCGGCTGGCGTTCGTGGCGATGGACCATCTCTACATCATGGACTTGCCCAACGGTCAACCGCGTCGTCTCACCGATCTCGCGATGGGCGAGTACGAGCCCACCTGGTCGCCGGACGGAAAGTTCGTCGGGTTCGTGACCTGGAACGGCGAGGCGGGCGGCAACATCTACCGCGTCGCGGCAGACGGACGGTCCAAGGCACAACAGCTGACGAAAGTGGGGGCGCTCTACGGACAGCCCGCGTGGTCGCCGGACGGAAAGCGTATCGTCGCGATCCGCGCCGCGGCGCGTGACCTCAAGGACGCCACGGGCCTGTTCTTTGGTCAGGGCCTCGGCGCGCAATTCGTGTGGGTGCCTGCGGCTGGCGGCGACGTCGTCACGATCTCCCCAACGGGCAATCGCTCCAACCCGCACTTCACGAGCGACACCACGCGCATCTACGCATACGGGGCGCAGGATGGCCTCGTCTCGTTCCGCTGGGACGGCACCGACATCAAGAACATCCTCAAGGTGACGGGCCCGCTGCCGCCGCAGGGCGCACTCGGTCTCGACGACGAGCTCTCGAGCGTCGACATGCCGATGCCGAAGTACGGCCTCGAGCCAACCGCTCCAACGCCTCCGCCGGCTGCGATGGTCATGATGGCACCCAGGGGCGAGAAGGCGCTGGCCCAGGTCGGCAGCGATCTGTACGTCGTCACGGTGCCGTACGTCGGCGGTCCCACGCCAACGGTATCCGTTGCCGCGCCAGACAACGCCGCCTTCCCGGTGAAGAAGCTCACCGACATCGGCGGGCAATTCCCCACGTGGAGCGCCAACGGCGCCACGGTCTACTGGTCGATCGGCAACGCGTTCGTCACATATGACCTCGACCGCGCGAAGGCCGTGGATGACAGCATCAAGAACGCCGCGCGCGTTCGTCGTGACACGACGCAGCGCGCGGCCGCCGATAGCGCGAAGAAGGACAAGCCGGGCTACAAGCCCATCGAGCAACGCATCACCATCCAGGTCACTCGCGACGTTCCGCAGAGCTCCGCCGTGTTGCGCGGTGCTCGTGTCGTGACGATGAAGGGCAAGGAAGTCGTGGAGGACGCGGACGTCGTGATCCAGAACAACCGGATCGTGGCAGTCGGTAAGCGAGGCACCGTGCAGGCGCCCGCCGATGCCAAGGTCATCGACGTCGCCGGCAAGACGATCGTTCCGGGCTTCGTCGATACACACTACCACTCGATGTGGCTCATCCCGAACATCCACGTCGCGCAGCCCTGGCAGTATCTCGCGGTGCTTGCGTACGGCGTCACGACCACACGCGATCCGCAGACCGCGTTCACCGACGTGCTGAGCTACGAGGATCAGGTGCTCGCCGGCAATGCCGTGGGTCCACGCGTCTACTCCACTGGCCCGGGCGTTTTCGCCACCGAGAACGTCCGCGATCTGGATCATGCGCGCAACATCCTCAAGCGCTACAGCCAGTACTACGACACCAAGACCCTCAAGATGTACATGACCGGCAGTCGCCAGCAGCGGCAGTGGATCATCATGGCCGCGAAGGAGCTCGGCCTCATGCCAACCACGGAGGGCGGCCTCGATTTCCGTCTCGACATGACGCACGCGATCGATGGCTACTCGGGTATCGAGCACGCGCTGCCCATCACGCCGCTGTACGAGGATGTCGTCCAGCTGTTCAAGGGCACCGGCGTGACGCACACGCCGACGCTCATCGTGCAGTACGGCGGTCCGTGGGGCGAGAACTACTGGTACACCAAGACCAACGTGCACGACGACCCGAAGGTGAAGCACTTCATGCCCGAGGCGGAGCTCGACGCGCGCACGCGTCGTCGCGGAACGGGCGCCGGCGGCAGCACGCCGAGTCCGGGGCCGGGCGGCTGGTTCATGGATGACGAGTACATCTTCCCGCAGCAGGCCGGATTTTCGAAAGCCCTGGTGGAAGCCGGCGGCCGCGCGGGCATCGGCAGCCACGGCCAGATGCAGGGTATCGGCTACCAGTGGGAGCTGTGGATGGTGCAGTCGGGCGGCATGTCGAATCACGACGCCTTGCGCACCGCCACCATCATCGGCGCCGAAGCCATCGGTCTCGAGAAGGACATCGGGTCGATCGAGAACGGCAAGCTGGCCGACCTGCTCGTCCTCGACAAGAATCCGCTCGAAGACATCAAGAACACCAATTCCATCCGGTTCGTGATGAAGAACGGGCGGATGTACGACGGCAACACGCTCGACGAGGTGTATCCTCGAGTGAAGCCGCTACCGAAGTTCGCCTGGCAGGACGGCGGGCCGGGAGCAGTGGGGGCCGGAGTTCCGTAGTTACAAAGGCGGAATGGCGGGTGCCCGCGACAGCGGGCGGGGGAGATGGGAATGGGCGCGCGATAGAGTCTGTACGGGCGCCCATTCCCATTCCCACCCCCGTTCCGCGTTTCGATGAGCCGGGCGCCAGGCTACTCCACTCTGGCGCGCGCCAGGCGAGCGATACCTGGGGCTGCCGCGCAACACCTGTAACGAAATGACGCACGTCTGGCGCGTTGCTGTGAGTCGTTCCACCTTGGGAGCCGAAGGCGACGCCGCCTGAACGTGTGCAACCACACGCCTGGAGATTCTCCATGCGCCGCTCATCGACCCTGTTATACGGTGCCATCGTGTTACTGGTGGCCGCCTGTTCTGCTCCAGATCGAATTCCCGTCGCACCGAGTGCGGGCGGGGATGCGAGTCTTCGGGCCAGCGCCGCAACGGCCTATCTCGTGACGTTCCGCAAGGACGTTTCGGACGTCCGCGGCGTCGCCAACGAGATGGCGGCTCGCGGCGGTTTTGCACTCGATAATGTTCGCGAGCACGCCGCCCGCGGCTTCACGGCCCACGTCCCACCGGCGTTCGTCGATGCGATTCGGAATGATCCGCGCGTCGCCATCTTCGAGCCCGACGGTGTGTTCACCCTGGATCTGCCGCGCGAGGCGGCACGGCCGCCGGGTGGCGGCGGCGGCCAGCAGACGTCCTACGGTCTTCTGCGCGTGGGCGGCTCGACCGATGGAACCGGAAAGACCGCTTGGATCATCGATACGGGAATCGACCTCACCCACCCTGATCTGAATACCACACGGAACTGCCACGTCAGCTTTGTCCGTAGTTCTGGTCCTGAAGACAAGAATGGACACGGGACCCACGTCGCCGGCATCATCGCGGCCAAGAACAACTCCATCGGGACGCTCGGTATCGCGGCAAACGCGTTCGTGTGCGCCGTGCGCGTGCTCGACGCGAGCGGCAGCGGTCAGTTCTCGTGGATCGTCGCCGGGGTTGACTATGTGGCGGCGCACGGCGTGGCTGGCGAAGTCGCGAACATGAGCCTGGGCGGTACCGGCTCGAACGCGACGCTCGAACAGGCGGTGCTTGATGCGTCCGCGACGGTGAGGTTCGCGCTCGCGGCCGGGAACAACTCGTCGGACGCAAACGACTTCACGCCGGCCCGCGTGAATGGCCCAAACATCTACACCGTCTCGGCCATCGGTAGCAACGATTGCCTGGCGTCCTTCTCCAACTTCGGCAACCCTCCAATCGACTATGCGGCACCTGGTGTCGGCATTCTTTCGCTGTACAAGGGCGGTGGCACGAAGAGCCTGAGCGGAACGTCGATGGCAGCGCCGCACGTCGCTGGTATTCTCCTCGCTGGCCCGATCACGTCCAACGGCGTCGCATGCGGGGATCCCGACGGCAACCCGGATCCGATCGCGCATCGGTAGTTGCACGAGTTGACGCATGTGGGCGGGGAGAGCGCGTGACGCTCTCCCCGCTTTGTTATCGGGTGCGTGCGCGTGTCACGGACGCCGTCGAACGCCTATCTTGACGGCCATGAGCGCGGTACGTGTCGCCATCGCACAGGCGGAGATCGCGCCTGACCTCGAGACTGGCCTCGAGCAGACGCAAAAGCTTGCTCGAAGAGCTGCCGAGGGCGGTGCGCGGCTGGTTGTTTTCCCCGAGACGTGGCTCCCGGGATATCCGGCGTGGCTCGACAGCTGTCGCGACGCCGGCATCTGGAACCATCCTCCCGTGAAGGCCGAGTACGCCCGCATGGCGGCGAATTCGGTGGATGTCGCCGGAGACGACGGACGCGCGCTTGCCGGAATCGCGCGGGAGGCCAGCGTGACGCTGGTCGTCGGCGTCGTTGAGCGCGTGGTGCGGGGGCCTGGCAGTGGAACGCTGTACAACACGCTGCTCACCTACACGCCGGATGGCGCGCTGGCCAATCACCACCGCAAGCTCATGCCCACGTACACCGAGCGTCTGGTCTGGGGCACGGGCGACGCGGATGGTCTCACCACCGTGCCTTCGCCAGTCGGGCGCGTGGGAGGTCTCGTGTGCTGGGAGCACTGGATGCCGCTTGCGCGCCAGGCGCTCCACGATGCGGGCGAGGACATCCACGTCGCGGCATGGCCCACTGTCCACGAGATGCACCAGGTGGCGAGCCGACACTACGCGTTCGAGGGCCGCTGCTTCGTCCTGGCTGCCGGATCACTGATGCGAACCCGCTCGCTTCCCGCCGGGATGGAGGTGCACGAGAAGTATCGGGCGACGGAGTGGGTGCTGCGCGGCGGAAGCATGATCGTCGCGCCGGACGGGCAGGTGCTCGCGGGGCCGGTGTTCGATCGCGAGGAGATCGTGTGCGCCGAGCTCGATCTCGGCCGCATTCGCGAGGAGAGCATGACGCTGGACGTTTCGGGACACTATTCGCGCGCGGACTGTTTCGACTTCCGCGCCATACGACACCGCCGCCCGTCATGAAGCCACAGGATCCCAACTACGACTCGCGCGTGCGCGCGAGCTTCGCGAAGCAACGTCTGATGGCGACCCTGGGCGCCCTGCTCGAGGTCGTCGAGCCCGGCCGCGTCGACATCCGGTTGCCGGTTCGCGAGGACCTGACCCAGCAGCACGGATTCCTGCACGCGGGAGCGATCGCCTCGGTGGCCGATAGTGCCTGCGGCTACGCGGCCTTGTCGCTCATGCCCTCGGACGCTGGTGTTCTATCCATCGAATTCAAGTGCAACATGCTCGCGCCCGCGACCGGCGAGGCAATCGTCGCCCGCGGATCCGTGCTTCGCGCCGGCAAGACGGTGATGGTCTGCCGGGCCGATGTGTACGCGCTCGCGAACGGGAGTGAAAAGCTCGTGGCCGCCATGCAGGGAACGATGATGGTGGCGCGCGATCGAGGACTGACTGACTGACTCAACGGTGGAATGGGGTGGGAATGGGACGAGAATGGGCGCCGAGTGATTACCCGGCGCCCATTCCCATTCCCTATTCCGCTGTTGCTATCGATCAGTAAATGTAGATCTTCGTTCCGACGGGCACGAACTCATACAGCCATTCGATGTCCTCGTCGCGCAGGCGCATGCACCCGTGCGTCGCGGCCTGGCCGATCGAGCTCTGGTGTGGCGTGCCGTGCAGCAGCACCCCGCCGCCCGTGTCGAGCTTGTACTTGCCCAGCTCGCCCTGCACCTGGCGGTTCTTGGAACCGGTCGGCGGCACGTAGAGCGTGCCCTCGAAGACGATCTCTTCCTCCAGCGGAAGCAGCGCGAACCCCGAATCCGGGGACAGCACGCCCGCCTCACCATTCCGGAAGATGATCTTCCGGCCGGCGCTGATTCGCGTCGGCTTCGAGAGCGAGAGATACGCCAGCTTGAGCCCGTGCTCCTTGGCGGTCTCGGCGTAATGCCAATCCGGCGGAATCCAGTGCGGGTCCGAATCCTTGTTCCGCACGGTGCGCACACCGCGCGGCGTGTCGAACGTCCACGCGTTCTCGCCGAACACGAGCGTTGCGCCGGTACCGACCGCGACCGGAGCCTGCATCACGGTGTCGATGCCAGCAACCACCCAGAGGCGCCGCTCCTCCAGCGACACCACGATGTGAAGATTGCGATCGCGCTTGGAAGCTTCGTACGCCGAGGTCGAGGCCAGGCTGTCGCGGCGATTGGCGAAGCTCCAGGCCGGTGCACTGGCCTGGCGAACGTTGCCATTCCGCGTCTCGCGTGAAGCGATCCCTGCCTTCGGATTCGACGGCGTCATCTGCAGCCAATCCGAGCTCATCTTATCCTGCGCCAGCGCGCTCTGCGAAAGGGCGAGCGCCGCCGTCATCGTACTGAGAAGTTTCCCGATCTTTCGTGCGCCGACTTCAAGTGGGACTGCGTCCATTTCTGCTCACCTGCCGTTGACGTCTGATACACGCAGGGTTTTCTCAAGTTCGATGCCGACACAGTGAGCTGTAGTGCGTGCGGCTGAGTCAGCCTGAAAAGACGAACTCGCCGCTCGGCGAACCGAGCAGCGAGTCGTCCGTACTGCGGCTGTGTCTAGAAGAAGCGCACGCCGAGCGTCACCGGAACGTAGTAGGACGCGGTGCCGTTCCGCTGGATCGACATGTAGCGACCCTCGACGAACATGTCCTGGCCGCCGATGTGGAAATCGGTTCCCAGTCCTACGTTCCAGCCCCACGTGTTGCGCCAGTCATCGTTCGCGAACTGGAAGCAGTCGCCGCGAAGAATGAAATCGCAGCTGTTGTCGAAGTCGGCCCGGAGCGGGACGCGCTTGGTCGCGTTCCAGTTCATGCCGCCGATGACGTAGGGGCTCCAGCCACCCGACGGATAGTGCAGCTTGCCGTCGAGTGCCAGCGACCAGATCACCGGCGCGTCATTGCTGAAGCCGAAGATGAGGTTCTGGTCATCGATGTCGAGCTGGTTGATGATGCCGTCGTTGTTGAAATCGATGTTCGTAGCCACGCCTGGGAAGAAGAGCCGCTCACGACCCAGCTGGCTGAACGCGCCATCGAGACGGAATCCAAAAGGATACCGTTGTGAATCCCAACCAACGAGACCGCCAATCTGGTAGCCGTTCGTCAGAAGGCGATCGATGTCACCGGTCGGAATGCTCGGTCCGGCGAACAGACCCCAGTTCCACTCTCTGATCCGCGGCATCACCACGGGCGGTGGAGGCGTCACCGTGACGGTATCGATGCGAAGAACGGTATTGGTCACAGTGTCGTGCCGGGTGACGAACACGGTATCGACGCGAATCGTCACGACTTCGCCTGGGGCTTCCTTCGTGATCGGTATTCGCTGCGTCGACCGGGTTGTCCGGCGAAGCTTGGTAGTGTCCTGCGACTGCGCCGCCAGCGGGCTTGCTTCAAGCGTGAGCGCCGCGGCGAGGCCCAGCGCGCAGGTGGTGATGAAACGAACGCGCATACTGAATTTCCTCCTGGTGCGTTGCACGCCGCGACGTCGTGTCGCGGTTTCGCCGCCACGTGTAAGGCATCCTGCGTGCCGTCGCTCGTTCGAAGACCGATTTCGCTTCGACACTGCGGCGACCAACAATGCTGGGTTCGTCATCGGTCGTACGCCCAGTGACAGATCCCAGCGCGCTACAGCGGCTGCACTGTGCACTAAAGCAAAGGGAGGGCCGCGACCGCTATCATTAGCCGATTGTCGAGACAGGCTCAGGCAAACTTCGAATGACGCACTTCGACGTCGGCATCGTTGGTCTCGGCGCCATGGGCAGCGCGAGCATGCACGCGTTCGCGCAGCGCGGAGCGCGCGTGATCGGTTTCGACCAGTTCGCGCCACCGCATACCTACGGCTCCACGCACGGCTACACGCGCATCATAAGGGAAGCCTATTACGAACATCCGCTGTATGTGCCGCTCGTGCGCCGCGCCTACGAGCGATGGGAAGCGCTCCAGAAGGACGCCCCAAAGCCGTTGCTCATTCAGACCGGCGGCGTGATGGTCGGGCCCGAACACGGCGCGCTCGTGCGTGGGGCGCGCCAAAGCGTCGAAACACATGGCATCGCCCACGAGATGCTGGACGCTCGTGCCCTGAACGAACGATTTCCCGCCTACCGTGCGCGTGCGGACTGGGTCGCGCTCCTGGAGCACCGGGCCGGAATGCTCTTTCCTGAACGCTGCGTGAAAACCATGCTGGCGTCCGCTCAAAAGTGCGGCGCTGACATTCGCGATCACGAGCCCGTGCGCCGGTGGACGTCCTCGGCCCGGCGCGTCGCGGTCGAAACAATGAACGGCCGGTACGAAGTCGATCGCCTCGTCGTCGCCGCGGGGCCGTGGCTCCCCAGCCTCATCGATTCGCTCGGCGTCGTGCTCCCGTTGGAGATCGAGCGGCAGCTCTCACACTGGTTCGACCCCGTCAGCGACGCGGCTCGGTACGGAGCTGACCGTTGCCCGATCGGACTCTGGGAGCCCAGGGCCGACGAGGTGTTCGCCACGCTGCCCAATGAGGGCCACGGCGTGAAGTGCGGAGTGCACCATGCGGGCGCGACGACGTCGCCAGACAGCGTGGATCGTACCGTGACCGACTCGGAGAACGAGGCCGCTCGCCGAGTCCTCAACGAGGTGATGCCTGGCGCCGGCGGCGCGCTGCGCGAAGCGCGGGTCTGCCTGTACACCAACACACCCGATCATCATTTCATCATCGACTGGGTCGACGGCGGTCGCGTGCTCGTGGTGAGCCCATGTTCCGGGCACGGATTCAAGTTCGCCAGCGCGATCGGCGAGATCGTGAGCGAGCTTGTTCTCGACGGGAAAAGCTGGCTGGATGTGTCGCCGTTCTCCCTGTCGCGCTTCCGCTGAGATAACATTAGGGATTCGCCCGCAGAGGGCGCGACGAACAAGCACCTGAGACAACCCGATGAAATCCTCAAAGCCCGAGGACCTGTTCCGTGCTGAAAAGGAACGCGCCCTCACCGTGCGGGATTCGCAGCACGCGCGCCTGCTTGCCGAGGCCAAGGCAGCGTTCGACAAGCTGATGGCCGAAGGGCAGGCAGCGCGGAAGAGCGGCCGTCCGCGCAAGCATCCCCTCCCGCCCCTCAAGACCTCCAGCTCGCGGCCCGCGCCCAAACCGCCCGTGGCTGCGCCAGCTGCTGCCCCCCCTCCGACGCCTGCCCCCGCGCTTGCGCTCTCGCCGACACCCGCGAAGCCCGCTCCCGTCGTGCAGGCAAAGCCCGCTCCCGCCGCCAAGGCCCCGGCCAAGCCGCCGAAAGCGGCAAAGCCGAAAAAGGCGGCAAAGGCGGTCGTGAAGCCGAAAACCAAGGCAAAGCGCTCGACGCGTCACTGAGTGGGCGACTCTCCATCCACGCGACAGTCGCGGACAGACGCCGGAGCCAGGCCGCCAACTGACGTCGCGCCACTCTCGCTGGACCTGGATCACGCGACCATGCAGCGGCTGGGTCGCATGGTGGCGGACTTCGTGGCCCAGCACCTGGCCACGCTGCGGGAACAGCCGGCGTATCACACCCTCGACCGGCCATCAGCCCGGCAGCTGTTCGCAGATACTCCTCCGGTGCATCCCACGGCGTTCGAGGAGATCCTCGAGCACTTTCGCGAACGCGTGGTGCCGCACCACGCCCGCGAGCCGCATCCGCGGTTTCTCGGCTATATCCCCAGCTGTCCGACGTTCCCAGCCGTCGTCGGAGACTGGCTCGCCACGGGATTCAATTTCTTCGCGGGTGTGTGGTCGGTCGCGGCCGGGCCGAACGCGGTCGAGCTCACCGTGCTCGAGTGGTTCCGTCAGTGGATGGGCATGCCGCAGGGAAGTCGCGGGCTGCTCACCAGCGGCGGATCCGCCGCGACCGTCACGGCCCTGGTCGCGGCCCGTCACGCCGCGCTCGGTGATGACACCACCGACATCGGACGCCTCGCGGTATACGCTTCCGATCAGGCACACTCGTCGGTCGCCAAGGCCGCGTGGATCGCTGGTATCCCGCGCCGAAACGTCCGCGCCGTGCCAACCGACACGTCTTATAGGATGCGAACGGACAAGCTGCGCGAGCTGGTGGACCAGGATCGCAAGGCGGGATTGCGTCCGTTGGTCGTGGCGGCAACAGCCGGGGCGACGAACACAGGCGCAGTGGATCCTCTGCACGACATCGCCGACTTCGCTGCCGCGGAGAAGCTCTGGCTGCACACCGACTCGGCGTATGCCGGATTCAGCGTGCTCACGGAACGCGGACGTCGCCTGCTCGACGGGCTGGGCCGCGCGGACTCGCTGACCCTCGACCCGCACAAATGGCTCTACGTGCCATTCGAGTGTGGCTGTCTCATGGTGAAGGATCCGCTCGCGCTCGAGCGCGCCTTCAGTGTCCACCCCGAATACCTGCAGGACGTCCGCGTGCGCGAGTCCGAGGTGAACTTCGCCGACTCCGGCGAGCAGCTCACGCGGTATGCGCGCGCGCTCAAGGTGTGGGTCTCCGTCCAGTACTTCGGGACGCGGGCGATCGGTGCCGCGCAGGACGCCGCGATGGAGTTGGCCGAGCTAGCCGAGAAGATCGTGCGCGAGTCGCCGGATCTCGAGGTTCTGACGCCGGCGCAGTTCGGCATCGTGTGCTTTCGCGTGCACCCACCTGGAATGAGCGACGAGGAAGCGCTCAACGCCCTCAACGAGCGCGTCAATGAGCGAGTGAACCGCAGCGGCTTCGTGCTCATGTCTTCGACGCGACTTCGCGGCGCGCTGTCGCTGCGCCTGTGTATCCCCGGCTATCGCACCCGCGCGGAGGACGTCGAGGCAGTGCTGGACCTGATACGCCGGACGGCGGCTGACGAGATCTCGCGGCGGGGCCGAGCATAGCAAAAAAAGAAGGGCGAGCCCACCCAGCTCGCCCTCCTGTCCTGCAACTTCGAACCGCTATCTATCTGCCACGGCCGCGAGCGGTGATGATCAACCGCGAACGGCTGACCTGAGGTGGCGTGTATCTGGGAGCTGCCTGCGGGATTCTGCTGACGCCTGTGTTTGGATAGTACCAGCCGCCGCGGCGAGGGCCTCTCGCGTGAATCTCACAGTGGTCACCGTCCACGCCGCCGCCACGGATGATGACGCCGCCGCCGCGACCGACCGGACCGAAGATGCCGCCGCCGTTTCCGCTCGTTCCATAGTCACCGCCGTCATTGCCGACAGGCAGAACAACCGGCGCGGGCGTGGGCCGCGGCGCAACTGCGACGGGCTCGTTCGTCGGCTCCGGTACCGGCGCCTTATCTACGACGGTCGTCTGCTCGCTCTCGTCGTCCACGGCAGCGATCTCCATGAGGGGATCCGACTTCACCGTAGGCGTCTCGGAGTGGACGGCTCTGGGTCCAGGTCCTTTCTTCACCGTCTTGGTCTTCTGGGGCGCGTTGATGGGCTTCGTCTCCAGCGAAGTCAGGAGCGATGGATCCACCTTTGGAGTGGCGAAGTCCACGGTTGTCGACGCGAGCTGAAGATCGCGCTTGAAGTCGTCCTTGGCCGTCGCATCGGTCTTGTCGGAGCCGGCGCACGCGGCGAGAACGCTGACGATGGAGAGAGTGACGAGCGAAAGCCTTACTGAGCCTTGCATGGTGTCTCCTTACCCGGCCTATCGGGCAGGAAAGCGTAAGAACAGCGTGGCATGCGAAGCGCCATAATGCACTCGCCGGACCGTCAGTTAAGTCCTTTCGTGCGGCCTTTATTTGTATACAATGTCTACCCGTGGTGACACGGGTGTCTCGCGTCGGAGACTCCGGAATGATTCATTATCCCCACGGCATGCGACCAATCCTGAGATGGGCCGTCGTGGCGAGCGTACTCGGTTGCACAGCAACCGGTGAATCCGGGCTTTCGCCCGGTCAGACAGCGGCAATCAAGGAGGAGGTCGAGAAATCCCTCCGCGAGGCCTATGACCTGTCCAAGCCGAATGTCGCCGAGCGAATGCTCAGTCTGTACCCGCAGTCGGGGCCCGTTGTTTCCGCAGCCGCGGGAACCGTCGTCACCTCGCGCGACTCCCTCGCGCAGGGAATCGAGTATTTCTGGAACAACGTGGGGCGCAACATGCGGAGCCCGCAGTGGATCTGGGACCGCTTCTGGGTCGATGTGACGTCGCCGACGTCAGCCGTGGTCACGGCCACCTATCACATCCCACATCGTGATCCCCGAAACAGGCCTCACGAAATTGCTGGAGCGATGACCGCCCTATTCGAAAAACGCGGCGGGAAGTGGGTCATCATCCAGGAACATCTTTCCGACCGGCCTGCAGCTCCGGAGGACACAACCAGCGCCGAGCCCGCGCACCAGCATCAATGACGGGTTGACGGGTTCACGGCTTGACGGGTTCACGTCGTCCGCGGGACAACCCGACAACCCGACAACCCGTCAACCCGATTAGACGTGCAGTTCGCCGGTGGTCACGATCACGCTGCTACCGCCGACGCGCACTGCCGTGATCGCACCGGCGCGCTTGTCCACTTCGACTTCGAGAAGACTTGGCCGGCCCATCTCGAAGCCCTGCTCGACCACCCACCGCAGCGTTCCGTCCGCGCGTGGATCGCGCTTGGCCAGGTAGCCGCCGAAGCCGGCGCAAGCGCTCCCAGTCGCTGGGTCTTCTGCCACACCGAGCGTCGGGGCAAACATGCGCGCGCGGTAGTGGGACCCGGCGAGCTCGGGCTCGTCGCAGAACGCGAATACTTCGGCCGTCGCGAAGGAACCAAGCACGCGCTCGAACTCGTCCACTCGCGGCCGGATGCGCCCCAGTGTCGCTCGGTCGCGTACAGGGACGAACAGGAATCGCAGGCCACAGGACACCGGCTCCGGGTCCAGCCCGTCCGTGCGGATGTCGGTCGGCTGGAGCCCCAGGCATCGCGCCAGGTCACTTACGGCCGGCGGCGGTGGTCCAAACTCGGGCAGCTGCGCGACGCTGAGCTGGGCGAACGTCGGGATCCCGTCTGAGGCTCGAATCGCTACCGTCACAGGGCCCACGCCTTCCTCGAGGACGATGCGCGTCTCCGGTCCCGTCAGCTTGATGCGTCCCGTTGCGGCGAGCACGTGTGCCGTTCCGACCGTGGGATGGCCCGCGAATGGAAGCTCACGGCCCGGTGTGAATATCCGCACACGACGTGTGTGCCTGGGATCGCTGGGCGGAAGGACGAACGTCGTTTCGGAAAAGTTGAACTCACGCGTGATCGTCAGCATGAGCTCGGGCGGCAGGCGTTCAGCGTTCGGGAACACGGCGAGCTGGTTGCCGCCGAATCGCGTGCTCGTGAAAACGTCGGTCGTGACGAACTCGAAGGTGGGCATCGTGGGAAGATACGATGCCCGGGGCGCTGAGGCGCAGCGTTCTAATCCGCGCGCGCGTCCGGCGACGTCGACGAATCTTCGCCGAGGTCGTCTCGCAGCCCGATCGTCGAGCGTGGTGCAGACTGCGCCTGATCGAGCAGCTTCTCGAGCTCCGCACCTGTGAATTCCTTCCAGTGCTCCGGGTACCGAATCAGCCGCTTCTTCGCGTTGTTGCTCTCGAAGCAAAGCCAGCCGTCATTGTACCCGTGAGGCAGCAAGGGCCAATTGCTCCTGGCGCCAAGCCGCCTCACCTCGAAGACCGTCCAGTTGGTGCCTGAAGCGTCGCGGAAATATTTCATCGGCATTCCCCGCTTTAATGAACGCAGAGTGAATGCCACTAATTCGGGGAATTGCCCGCCAGGAGGCTTGCAAGAACTGGTGCATCGATGTTACCACCGGACACGACGCAGACCAGGCGTTTGGGGCGGTTCTCCTGAGGGTGGACCTTGGCCCAATTTCGGGCGACCGCGACTGGCGTCGCACCGGCGCCCTCGGCGACGATTCGAGCCCGCCGCGCAAGCAAGACTACAGCGTCGCCGACCTCATTGACCGAGGCAGTGAGACAATTCGTTACAAGCTCGCGTGCAAGCGGCCAGATCTCGCCAAACACCCCGCGCCCACCAATCCCGTCGATGAAGCTGCGTCGATTCTCGATCGCTACCGGCTCACCCGCTGCAATCGCGGCGGCGAGCGGAGCCGCGCCATCCACCTCGCACGCGTAGGTCCCAGCGGCTGGGGCCAGGGCACGCGCGACGGTCGCAATCCCGCACGTGAGGCCGCCGCCGCCCCACGGGACGAGAATGGCGTCCACGTCAGGTAGGTCTTCGAGAATCTCCAGAGCAATCGTTCCGTTACCGGCCATGACCTCCGGATCGGCGAACGGATGGACGAACACGCCGCGCATGCCCGGCCGCCCATGGCTCTGCATGGTCGTCCACCACTCGTCGTAGGGCACGCTCACGATCTTCGCGCCGAGCCGCGCGATGGCGTCGAGCTTGGCCTTGGGTGCGGTGTCGGGCACGACGACGCTGGCGCTGACACCGAGCTCGCGCGCGGCCCATGCCACGCCCTGCGCCATGTTCCCTGCGCTCGCGGTATACACGCCCTCCGAGAGCAGGCCGCGGGGCAGGGACCTCATGCGGTTGAGCGCACCGCGCAGCTTGAACGAGCCGATCGGTTGGAGGTTCTCGAGCTTGAGGTAGATCTCCGGATCGCCGGGATCACCGTCCAACTTGACCAGCGGAGTCCGGATGACCGCGTTTTCGATCCTGGATCGAGCCGCCCGCGCGTCGTCGAGCGACGGAGCCCTCAGAACTCGACCCATGTCCCCGACTTCTCCCGTCGCGCGCGATCGTACAGAAAGTGCGCGCTGGCAAGGTCTTCGATGGCGAGGCCCAGCGACTTGAAGAGCGTGATGTCGTCGTCGCTGCGACGACCGGCGGCGCCCACCAACAGTTCGCCGAGCTCCGCGGCGATGTGGTCCGGACCGATCGCCTTCTCCGAGATTGGGATGAGCACGTCGCCCGCCTCGTTCAGTGCCGACTCGCGTCGGTCGACGAACAGACGGCTACGCTTCACGGCGAGCGTGTCCAGCTCTCGAGCGGTTGGGATCGAAGCACCGACGGCGTTCACGTGCGTCCCGGGCTGGAGCCATTCGCCTCGCAACACCGGCTCGCGCGATGCGGTCACGGTGCAAACCACGTCCGCCGAGCGCACTGCGGTGGCGGGATCGGACGCGGCCTCGCAACGAATGCCGTACTGAGACGAGGCGTGTGACGCCAGCGCGCGGGCGTGCTCGGCGCTCCGACTCCAGACGCTCACCGCTTCGAAGGGCCGCGCCGACAGCATGGCGGCAATGTGACTGCGTCCCTGCACGCCGGAGCCGAGGATGGCAAGCGTCCTGGCATTGTCCCGCGCGAGCAGTTTGGTCGCGACGCCCGACACTGCGGCGGTTCTGATGGCGGTGATGGATGACGCATCCATCAGCGCGAGCAGCGTCCCCTGGGCGCCGTCCATGAGCAGCACGGCACCCTGGTGCGAATCGACTCCGGTGCCGTGGTTGCCCGGAAACACGGTGATGAGCTTCGCGCCGATCGCGCGAAGGCTACTCGAATATGCGGGCATCATCGCAAACACGTTCGGCGAATCCGGAACCCGGAGCACTGGTCGCAACGGAAGAACCACTTCGCCCCGCGCCAGTGACGCCAGCGCGCTCTCCATCAGCCCGATGCACTCGGGCATGGGGAGCAGCTGCTCGATCTCGCGCTTGTTCAGAATCAGAACCGTCATAGTCGGTCAAAAACAGCTACGCATCCGAATTCCACGAGAATTCGGATGGGTAGTTCCGTCTGCGCGAGAGCTATTCGGCCGCCATGAACGGATACTTGTAGTCCGTCGGCGGAACGAACGTCTCCTTGATGGTGCGCGCGCTGATCCACCGCATCAGGTTCAGCTTCGAACCGGCCTTGTCGTTCGTGCCAGAGCTGCGCGACCCGCCGAACGGCTGCTGCCCGACCACTGCGCCGGTTGGCTTGTCGTTGATGTAGAAGTTGCCGGCCGCGTTGCGCAGCCCCAGCGTCGCCTCACGTACCGCATTCCGGTCCGTGGCGAATACGGCGCCCGTCAGCGCGTAGGGCGACGTCGCATCCACGATTCTCAGCGTTTCAGCCCACTTGGCGTCGTCGTAGACGTACGCGGTGACGACCGGCCCGAAGATCTCCTCGCAGAGGAGACGGTACGTCGGCTGGTCGGTCTCGACCAGCGTTGGCGTGACGAAGTACCCCTCGATGCCCTTGGCTGTCCCGCCGGCGAGGATCTTGGCGTTGCGCTTCGCATCGTCCAGGTAGCCGCTGATCTTTTCGAACGACTTCTTGTCGATCACGGCACCGACGAAGTTCCTGAAGTCGCGGACGTCGCCCATGCGGATGTCTTCCATCATCGCCACGGTGCTGTCGCGCACGGTCTTCCAGAGCGAACGTGGCACGTAGACGCGGCTCGCGGCAGAACACTTCTGACCCTGGTATTCGAATCCGCCCCGCGCGATCGCGACCGCGACAGCCTGCGGATCGGCCGACGGATGAGCGACGATGAAGTCCTTGCCACCCGTCTCGCCGACGATGCGTGGGTACGACAGATAGCTGCCCATGTTGGCGCCAATCGTCTTCCACATGCTGTTGAAGACGCCAGTGCTGCCTGTGAAGTGCACACCGGCCAGCTCACGGTGCGCGAGGCAGACGTCCGAAATCTCCGCGGGGTCACCCGGAACCATGTTGATCACGCCCGGCGGGAGACCCGCTGCCTCCAGCAGCTTCATGATGTAATACGCCGACAGCATCGCGCTCGACGCGGGCTTCCATACGACGGTGTTGCCCATCAGCGCGGGCGCCGTGGGCAGGTTGCCGCCGATCGCCGTGAAGTTGAACGGCGAAACGGCATAGACGAATCCCTCGAGCGCGCGATAGTCGAGCTGGTTCCACATCGAGTGACTCGACTCTGGCTGCTCGGTATAGAGCTCCTGTGCGTAGGCTGGGTTGAACCGGTAGAAATCGATCAGCTCGCAGGCGGAGTCGATCTCCGCCTGGAAGACTGTCTTGGACTGGCCGAGCATCGTCGCGGCGTTGAGGGTCGAGCGCCACGTGGTCGCGAGCAGTTCGGCGGCCTTGAGAAACACGGCTGCCCGGTCTTCCCAGGCCCAGTTCGCCCATTCGGCTCGAGCGGACCGCGCGGCGTCGATCGCCTGTGTGACATGGGACGCTTCTGCGCGATGCCAATCTGCCAGCACGTGCTTGTGGTTGTGCGGCATCACGGCGTGCGCCGTTTTTCCCGTGCGGATCTCTCGGCCGCCGATCATGATGGGAATGTCGACACGCTCGGCCGCCATTTTCGTGAGGCGAGCTTTGAGCTCTGTACGCTCCGGGGAGCCCGGGGCGTACGCTTTCACGGGCTCGTTCACTGGCGCCGGTACGCGTCGAATGCCGGTGAACGCTGAAGCCTGACGTGCGCCGGCGGAAGCGCCTTCGGGTATCGAGATCTTCGGCGCGTCTGAGGTGGCGCGCAGTTTCTTGTCGGCAGAGCGGGTCGGTTTGGTGGGAGCGGCCATTGGGAAGGTCCTCGGGCTAATACGTCGGAGCTACGCCCGATAAGATACTTCGCGCGGGCCACGGCTTCATGCTCGCCACCCGAAGAACTAGATCTCAGAGCGTGCCGCGTCGCCCCACCTCGATCCTTGCCGTCGTGCCTCTCCTCTGCCTTGCGGTTGTTTGGGGATGCGGTGGCGATCGCGTCGAATGGACCGACGCCGAGCCGCTCCCGCCTGCGGAGCGGTCCGCACCTGACGTCGCCTTCGAAGGGGGGCAACTCGTGCCGTTGCCGTTCACGGCCTCCATGGCTGTGCCGGTAATCGGGAGTCAGTGCGCGGGAAGCGTGCAGTCCGTCCGCGCGGCACCTGGCGATTGGTATGCGGCGTGGTGGGCCGTCCGGCCGGACAGCACCGCGGATGTCGTGGTTTCTCGCTCGAGCGACGGCAGGAGCTGGACGGCGCCAGTACGTGTCGACACGACTGATGTGGGCCGCTCGGGCTGCCAGCGTCCCGCGCCCTCCCTCTCGGCCGACGCCGGCAACGTCCACGTCGCGTATGCGATGGTCGCGCGCGAGGGTCCCGGGGTGTTCGCCGCGCACTCGATGGATCGCGGCGCGACATTTCATACACCGGTCACGATCGTGTATGGCGAGCGCATCGGCAGGTCGGCCATAGCGGCGCGTGGCAATCTCGTCGTGGTGGCGTACGAAGACCCCAACAGCGACCCACGCCGCGTCGACGTGGCGGTCTCACGGACCATGGGACACACTTACGAGCCGCGTCAAGTCGTTTCTCCGCCGACTGGGGAGGCGAGCGCACCGCGGGTAGCGCTGGGCGACGACCGAATCGCCGTGATCTGGAGCCAGAGTCCCGTTACGGGTGCGCGAGGCGGCGAACCTCGCGCAGAAATACCGGCCGGCGCGGTGCGCATGGTCCGCGTCGGCGTGCTGCGCTGATTTCGCGAAGAGACATTCCTTGCACTGCGCGGAGTAGATCCGAGTGACGCACTGGTTGGGTGGACATACGATGGACACAGGCGGGCTGGACATGGCGGTTCGCCGTGCTGCGCGGAGTGGCATGACGACCATGCAGCTCTTCACGGCGATCCCGAAGTTTTACGGGGATAAGACGTCCATTCGTGAGGAGCGCGCCGAGCGATTTCGTGCAGCGATCGAGGAGACTGGGATGGACCCGCGGCGGTTCGTGTCACACGGCGCGTACGTGCTGAATGCCGGGACACCCGATGCCAATCAGTGGACGCGCGCTCGTGACGGTCTCGTGAAAGAGCTGGAACGCTCGACCATGCTGGGCATCGGGACCGTCTGCTTCCATCCGGGAGCAGCCACCGACGGCGATCGTATCGGGGCGGCGGAACGAATCGCGGGCGCCATTGTCTTCGCCTTGGAGGCCGTGCCATCCGCGACGCGGCTCCTGATCGAGAATACGGCAGGTGCGGGTACGACGATGGCGCGTACCGCTCAGGAGGTCGGGATGATCCTTGCCGACGTTCCGCGACGCTTGAGGCCGCGAACCGGCTACGGGCTGGACACGTGTCATCTGTTCGCCTCGGGCTATGACATCGCCCGGTCGCAGGATGAGCTGACCCGTACGCTCGACCTGTTCGAGTCCGAGGCGGGTGAAGCACCCGGATTCTTCCACCTGAACGACAGCGCGGGCGCCCTCGGTTCCAACCGTGACCGCCATGCGCTGCTGGGAGAGGGTGAGATCGGGGTGAATGCCTTCGGGTGGCTTCTCGCCGACAGGCGGTCCAAGGGGGTGCCGCTCATCCTCGAGACGCCGCAACAGAACATGGATATCGGCCCTGACGACGACACGCCCGACCCGTACGACGTGCGCATGATGGAGCTTCTGCGTCGTTTTTCAGAGTAGAAACACGAGCAACTGCCTATTGCGCTCCGAATGGAGCACTTTACTATTCGCGCGGCGGAGAGGATGTTCGCGGCTGGCCCCCATAGGGAAAATCACTCCGTTCACCAACTCCAGGAGAGCGCATGGCGACGAAAAAGAAGAAGGGTGCGAAGAAGGGTGGGCGGAAGGGCGCCAAGAAAGCAGCGCGCAAGAAGACGGCGAAGCGTGGTGGCGCGAAGCGCAAACCCAACGCCGCATTCATGAAGCCAATGCAGCCTGACGCAGCGCTCTCGGCGGTCGTCGGCAGCAGCGCCATCCCCCGCACGGAAGTGACGAAGAAGCTCTGGGCCTACATCAAGCGCAATGGTCTGCAGGACGCCAAGGAGCGTCGCATGATCAACGCTGATGACAAGCTCCGTGCTGTGTTCGGCGGCAAGGGCAAGGTCTCGATGTTCGAGATGACGAAACTCGTCAGCAAGCACATGAAGTAGCCGACCGGCTACCGAGATGTGACACGGGCGCACCGTACGTCGGTGCGCCCTTTGTTTTTTTGAACGGCTTCACCCACTCTGCGGTTGGCTGTTGGTTGAACTCGACGCGGGAAGCATTTCACCTGCGGTTCACGTAGAGACCAGTGCGTCATCGGCGCGTCAGCCTACAGCGATCCGCTATTTTTTTCGGGTCCCTCATCCCACATCAGCTTGGCCAAGAAACGCTCGCCCGCATCCGGCTCCGGCAACGTCGTCTCGCAAGCGCGCGGCGCGCGCAAGTCAAAAGCACCGGCTGGCGGCCGGATCTGGGAAAACATCAAGTCGCTCGCGGGCGCCGTCCTGATCTATCTCGTGATCAAGACGTTCTTCATGGAGGCGTTCCGGATCCCCTCGGGCAGCATGATTCCCACGCTGCTCGTCGGCGACTGGCTCTTCGTCAACAAGCTCGTCTACGGCCCACACCTGCCGTTGACGCGCATCGTGCTGCCTGGATACTCCGACCCGAGGCGCGGCGAGGTGATCGTCTTCGAGTCGCCCTATCAGCCTGACATGGCGGCCGAAGGGCAGGATCCGACTCCCACGCTCGTGAAGCGACTGGTGGGAATGCCTGGCGACACGATGTACATGAGAGAGGGCCTGCTGTACGTGAACGGACAACCACAGCGTCAGGGATACGCGGCAGCGTCGAATCCCAAGGGTGACGGTACGCAGTCGTCGCCCCTGATGGAATGGCAGCACAAGATCGAGCTGAAAGGCACGCGATTCGGCCCACCACCTCGAACGCCGCAACTGGACCACTGGGGTCCGCTGCTCATTCCGCCCGGCAACTATTTCATGATGGGCGACAACCGCTACGAGTCCAAGGACAGCCGTTACTGGGGCATTGTTCCGCGAGGGAACGTGCGTGGGCGGCCAATGTTCATCTACTACTCCTACGTCCCGTCGGGGGAGAGCGATCGCCCGCTCTCCTTCATCACGGACATCCGCTGGTCCCGCATCGGGCACTGGATTCACTAGGACAAGGGCCTGCCCCAGGGAACGCAAGCGCGTTCGAGCCGGGGGACGCAGAGTCTCGATCGGCGGCGTGACCCGTCGACATTGAATGCCGGCGGTCCGCGCTGCATATACCTGACATGCGCAACTACCGATTGCTCGCGGTTCCGCTGGCTTTCGCGTTTGCTTCCGTCGGATCCGCGCAGCGAACACCCGCCCAGCTCGAGTCGCTCGCGCGCGAACGATTGGCCCAGATCGACGGCGCGCTCGGAGTCGCCGGCCTGGACAGCGCCGTCGAGGTCAGGCGTGATCAGTGGGGCGTTCCACACATCTACGCCAGGACCCAGCGTGATCTCTTCTTCGCGCAGGGGTTTGTCGCGGCGCAGGACCGCCTTTTCCAGATGGACCTGTGGCGCCGCATCGGGGAAGGCCGCCTGGCGGAGGTGCTGGGGCCAGATTACGTCGATCGCGATCGTTTCGCGCGACTGCTCAAGTACCGCGGCGACATGAGCGCCGAGTGGACCAGTTATGCGCCCGACACTCGCGAGATCGCTACCGCGTTCGTCGCCGGCGTGAACGCCTACATCCGGCTCACACGCGAGCGACCGCCGGTCGAGTTCACGTTGCTCGGCTACCTGCCCGATGCCTGGACGCCCGAGGTGCCGCTTCAGCGGATGGCGGCACTCTCGATGACGGGAAACGCCGAGTCCGAGGTGCTGCGCGCTCGACTGGTGAGCGCCATCGGTGCCCAGCGCACCAACGAGCTGTGGCCGACGATCCCGCACAGGGACGTCGACCCGGCCCCGAACCTCGCGTTCGATGGCATCTCGACGCGCTCGCTGGGTGCATACTCCGCAGCGGTCGGACCGGTTCGTATCCCGAAAATCGTGGGCTCGAACAACTGGGTGGTGAGCGGTGCCCTTACCACGACGGGAAAGCCGCTGCTCGCCAACGATCCGCACCGGTATCTCGATAACCCCTCGCTTCGGTACCTCACGCACCTGGTGGCGCCGGGCTGGAACGTCATCGGTGCTGGCGAGCCAGGCGTGCCGGGCATCGCCGCCGGCCACAATGAGCGCATCGGGTTTGGCTTCACGATCGTCGGCATGGACCAGCAGGACGTCTACGTCGAGACCCTGGGTCCGTGCGAAAACCAGAGCGGTCGGTGCTATCTGCACGACGGGCGATGGAAGCCGATTCGACGCGTTCTGGACACGATTCGGGTGAAGGACCAGGCCGCGCGTGTCGTGACGCTGGAGTTCACCGAGCACGGCCCAATCGTGCATGAAGATGCATCGAAGGACGCGTCTGGCCGGACGCGCGCATTCGCGCTGCGCTTCGTCGGCAGCGAGCCTGGCACGGCTGGATACCTCGCGCAGATCTCCGTGAATCGCGCCACCGACTGGCAATCGTTCCTGGCGGCAGCAGAGCGCTGGCGTCTTCCGACGGAGAACCTGATCTACGCGGACGTCGATGGAAACATCGGATGGATCGCCGCTGGCCTCATGCCCAAGCGACACTGGTCGGGCCTGCTACCCGTGCCCGGGACCGGCGGTTACGAGTGGAGTGGGTTTCGTACCGTCACCGAGCTGCCCAGCGCGCTCAATCCGCCGAAGGGATTCATCGTGACAGCCAATCACGACATTCGGCCGGACGGATATGCCACGCCGCTGAACTTCGAGTTCGCCACACCGTTGCGCGCCCGCAGAGTGGAGGAGGTGCTCGGCGCCGCGTCTGGCGCCGGCGGCCGCAAGTTCAGCGTCGAGGACTTCCAGCGGCTGCAGCACGACGAGCTGTCCATTCAGGCGCGGATGCTCGTGCCTGGCCTTCTCGAAGCGGCAGATCGCGCGGGTCGTGCGTCTCGCTGGGAGTTCGCGACGCTCGCGTCGTGGGACTATGTGATGCGCGCCGGCGACGCCTCACCACTGCTGTTCGAGAGCTGGAAACGTTCCCTCGGAGGTCTCGCGCTGCGGCGCGTCGCCGGCCACGAGGCCGCGGTCGCCATTCTGGGCGAAGGCTGGCTGGATGACTGGGAGTCGCCGGATATGCCGCTGCGCGGCTATACACGCGCCGAACGTGACCAGCTGCTGCTCGCGGCCATGGACACCGCGCTGGCGCGCATGCGCGTACGGATGGGCGCGGACACGGCCAGGTGGCGGTGGGGTGAGCTGCACACGGCTTCGTTCCCGCACCGGATTACCCCCAGCTTCGACGCCGGCACCGTCGGGCGTGGCGGCGACGGCAGCACGGTCAACTCGACGTCGGGCGCCGATTATCACCAGAATGCCGGCGCGTCGTTTCGCGAGATTCTCGACGTCGCCGACTGGGATCGGTCTGTGGCCACCAGTGTCCCCGGCCAGTCCGGGCAGCCCGAGAGTGAGTTTTACGCCAACCTGTTGCCTCTCTGGGGACGGGGCGAGTACTTCCCACTGGTGTATTCGCGCGCTGCGGTAGAACGTGAAACGAAGCACGTGCTCTGGCTCAACCCCTCGAGGTCTCCATGAACCAGTTCTTTCCGAAGCAGACGGTTCAGTGGCACTTCGAAGAGCCGACAGTCCTGCGGAAGCTGTCACTGTCGCTCATCGAGATGGCGGTGCTGACTGGGATCGTGCTCCGGCTGTATCGTGCGCTCGTCACGCTGCACGTCTCGACCAGCTGGATCCTGTGGGGCGGATCCGTGGCGTTCGGAGTTCTGGTGCTTTGTGCAATGGCCACCGTTCACCTGGCGAACTTTCCGCTGCAGCGCTGGGTGTGGCGTGCGCCTGCCTTTGCCGCCGTCGAGGCCGTGGCGGAAGCGGCTACGAGCCTGGTGCTGATCGCGTTCGGCCGGGAGCCAACCGGCACCGCGCGCGCGGAATGGACCGACTGGCTTCCCATGGCCCGGGGGACGCTCGCGTTGCGCACGCTCGAGGTATGCATCTGGGCCGTGGTCCTTGCGGCGGTCGTCTGGATCGTGCGCCGCACCATCCTTCGACAGCAGAAGGTGGAAGAGGACGTAGCCGAGGAAGCAGCGCAGGCCTAGGGAGAAAAATGCGAACGAAAGCACTGGTACTCCTTCTCGTGGCGTCTGCGGGTGCCGCTCAGGAAATCCGCACGTCTCGGCCGTTCGGAACGCTCCGCGAACAGGCCGAGATGCAGCAGCGGTGGCTCTCGCAGCGCATGGACCAGGTGCTCCCGGCGCTCATGCGCAAGCATGGCGTCGAGTTCTGGGTGGTCCCCATGCGCGAGTACAACGAGGACCCCGTCTTCACGTCCATCGTGTCACCTACGACGTTCGCGGCGCGCAGGCGAACGATCTATGTGTTCTACGACCGGTGCGCGGCTGGCGGAGTGAGATCAGCCGTCACTCCGACGCCAGGCGCGGCCAACGCCGCACCCCAATCTCCCAACCCCGCGCCCTGCTCGGTCGAGCGAATCGCGCTGGGTGGAACGTCCCAGGGCGGCGTGTTTCAAGCCGTGCGTTCGACGCAGACGGCCGCTGGTCCGGCGGGGGCGTCGGTGCAGCAACAGGCCGAGCTTTGGGGGGACGAGCAGTGGAAGGTTCTCCGCCGGGTGGTGGATGAGCGCAAGCCGTCCGCGATTCACGTGAACGTTTCCCGCACATTCGCATTCTCTGATGGCCTGAGCGCCGGCGAGTACGAGGGAATGCGGGACGCGCTCGGCGCCGCCTGGGCCGGCAGACTGAAGCGCCATGACGCGCTCGCGCTCGATCTCATCGCGACACGGCTGCCCGAAGAAGAGCAGGTGTATCGTCGCATGACCGAGGTGGTCTGGGGCATCATCGACACCGCGTTCTCGAACGTCGTGATCACGCCCGGTGTCACCCGAACGCAGGACGTGGTGTGGTGGATGCGCCAGAAGGTGAATGACCTTGGGTTGGGCAGCTGGTTTCAGCCGTCGGTGGAAGTACAGCGCATGGGCGTAACCGACGCGCAGCTTGGCGACAATCCGATCATCCTGCGTGGCGACGTCCTCCACTGCGATTTTGGGATCGTGGCGCACCGCCTGAACACCGACACGCAGCACATGGGCTATGTCCTGCGCGAGGGCGAAACCGATGTACCAGCCGGGATTCAGAAGGCGCTGACGAATTCGAATCGGCTGCAGGACATCGTGACGTCGGAGATCCGTCCCGGCCGAACGGGGAACGAGATCCTGCGGGCGTCACTGGCGAAAATGCGCGCCGAGGGGATCGACGGCACGGTCTACACGCACCCGATCGGGATGCACGGTCACGGCGCGGGGCCCCTGATTGGCCTCTGGGACTACCAGGACGGCGTTCCGGGTCGAGGTGACGCGAAAGTAATCCCGTCGATGTGGTTCTCCATCGAGCTGCAAGCCACGACGCCGGTCCCGGAATGGAACGGCCAGCGCGTGCGGTCCGCGCAGGAGGAGGACGCGATCGTTGGCGCGGACGGTCAGATTCGCTGGGCGCTGCAGCGGCAAACCAGGTACTGGATCGTCCAGCCGGAGAAATCTCCAGTTCGTCCGGACTAAGGGGGTCGTCGACCGAAGCGCGAGCTCCTGTATTTCATCGGCTTAGATCCGCGGGTACCGGCTATCTCGCGCGCGCAGCAAACTCACTGCTGGCGCACGCGGCCAGTTCGGACATACGTTTGTGCAACCTGGTGCAGCCGCGGCACCGACGTTGACCGTCCGATGCTGGCTCGGTCAGGTGCGCTTGCTCAACTCCCCTCCGACGATGACGAGCCGCCTGGTGGTCGCCGCAGCGACTGCTCTGATCGCCGCCGCGCCGACACAGACCATCAAACGCCTACCCCCGGTACGCGCGCTGATTCGGTCAAGGGCGTGGCAGCGCTTGCGGCACCGCATGTTGCTCACGATCAGCGAGCGCGATGATTCGACGTTCACTCGGTTCCTGCGTGCCCCCACGCAATTCGAGGCGCTGGCCGGTCCCGTTCTG
Source organism: Gemmatimonadaceae bacterium (assembly GCA_035758925.1). Classification (GTDB taxonomy): domain Bacteria; phylum Gemmatimonadota; class Gemmatimonadetes; order Gemmatimonadales; family Gemmatimonadaceae; genus DASPMP01. Next base: position 57,415 of record DASTVV010000103.1, read on the forward strand.
GCCTGGGTCGGTGCGGACTCTCCTGATCGCGAGCCAGTTCGAATCGTGCTGGTGGGATCGTCGACTGGCGCCGAGCCTTATTCGATAGCCTCGGTGCTACGCCGCACGCGTCCGGACGTGAGATTCGAGCTTGCAGCGTACGATCTTCGGAACGAGATGGTCGAGCGCGCCCGCAACGCGACGTACAGCGAGTGTGACGTTTTCAGCAATAACCCACCCGCCGATTTTGTGGCGAGCACGTTCATCGAGCGTGAAGGCAACTACGTTGTCCAGCCGAGTATCGCGGGCTGCGTGAGCTTCGGTGTCGCTGATGTGATGGATCCAGGCCTCGCTGATCGCGTTGGAACGGCTGACATCGTGTTTGCCCAGAACCTGCTCATCAACTTCTCGCGCCAGAAGGCTCGCGCCGCGTTCCCGAACATCGCCCGGCTGCTGCGTCCGCGGTCCGTCCTGTTTGCCGATGGCATGGACATCGATCTACGCGCGCGGTTGACGCGGGACGCCGGACTGGTGCCGCTCGACTACAAGATCCGCGAAATCCACGAGGACGTGCGCACGATTCGCGGCGACGGGTGGCCCTGGAAATACTGGGGAGTCGAGTCTTTCGCTGAGCGGCCCGACTGGCGTCAGCGCTACGCCACGGTGTTCCTGAAGGGAGCGTAGCGCTGGAGACGCTTTCCCCGCGGGGTCAGCATCCGATCCGCTGTTCGCTCACCACGAAGTCGTCGAAGAACCGGTCCTGCGCCTTGGGCGCTCCCGCATTCCAGTAGCTTTCGAGCAGAATGGCGTTCAGCCCGTACGCGTTGTAATTGCCGACCCAGTTCAGGCCTGTGCGACTGGCCTCGAGTTGACCGTTCACCCAGAATTCAAGAACGCCATCGGACTGTCCCGCGGTATTCAACTTCACGTGCGACTCGACGCAGTACCACTGACCCACGTGGTTGGAGTCGAAGATCGGCGTGCTGCCACGCGCGGCTCCAAGCCACCGGAGGTTCGCGAAGTCGTTGTACTGGGTGGTCTTCAGCGTGCCACTGGCATCTGTTCCCGACGCGGGATCGAGCAGCAAGTAGTTTGCGTCGACAGCGGCGTCGGTCCAGACGTGGGCGATCATGGCCTGCGCCCAGTTGCTCGAGGCGAAGATCGTGAGGCGCGTGAATTTGTCGCCGCCGCCACCGGTCCAGCCGGTCTGATTCTTCAGGTAGACGCGCCAGTAGAGCTCACGGTAGTCCTTCGTGCCTGCGTCCGCCGGCTTGAAGTACGAGCTTGGGGTGCGTCCGAACGCGAGCTTGAGCGACCCCGCGGACTGCTGTCCTGCGGCGAAGTGCATCTTGATGCCGGACGAGCCGTTGCGCCCGACGCCTGAGGATCGCGTCAGACTGCCGCCGTCGTCGGAAACCTCGAAGTAGCTCGCGAAGCGGTCGACTTCGAAGTCGTCGCACCAGATCCAGCCGGGCTGCGGGCTGGCGCAACCGGCTGCGGCCGCCGCCACGTCGAATGCCGCACTGGTGGCGCTGGTGAGATTCGTGGCCGTAGCGGTGAGGGTATAGCCCGTGCCTGCGCGGTCGACTGTGATGTTGTTGAACGTGGCGACACCATTGACGGCCGCGCGAGTGAGCGTACCGCCCAGAACCGCGCCGGCCGTCCCCGTACCGCTCGTGATCGCCAGGGTCACGCTGTTGGTCGCACCGGGCACGGTAGCCCCCTGGGCATCCTGCACGGCTACCTGTATGGAGGGAGTGATAACGCCGCCGGCTCCAGCCCCGCTGGGCTGCACGACAAAGCCAAGCTTGGTGGGAGCCGCGTTCACGGCGAACGCGCTGCTCGACGCGGATGTGAGGCCCGTGGACGTCACCGTGAGCGTGTAGCCCGTTCCGGGCTTGTCGATGGTGAGATTGTTGAACGTCGCGACGCCGTTGACCGCGGCGCGAGTCAACGTGCCGCCAAGGACGGCGCCGCTCGTTCCCGTGCCGCTCGTGATCGCGATCGTGATGCTGTTGGTTGCCGATGCGACGGTGCTGCCTTGCGCGTCCTGGACGGATACCTGCACGGCCGGCGCCACGACATTGCCGGCAAGAGTTGTCGAGGGTTGCACCGAGAACGCAAGCTTCGACGCGACGTCCGCGACGGAGAAGGCCGCGCTGGTTGCGCTCGTGAGCGAGGCGCTCGTCGCCGTCAGCGTGTATCCGCTACTGGCCTTGTCGACCGTGAGATTCCCGAACTGAGCCACACCATTGACGGCGGCTTGCGAGACCGTCCCGCCGAGGACTGCGCCCGGAGCCCCCGTTCCGCTCGTGATCGCGACGTTGATGGTCGCCGTCGAGCCGGTGACGGTGTTTCCGAGGGCATCCTGCACGGCTACTTGCACCGCCGGGCTGACCGCGACTCCCGTCGTCGTGGCACTGGGCTGCGCCACGAAAACCAGTTTCGCCGCAAGACCGACTGACACCGCGAACTGGGCGCTGGTGGAGGAACTCAGACCGGTGGCCGTAGCCGTGAGCGTATAGTTCGTGGCGGGCTTGTTGATGGTCAGGTTGTTGAACGTGGCAACGCCATTCACGGCCTGGCGAGTCACGGTGCCACCAAGCGCGGCGCCGACAGCGCCGCTGCCAGCCGAAATCGCGAGCGTAATGCTCGTCGTCGCGGTGGTGGCCGGATTACCGGCGGCATCGAGCACCTGCACCTGAATGGAGGGGCTGATCGCCGACCCCGCAACGACGGAGCTTGGTTGAGCGGCGAATGCGAGTGCGCTCGCCGAACCGGCGGTCACCGAGAACGCGTTCGTAGTCGCAGAAGTGAGCCCAGACGCCGACACAGTAAGGGAGTAGCCCGTGCCGGCCTTGTCGATCTTCAGGTTGCCGAACGACGCTACGCCGCCGGCGGCGTTCTGAACGAGTGTCCCGCTCAGCGCAGCGCCGGCTGTGCCGGCACCGCTGGTGATGCCAATGCTGACGCTCGTCGAGGCATTGGTCACTGTGTTGCCGAAGGCATCCTGCACGGCAACCTGCGGGGCAGGGCTGATGGTTGTTGCGGCCGTCGCGGCTCCGGGCTGCACCATGATCCCCAGGCCAGTGGCCGGTCCAGGCGAAACCGTGAACGCGGTCGTGGTGACGCCCGCCAGTCCCGACGCTGTCGCTGTCAGCGTGTATCCCGCTGATGCTTTGGTGATGTTGAGATCATCGAATGTGCCGACACCGTTGATTGCCGACCGCGTGGCTGTGCCGCTCAGTGTCGCCCCAGCCGCACCGGTGCCGCCGGTGATCGCCACATGAATACTGGTGGACGACGTCGTCGGATTGCCGAACGCATCCTGAACACCAACCTGCAACGGCGGAGTGATCGCGCCACCTGCCGATCCGCTGGTCGGATTTGCGGCCACGACGAGCTTGGACGCGGCACCAGCGGCCACGTCGAAACTGCCGCTCGTCGCATTCGTCAACGAACCGGCCGACGCGGTCAGCGAAAAACCGCTGCCGACCTTCGTGATGACAAGGTTGTTGAATATCGCTACGCCGTTCACCGCGTTCTGAGTCGTCGTTCCACCCAGAGCTGCCCCGCCGATTCCGGTCCCTGTGGTCAGACTGATCGAAACGCTCGTACTGGCCCCGGTCAACGTCTTACCCGACGAGTCCTCGATCGCGACCTGCACGCTGATCGTGCCGCCGGCGTTCGTGGAGACAGGCTGCACAACGAACGAGAGGCGCGACGCCTCGGGTGGGGTGACTTCCGGAGGCTGCGTGGATGTCTCCGGGTTGGCGCAAAACGCCAATCCCAGCGAAAAAAGGCATAGAATCGCGCGAGCGCGCATGAGCTACCTCATTCTCTCTGCCGCGACGAAATCTCCTGTGACGCCCATCACACGAGTGGCGACGTTGCCGCTCCGAGCGCATTCGATGCACGACGACCCGGGCTAGCCGTTCGTTACGGTCGTCGCAAGCGGCGTCCACTGGCTTGCTTACACGCGTTCGGAGCCAGCGATGGTGGCCGGCGGGACGCTATATTCTTCACTCCATGCGGAAGGCCAGGAAGGACCTCATCGTCGTCGGCGATCGCGTTCTCGTGAAGATCGAAGAGGGCGAAGAGCGCACGAATGTCGGCCTGTATCTGCCGCCGACGGCGGTGGACAACCAGGCCGTTCAGAGCGGCCAGATCGTCGCGACGGGGCCCGGCTTGCCGCTCCCCGCGCCAGACAGCAGCACCGACGAGCCGTGGCGCACCACGGCGTCCCGCGAAACGCGCTTCGTCCCGATGCAGGCGAAAATCGGGGACTATGCTCTCTTTTTCAGAAAGGCCGCCGTCGAAATCACATTCGAGGGTGAGCGGTTTCTCGTCGTGCCACAAGCGGCGATTCTCGCGCTCGTGCGCGACGAGGACTTCGACATCGACAGTATCTAGGAGCGTTCCGATGCGGTTGCCGATGAATGCAGGCATGTATCCCGAGGAGCTCGTGCAGCCCATGCGCGTCGAGCTGACTCAGATTGGTTTCGAGGAGCTTCGTACTCCAGGTGAAGTGGATGCCAGGCTCACGGAGAAAGGCACCACGCTCGTCGTGGTGAATTCGATCTGCGGGTGCGCGGCGCGCATGGCGCGACCGGCGGTTCGCCTCGCCCTCCGCGACTCGAGCGAGAAGCCTGACCATCTCACGACGGTGTTCGCCGGCCAGGATCGCGAGGCAACGGACAAGGCGCGCGGCTACTTCACGGGGTATCCGCCGTCCTCACCGTCCATCGCGCTGCTGCGTGACGGTCAGATCGTGTTCATGCTCGAGCGCTGGCAGATCGAAGGGCGTCCAGCCCCGGACATCGCGGCCGACCTCGTGACCGCCTTTCAGGAGCACTGTCAGCCGGCCAGCCCGGCGGCTGGCGGCTAGCGCGAGCTCGACGAACTCGGCGGTACGCCTTCGCGGTTCTTGAGCTGAAAGGTCACGGTGCCGAAGGACATGTGCGTCTTCATCTGAAGCATCATCCGCGCGTCGTCCGCCGAGATCCAGACTTCCGCGTTGGCGCCTTCGGCGAAAATGCCCTTGGCCTTGATCTTCGGCTGTAACACGACGGCGTCGAACTCTCCAGCGGGAACCCGGATCCGTTCGCGACGCAGCACCGTGATGGTCACCGGATTCCGGTCCGGCTTGAAATAGCGATTGAACGAGTAGGTCTTGCCGACTTCGAGCGGGATCGTGCGCAGAAAGTAGATGAACGCGCCGTCGTCGAGCGGCCGCTCGACGGTTGCGTGCTCGACCTTGTCCGACCCCATGTAAATGCCGCGATCGGGAAAGATTTCGTAGGTTCGGTCCCGCTCGTACTGACCCTGGTCGATCTTCTGGTGATATCGCAGCGACACGAGCGTATTCGGATCGAACCAGCTCTCGTAGTAGTCGCTCACTTTGAAGAACAGCATCGACCCCGACATCTGGAACACGCTGTGATACACAGGGTGGCCACGCACCGTGTCGACTTTCCGGAGTTCGGCAACCGCCGTTCCCTTGCCGATGGGTCCGACCTTCACGGCGTACGTGAGTCGCTCACCGACGGCGAACGGTCGCTTGACCGTAACCTCGCCGGCCGCGCTGTCCACCTGCTGGGAGAAGGCTCGTGGGGCCGCCGCAGCGACGCTGGCGAGCGCGACCGCGACGAGCTGTATCGTGGCACCGAGTCTCATTCCGCTCCTCTGTGCGACCGGCCCGCCGACCAGGCGTCGGCGCCGGTTGGCCGCTACAGTGTCGTGTTCGAGCGGGTCGGTACCCGGATCTCCTCTTTCGGCGATGGCACGGGCAGGAAGTCCTCGCCCGGGTTGATGAACACGTCCTTTTCCACGCCGTACTGCCGGTCGTGCAAGTCCCGATACCGTCCGCCGAGCATCATCAACTCATGGTGCGTGCCACGCTCGACGATCTCGCCGGCCTCGAGCACGAGGATCTGGTCTGCGCTTTCGATGGTGGACAGACGATGCGCGATGACGAATGTCGTGCGACCGCGACGCAGGCTGCGCAGGCCGTCGCGGATCATCGCCTCGCTCTCGCTGTCGAGTGACGACGTCGCCTCGTCGAGGATCATGATGCGCGGGTCAGCGAGAATCGCGCGAGCGATGGCGACGCGCTGGCGCTGTCCTCCCGAGAGCTTTACGCCGCGCTCACCGACGATGGTGTCGTACTTGTTGGGGAACGCCTCGACGAATTCGTCCGCGTGTGCGATGCGCGCGGCGGCCATCACCTCTTCGGGAGTAGCGCCGGGCCTCGAGTACGCGATGTTTTCGCGGACGGTGCCGTCGAACAGGAAATTGTCTTGAAGCACGACGCCGACGTGCGCGCGGTAGTCATGCAACCGCACTGTCTCGAGGTCTCTGCCGTCCACGATGATCCGGCCAGCCTTGGGGCGCGCGAACGCCATCACCAGGCTCACCAGGGTGCTCTTGCCACCGCCGCTCGATCCCACGAGTGCCGTGGTGGTGCCCGGCTTGGCGTGGAAGCTGATGCGCTTGAGGACGGGCACTCCCGGGTTGTACTCGAACCACACGTCGCGAAACTCGATGTCGCCCTCGACGTCAGTGACTTCCGCCTTGTCCAGGTCCGTCTGGTCCTCGGTGGCCATGTCGCGGATCTCGCGAATGCGGTCGAGCCCGGCGAATGCCTCGGTGATCTGCGTGCCGATCGACGCGATGCCGACGAGCGGCGCCGCGACCATGCCGATGAAGAAGACATACATCATCATGTCGCCAAGGGTCATGCGGCCGGCGAGCACGTCGCGTCCGCCGACGATGATCATCAGCACGCCGATCAGTCCGGTGATGACCGCGACTCCGGAACCCACCGCCGAGGTTCCGGTGATCGTGGACGCCACGTTACGGAACAGGCGGTGTGCGCCCTTGGCGAACGTGAGTCGCTCGCGCCGCTCGGCGGTGTAGACCTTCACGATCCGGATCCCCCCGACCGACTCGGCCAGCCGACCCGTCACCTCCGCGTTGATGGCGCCACGCTCGCGAAAGAGCGGACGCAGCTTCTTGAACGCGATGGACATCATGCTGCCGAAGCCCACCAGAATCACCACCGTGGACAGCGTCAGCTTCCAGTTGAGCCACATGAGCACGCCGACCGAGATCGCGGCCGTGAGGAATCCGCCGACGAGCTGAATGATTCCGGTGCCGACGAGGTTGCGCACACCCTCGGCATCGCTCATCACCCGAGAGATGAGAATTCCGGTCTTGGTGGAGTCGAAGTAGGACACCGGCAGGCGAAGCACGTGTGACTGAACGGACTTTCGCATCGCCGTGATGGCGCGCTGGCCCGCGAGCGAGACGACTTGAGAAAGGCCGAACCCGGTGAGTGCCTGCACCACCGTGGCGCCAAGCGTGGCGAGCGCGAGCGGAAGCAACAGCCCCGCTCGGTGTTTTCCAATGACGTCGTCGATCAGGAACTTCGAGCTCGCCGGCAGCACCAGGCCCGCCAGTCGGTTCACGAGCATCAGGGAAAACCCGATCGCAAGCGAGCGCTTGTGGCGCGACATCAGGTCGCGCATTTCGCGCCAGGCGCGTTGTGCGTCGAGCTTCTTCTTGTCCGGCCTCCCGGTGGGGCGCGGCGGTTCCGGTTTACCTGCGGGTAGTGTCACTCGTACCAATTTAACAGTGCGACCACGAGTCCCGCCGTGCCCTCAGGCATGTCGACGACACGAACACGGTCCAATCGGAGGACTTCCTGGGCACCAAGAACGAGAAACACGTCGCAATCATCGGCGCCGGCTTCGCGGGTCTCACCGCCGCATATCGACTTGGCGAGGCCGGTCACACGGTCACCGTTCTCGAGACCCAGTCGCGTGTCGGCGGCAGGGCGCTCACCGTGCGCTCCTCTGTTTCCGAGGGGCTGGTGGCGCAGGCTGGACCAGCGCGTTTTCCCGGTGCGTTCGAACGCGTGCTGTCATACGCCCGCCAGTTCGATCTCGCGCTCGCGCCGTTCTATCCAAGCAGTGGCAGGTTCGTGGCGTTCCGAAATGGCACCCGAATCACCAACTACGCACCAACTCCTGATGATTTTTGGGCCTACTCCGCGCCGGCTCGCTCGGGCATTGCCGGCATCGCGACGAATTCGATCGCCGCGCTCCGACGCGTCGCCGGAACACCGCGTGCCCGAGCCGTGACGCCGACGTATCGCTTCAGTCGCGGCACCGACAGTCTCGCGCACGCGCTCGCCGCCGCCGGGCGCGGCGATATTCGGCTCGACACGACCGTTCAGTCGCTCGTTCAGGATGCTGGCGGCGTCCGTGTCTCGTGTACTACGGCGCAAGGAGATGTCTCGGTGGATGCAGACTACCTCGTGTGCGCCGTGCCCCTGTCACAGTTGGCGGCGCTGCGCTTTTCGCCGGCGCTCCCCGAAGAGATGCGCGAGCTGGCCACGACAATTCCGTTCAGCTCGGCGCTTCGCATTTTCCTCGAAATGCGCCGACCCTACTGGCGCGACGAGGGCTTCAACGGCTTTGGCATCACGGACACGGTGGGAGAGATCTGGGATCCGCACTTCGACGAGGCCGCGATGCCCGCGTTGCTGGTTTGCTACGCCCGGGACGAATTGGCGGAGCGCCTTTCGGCGCTGGATGAGCCGCGGCGGATCGCACGAGCCGTTGACGAGGTCGATCGCGTGTTGCCAGGCGCCACCGCGCATTTCCTGCGCGGCGCGTCGATCGTCTGGCGAGAGCAGCGCTGGATTGGCGGCGGCTGGCCCATGGTGCGCAACGGCTACGAATCGCGAATCAGTGTTTTTCGGAGGAGATTCGGACGCGTGTTTTTCGCCGGCGACTATGCGACCGAACCCGCGTGGCTCAACATGGTCGAAGGGGCAATCGAATCAGGAGAGCGGGCGGCGAATGCCATTCACGCCAGCTGACCCTTTCAGTGTCCTTTGCGTGACTTTGGCGAGCGGCAACGACGGGTCAATTCGACTTTGGGGTCGCTTGTGACTTTCCCGCTAGATATTCCATTTGTTCCTGCCCGACGTGGCGTGTGCGCAACGGACATGTGGCGCTAGTCCATCGGTCGTCGGTTTCCAGCAGGGGTCTGTGCTGGTACCAGTACTGTAAGATTAGAAGTCGCAATATGTTACGTGCTGGCCGCTTCAGGCACGCGAGGTGCCATGCAGCAGCCCGATTTCACGTCGGTCTGGAATTCGGTGTCTATTACATGCACGCTTTGTTCTCGTAGACAGCACCCACTAACCCGGTAGCACCTTGTCGTCCAAACGATTCCTTCCTCTTCTCGGGCTGCTGTTCGCGGTTTCTCTCGGAGCTCAGTCGACACTGGCATCGACCGGCAGGGAGTACGAGTCCAGGGCACAGATCCAAACTGCCATTCGTGATGCCGAGGCAGGCGGCCGCAAGGCGGAAGCCTGGCTCCTCCGATCACGCCTGCAGAACGGGGACTTTCAAGAGGGCGATCGCGTCGTTGTCGCGCTGGAGACCAGCTCCCGGGTGGATACACTCCAGGTGAGAACCGGGCGGGTGCTACAATTGGCCGGGATGGGTGACGTTCAGCTTACTGGCGTTCTTCGTTCGGAGCTGACCGACACGCTCAGGTATCACCTGTCGAGATATCTGAAGAACCCGGGCGTGCGCGCGACCTCGCTATTGCCGATTTCGGTGCTCGGAAATGTTGTGGCGCCAGGGTTCTACTACACGACAGCGGACATGACGCTGAGGGATCTCATCATGAAGGCCGGTGGTCCGCGTGAGGCCAACATGGAGAAGGTTGTGGTTCGTCGGTCAGGCGAGGTGATCTGGCGCGAAGCCGACGTTCGGACGGCGATTACCGAGGGTCTGTCACTCGACAGGATGCACATGCGCGCTGGTGACGAGATCTTCATTCCCGCCAGGCGTCGTTGGCTCGATCTTCCGACCGCGATATCCGTCATGAGCGCGGCAGGAACGCTGGCGCTGATCTTCCTTCGCAATTAGTGCTTTTTCATGAAACCCGTATGACGGACTGACGGTAGAACCAGGCAAATGTCAGGACTCATTTCCGCTTCGGCAAACGGCGCAGTCGGTATGCCCGGCCCCATCGACGAGGGCTACGCTCCCGCTTCGGCCGTGCCGCAACAGCATCCGCTCGACCGGCCCCTTGCTGCCATCCGGCGATACAAGTGGCTCATCGTCGCCGTTGTGGTCCTGGCTACGACGGTTGGTGTTGCCGGGACGCGGCTCATGACGCCGCAGTATGCCGTGCGCGCGACGGTCTGGATTGCTGGCTCCTCTAATGGCGATGAAAAGAGCGGACCGATTCGGTCCAGCGAGCTCCTGAATTCCGGCGCGTGGGTCGAGCTGTTCCGCAGCTACCGGATCGTCGACGAAGTGGTTCGGAAGCTCTCGCTGTATCTCGATCCCGAGAAGGCGGACGATGCTCCGCTGTTCGCCGGGTTTACGCTCGCCAATCGGTTTGCGCCCGGACGTTACCAGCTGGAGCTCGACAACGTGCGCAAAGCATGGGCGCTCAAGACGGGCGCCGGCGTCACCGTCGAACGCGGAACTGCCGCTGACTCGATTGGACGCAAGGTGGGATTTCTCTGGCAGCTTCCCGCGGCCGCCTTCCAGGGCAAGAGCGACCGAACCGTGAAATTCACGGTCGTCACGCCGCGCGAGAAGTCGATGGAGCTGCTCAAGCGCGTGGATACGCGGCTGCCTCCGGGGAGCACATTCCTGTGGCTCAGCTACGAGGACAAGAATCCGCGCGTGGCCGCCCAGACGCTCAACACCTGGCTGGCAGAGTTCCTGTCCGTTGCCGCTGACCTCAAGAAGCACAACGTGACGGAGTTCGCCAACATCCTGCAGGGTCAGCTGCAGTACGCCGAAAAGGCGACGCAGGATGCCGAGGCAGCCTATCAGGGCTTCCGTGTGAACACCATCACGATGCCCGCCGAAGGTGTGCCGGTTGCCGCCAATGCCGCTGGCGCAGCGGCCGACCGCGACCCGGCATTGATGAGCTACTTCGAGCAGAAGATCGAGCAGGACAACATCAAGCACGACCGTGAAGCGCTCGAACGAGCCCTTGCGAGCGCCTCGGCTGCCAGTGCGCCGTATGAGGGGTTGCTGCTCATTCCCAGCGTCGCCCAGAGTCCTGGGGCGGAAGGCCTGCGCGAGGCGTTCAAGTCGCAATACGCGTTACAGGCCCGGTTGCGCGCGGAACGGCAGAACTTCACTGACGAGTACCCCACGGTGAAGGAGCTCGTCACGAGCCTGAAAGTCCTGCAGACCCAGACGATTCCACAGCTCGCCAATCAACTGCTAGTGCAACTTCGCGAGCGTGAGAACGATCTCAGTCGCCGTATCCAGGCCTCGGGACGCGAGCTCCAGCAGATTCCGCCGCGTACGATCGAGGAGCGTCGTCTGCACCGCGCTGTCGTGGTCTCCGAAGGTCTGTATACGAACCTGAAGAGTCGCTACGCCGAGGCCCGTCTGGCTGAGGCCAGTGCGACGCCGGACATCAGCGTCCTGGACACGGCCATTGCGCCCCTGTCACCGACCAAGAACACCGCGCCGAAGCTCATCCTGTTCGCGATCGCCGGTGGATTTGGCGCGGCGATCGGACTGGCGTTGTTGCTCGACGCGCTCGACCGCAAGATTCGCTACTCTGATCAGGCGGCATCCGATCTCGGCCTGGTCATCGCCGGAGCGGTGCCGCGGATTCCCCGTTCTGGCGTGAGCACCGGTTCGCCGGAGCAGATTCTCCAGTTCGTCGAGTCGTTCCGGTCGCTGCGCATGCATGTCGTGCACACCATCCCGGGTCAGCAATTCACGCTCTCGGTAACGAGCGCGGCACCCGGCGATGGAAAGTCGCTCGTGTCCGCGAATCTCGCGCTTTCGTTTGCAGAGTCCGGACTGCGAACCGTCCTGATCGACGGCGACACACGCCGTGGATCGCTCAACAAGATGTTCGGCCTCCTGGCGAAGGATGGCCTCACCGAGTACCTCGCCGGACAGGTCCAGGAATCGGAGATTGTTCGTCCGACGGCTCACGCCAACCTTTCATTCGTGAGCTGCGGCCGCCGTAATCAGCGTAGCCCGGAATTGCTGGCGTCGCCGAGGTTGAAGCAGTTGGTTGAGCGGCTCAGCGGCATGTTCGACGTGGTCATCTTCGATACGCCGCCGCTGGCGGCCGGCATCGACGCATACGCGATTTCGGCTGCGGCCGGCCGCGTACTCATGGTCCTGCGCATGGGCCAAACCGAACGCCGACTGGCCTCGGCCAAACTGACGGTGCTCGACCGACTGCCTGTCGAGGTATTGGGCGCAGTGTTGAACGGCGTTCAGCCGACGGGCGAGTTCCAGTACTACGCGTACACACCGGGTTACGGCATCGAGCCCCAGGAGACTGCTGGCGCGCTAAGCGCCAGTGCCTCGGACTAGCCCAAGGTCCGATGGGCGCACGGTGGTCGATCCACTCTATCGACAGACCGTTGCGCCCCGCCTACCACTTGTGGGACAACCGCCACAAATCCGCGCCTCAGTCTCTCCCGAAGCGAAATCGCTTTGATCTCGTAAGTCGTTGAAAAGGCGCCAGTTGTAGAGCGGACCGCCTCCGAGACCAGCGAGCACGCAGGCTGCATTAGGCCATGCCAACGAGTCGCCCCTCGCGACTCCTCGTAGCACCCCTCACAGGTCTGCTGTACCGCCCGCCCCACGGTCCCCGGAGGACGTTCGGTTATGGAGGCTGCGCTGTCTTCAGTCACGTCTGCTGCCCGCTCTTCTGCTGTCCACTCGTCTGGTGCGGTGGGCAGAGCAGGTTATCCCACACCGGTTCGCAAAAGGCATAGACGCTCGGACGCTCCGCTCGAGCTTCTCCCGCGCAGCGCCGACGTCGCGCCTTCCGCGGCCGAGGAAGTCTTCCCGCGCGAGCGCTCGGAGACGGTTAGCCGGACGCTGAACGTCGCAATCGCTTTCGTTGCCCTGGTATTGGTGACGCCGATCCTCGCGATCGTGGCCGCGCTCATCAAGCTCACGTCCAGGGGCCCGGTGCTGTATTCACAGACCCGTGTCGGTGTCGACCGTCGTTTCCGCCAGTCGGAGACGGACGATCGCAGGTCGCACGATCACGGCGGCAAGCCGTTCACGATGTACAAGTTCCGCACGATGTGCGTGGACGCCGAAGCGGACGGGCGCGCCGTCTGGGCGTCGAAGACGGACTCGCGAGTGACGCCGATCGGCGGCATGCTGCGTCGCTGCCGCCTGGATGAGCTGCCGCAGCTGTACAACGTGATTCGCGGCGACATGAACATCGTCGGTCCGCGGCCGGAGCGTCCCTCGATCTTCGCCGAGCTTCGCCAGAGTATCCCCGAGTACCACATGCGCCAGCGTGTGAAGCCCGGTATTACCGGTTGGGCGCAGATCAATCAGTCCTACGACGCGTGCGTCGATGACGTCCGTCGCAAGGTGGGATACGACCTCGAGTACCTTCGCCGTCAAGGCATGATCGAGGATCTCCGGATCATGTCCATGACGTTACCGGTGATGTTGTTCCGGCGTGGAGGCTGGTAAGCAGTACCGGGTGTTCGCGACATAAGCGAGCGGCGACTTCGTAGCAGCACTCACGAGGTCGCCGCTCTGCATTTCGGGTGTCGTCAGCTCGAAATGGCTCGCCTCGTGGGCTCCCAGACGTGGTCCTGGTGTCCGTGGAATACACGCCACCACGCATGGATGACCGCCAGATTTGCCGCCAGTCCG
>DASTVV010000114.1:0-2541 GCA_035758925.1 Gemmatimonadaceae bacterium
CGAACCAGGCCGTTGAAGTTGTACGGCGATGACAGGCCGACGTAACTCTGCGCGTTGACGACGCTCTCGTCCTTCAGCACTTCGTGTGCGAGCTCCGCAGTGACGCGGGCGGTCTGCTCGAGTGCCGTGCCCTCGGGCATATCGACGATCACCTGGAACTCGCTCTTGTTGTCGAACGGCAGCATCTTGACGGTGACCAGCTTGAGCGGCACCAGAGCCATCGACGCGAGCAGCAGGACGGAGACGCCGGCGAGAAACGCGAGCCGTACACGGCGATGGCCAATGAGGCCGGCCATGGCTCTGCGATAGAGCCGCGTGGCCGCGCCCTCCGGCGCGTGGGCGTGAGCGCCCTCAGTCCGAAGCAGGCGCGCAGCGGCCCACGGTGTGACCACGAATGCGGCCGCCAGCGAGAACAGCATCGCCGCGGATGCGCCCACGGGAATCGGCCGCATGTAGGGGCCCATCAGCCCGCCCACGTAGGCCATCGGCAGAATCGCCGCGACGACCGTGAGGGTGGCAAGGATGGTCGGATTGCCGACCTCGTCAACGGCACGAATCGCGATCGCCACGAGACCCGGCCCACCATCCGTGCGCATGCGGGCGTGCCGGACGATGTTCTCCACGACGACGATGGCATCGTCGACGAGGATGCCAATCGAGAAGATCAAAGCAAAGAGCGTGATCCGGTTCAGCGAGTAGCCGTAGGCCCAGAAGGCGAACAACGTCAGCGCGAGCGTGACCGGAATCGCGATCAGGACGACGAACGCCTCCTTCAGTCCGAGGGCCAGCGCGATAAGGACGGAGACCGACACCACGGCGAGGAACATGTGGTAGAGGAGCTCGTTGGACTTCTCGGCCGCCGTCTCACCGTAGTTTCTCGTGACCGTGACATTCAGCGTGCCGGGCAGGAGTACGGGTCGCACCGACGCAAGCTTGGCCTCGAGCTGATGCGCGACGGTAATCGCGTTCGCACCTTTGCGCTTCGCCACGGCAAGGGTGACGGCGGGATGCGAACCGCCGTCCCGCGAGTAGAAGCGCACGTACGCCGTCGGCGGCGCATCGGCATCGCTGACGCGCGCGACGTCGCCCAACCGGACCGACCGATCGTTCTGCGCCGAGACGACGACGTCGCGCAGGGCACCGACGGTGGCGACGTGACGGCCAGCTTCCAGACGCGCCACATCACCGCCCGAGATGGAACCGGTGCCCGTTGCTCGCACGTTGGCGGCTTCCAGGGTCCGCGACAGCTGCACCGGATCGATCGCGGCTGCGGCTAGTCTCGCCGGGTCGAGTTGCACGGCAATCTCGCGTGGGCGTCCGCCCAGCACGGTGACTTCCGAGACATCCGGTACTTCAGCCAGCGCTTCGCGCAGTTGGGCGGCGAGGCTGCGAAGGACGTCGTCCTCGTACCCGTTCCCCCACAACGTCACCGCGGCAATCGGAACGTCGTCGATCGAGCGTGGCTTCACGATGGGCGGCGACGCCCCTGGCGGAATGCGATCGAAGTTCGCCTGCAACTTCTGGTTGAGACGGACGAGCGCTCGTTCCTCGTCCTCGCCCACGAGGAAACGAACGATGACCATCGACTGACCCGGACTTGATGTGGAGTAGAGGTACTCGACACCGGGCACTTCCCACAGCAGCTTCTCCATGGGACGGGTGACGCGTTGCTCCACTTCCGCTGGCGACGCGCCGGGCAACGCAACGAAGACGTCCACCATCGGCACGATGATCTGCGGCTCCTCCTCACGCGGAAGCGCCGCGATCGCGAACGCCCCGAGCGCAATCGACCCGATGATGAAAAGCGGCGTCAGCTTTGAGGAAATGAAGGCGGCTGCGAGCCGTCCGGCAAGACCAAGGCGCGCGGTCATGACGGGCCTCCTGTGCGAGCCGGAGCACTGCCAATCGCGACCTTGGCTCCATCCACCAGGCGCGTCAGCGGCGAGATGACAATTGATTCACCCGCGTCGAGACCGGTGAGGACCTCCATCATCTCTGAGGATGAATCTCCTGTTTGGATGAGGCGCAGGCTCGCCACGCCGTCGTGTACCACGTAGACCGAGGACACCTGCCCCTGTCGTCGAACCGCCGCGGCCGGCACCAGCAACACCCGGCGTGGTGCCCCTCGGAACACCACGCGTGCAAAGCTCCCGGTCCGCGCCGTCACCGTACGGGGGACGGTGACCTTCACCGTAAAGGCCCGTTGATCGGCGCCGATGGCGCGCGCCACTTCGGCGACAACGCCTTCCACCCCCTCGCCGTCGACGACGCGGTCGTCGATGGCATCGATCAGGACCCGCACGCGGTCGCCAGGTTGAACGTAAGCAGCGCGCGCTTCGTCCACACGCACGACGACCTGGCGCGCGCCGCCCGACTCGAGACGCAGAAGGGGGATTCCGGGAGAGGCGAGATTGCCGGGATCGGTGAGACGCTCCGTCACCAGGCCGTCGAACGGCGCTCGCAGGGTCGTAAACGACTCGGTCGCGGTCGCGACGCCGAAGGCGGCTCGCGCTGACGCGAGCTGCGCGTCGGCGCCTTCAA
>DASTVV010000134.1:0-36847 GCA_035758925.1 Gemmatimonadaceae bacterium
GATCAACGCATGCGCAAAATGGCGGTGATCTCGCGGAATCTCGTATCCCCAGTTGGGCCCCCAGTGAATCGAGGCGACAGCGATGTCGCCTCGACGCTTGACCGCCGAAACCAGCTGTTGAACGCGCCTGACGCTCCCCCGGGAGAGCTCCCCCAGCCAGTTCACTCCGGGCCGATCGCTTCGCGCCGCCCAGTGCGGCGGGATGCCGCTGTCGGATGCGCCAAGCCCGAAGACCAGGACGCGGCGCCCGTCGGAAAGGGGTGTGATGGACGGGGCCGACGCGCGCTCGAGATCCTCGCCCGCGCCGGTCACCTGAATGCCGGCAGCCCGGAGTGTCTCCAACGTCTGGAGTAATCCGCGGCCGCCCCAATCGAGAACGTGGTTGTTGGCCAGCACGCAGCAGTCGATTCGAGCGGCCGAGAGGATCGCGACGTTCCGCGGATGCATCCGGTAGTTGATGCCCTTGGGCTCCGCGTCGTCGCTCGTGGTGACGCTGGTCTCGAGATTGACGATCCGAACGTCGGGCTGCTCGGCATCGAGGATGTCGCGAGCCACGCCCCACACGTAGGCGTAATCAACGGGTCGCGGAATGGGGCCGTGGGCCCGCTCGGCCAGCTTCACGTAGTCGAGCGCCGAGTCGACGTACGGCTCCAGGAGCGCAGGCGGACAGGAATCCGGAAGGATCTGATCGACACCGCGGCCGAGCATGACGTCGCCGCAGAGGAAAAGCTTGACGACACCGTGCCGGTCGCTCGGGCGCGCCTCTCCCGCCTGCAGCGTTGAGGGACCAGGTGTCTCATATTGTTCGCCAAGGCTGGCCATCGACTCGACAACCTGTGAAGACCGATACGTTCCTGCTGCCGGCGTTCTTCGACTACGGCGCCACGTTTCTCTGGGCCGTGAGCGGTGCGCTGCTTGCCGCCCGCCGCGGCAACGACGTCATCGGCATGCTGATCCTCGCGCTCGTGTCTTCCACGGGCGGCGGCCTTCTGCGCGACGGCATCTTCCTGCAGCAAGGCCCGCCGCTCCTCGTGCAATCGCCGAAATACCTCACGCTGGTATTGATCGCGACCGCGTTTGTCGTGCTGTTCGGCCGATTCGTCCCCAGAGCGCGCTTCGATCGTCTCGTGAACCTGGTGGACGGCCTGGGCCTGGGCGCATATGCGGTCGTGGGGATGAATCGTGCGACGGCGCTGAACCTGTCACTTCTGGGCGTGGTCCTCGTGGGGATGGTGAACGCGGTCGGTGGCGCGGTACTGCGCGCGGTGCTGATCGCCAAGGAACCGCAGCTCTTTCGGCCGGGAACACTGCTGGCGGTGGCGGCGCTGATCGGGTGCGCGGTGTTCCTGAGCCTGACGCGATTGTTCGGTGTGGGACAGACGACGTCTGCGTGGATCACCATCGCCACTGTCTTCATCATTCGCGCCGTGTCCGTGCAGTACCATATCGAGACGAAACCGCTGTCCGGGTTCACCGGCGACTGGAAGGCTCCAGCGGACTAGATGCGCGGTGTCGCACCGCGACGGAGCGCCGTAGATTCGAACGCGACACACGCGCTGGCCGCGGAACCCACAACCCGGGTGTTCCATGTCGAACTCACCGCTCAATCGGCGCGACTTCGTGGCTCGGGCCACGCTGGCGGCAGCCGCCATCCCCGTTTTTCCCCGACTCGGCGCCGAGTCCTTTCTCCGAAATGCGGCGCCACCGGTCACGCCGGGAGCGAAGCCGTTCGATCTTCATCGCGTGCGGCTCCTGCCGGGCATTCAGCGCACCGCGCTGGAAGTGAACCGCCGGTACATGCTCGGACTCGCGCCTGACAGGCTGTTGCACAACTTCCGGATCAACGCCGCGATGCCCTCGTCCGCGGAACCGCTGGGCGGATGGGAAGCGCCGGACAATGAGCTGCGCGGGCACTTCGTCGGCCACTACCTCTCGGCGTGCGCGCTGATGGCGGCGCAGACAGGCGACGAGGAAGTACGGGCGCGCGGTGCGCTGATCGTCAGCGAACTGGCCAGGTGCCAGACCGCGCTGGGCGCCGGGTACCTGAGCGCGTTCCCCAAGGAGTTCTTCGAACGGCTCAAGCGCCGCGAGCGCGTATGGGCGCCGTTCTACACGTACCACAAGATCTTGGCGGGCTTGCTGGACAGCTACACGCTGAGCGGCAACAAGCAGGCGCTCGACATGGCGAGAGGGATGGCGCAGTGGGTCCGGATGTACGCTGAGCCGATTCCGGACTTCCAGTGGCAGTCGATGCTGACCACCGAGTATGGCGGGATGAACGACGTGCTCCGCGAGCTGTCCCAGGTCACGGGAGAACGGCTATGGTCGGACGTCGCCGCGCGCTTCGATCACGACAGGATCTTCGCACCGCTCGCGATCGGACGCGACGAGCTGAAGGACGTGCATGCGAACACCAACGTTCCCAAGGTCCTCGGCGCCGCGCGCGCGTACGAGATGACCGGCGACGACCGCATGCGCGCGATCGTGGACTTCTTCTGGGAGGACGTCACGGGCGCGCGCTCGTACGCCACCGGCGGCACGTCGAATGGTGAGGCGTGGCGTGGAGAGCCGGGGCAGCTGGCACGCGCACTGGGCAGCCACACGCAGGAGACGTGCGTCACCTACAACATGCTCAAGCTGACGCGCCACAAGTTCGAGTGGTCGCCGGAGGCGCGATACGCGGACTTCTACGAGCGCGCGTACTTCAACGGGATTCTGGGAACGCAGCATCCGGCCGACGGCGAGAAGGTGTACTACACGCCGCTCGCGACCGGGTACTGGAAGCTCTTCGGGACGCCGGACTACGGCTTCTGGTGCTGCCACGGGTCGGGCGTGGAGAACTTCTCGAAGCTGGGCGACAGCGTGTACTTCCACGACGACGACGGAGTCTACGTGAATCTCTTCGTCGCGTCCGAGGTGAACTGGCAGGAGAAGGGTGTGCGGTTGCGGCAGGAGACACGCTTTCCCGAGACCGACACCACGCTATTGACGGTGACGGCCGACAGGCCCACGCGACTCGCGCTGCGGGTGCGCGTTCCATACTGGGCCAGCAAGGGCGGGTCGACGAAGCTCAATGGTCGAGCGCTGGACGCGTTCGCCGGACCGAGCAGCTATCTCGTGGTGGATCGCGTGTGGAAGTCGGGCGACACGCTCGAGGTCACGCTGCCGATGTCGCTGCACACGCATCCGATGCCCGACGATCACACGATCCAGGCGGTGATGTACGGCCCACTCGTGCTCGTGGGCAAGCTGGGGACAGACGGGATCACGGACGCCAACCGTCGCGCCGAACGGACAGCGCCACGCACCGTGCCGAACTACACGGATCCGGCGCCGCCGACCGCGCCGTCCATCACGCCGAAGTCGGATGACGTGTCGAGTTGGCTGGCGCCAGTAGCCGGAAAGACGCTCGAGTTCCGGACGGTGGGGCAGGCGAAGGACATCACGTTCGTCCCGTTGTACACGGTGTTCGACGAACGCTACGGGGCGTATTGGAAGATCAATCGGCCTGCGCTCGGCTGAGACATGACTGATCTGTCCAGGCGTGATCTGCTGAAGACGCTGGGAGCGGTGGCTCTGACACCGGCTGTAACTGCGGCTTCAACAGCGGCTTTGACACCGGCTTCGACGTCGGCTTTGACACCGGCATCGCCGCTGTCGCCGGCGCGACCCGTGTATGCCACGGGCGACATCGTCGAGATGTACTCCACCACCGACGTGTTCACGCCGCCGCGCGGACGCGCCTTCATGAAGTTCAGCTTCGACTTTCCCGAGCCGGCGGTGGTCTTCAATGGACATCGCTTCAGCTTCCTCGTGTTCACCGAGGAGAACACGTACGCGATGGATCGTGGCCGCATGGTCGCGAAGGGGAACGACGACGCGCTCGAGCTGGCGTGCGATCGATTCGTCTGGGCGGGCGGACAGGAGACGGCGCCTGGAAAGCTCACGGCCACGTTTACCAGGAGCGGCTCGACGATCGAGTGGAAGGTCGCGGTCGAGATGAACCGTCCCGTGCGGTCCGTGACGAGCGTCATCCGCGACGTGCCGCGGGGCCTCGTGTCGTTCGGTGGCGGCGCGCCGGCCGATCCGCGGGACGGTGAGATGCTTGGTGGCTACACGTTCGGCGCCGGCGATCTGCACGGCGCCGGCGTACCGGTGAGCATGACGACGCCGGTTGCCATCGTGCAGGCATCGGGGGGAGATCAGGACTTCGTTTACTTCACGACGCTCGACGATCGTGTCCGTCCCAAGCGGTATTTCTTCCAGCCAGGCGACCAGTCATTCCGGGTTGAAGCGGTGTACGAGCATGATGCCTGGCGCAAGGACACGCGCGTCGAGGTTCCCGCCTGGCGCATGGGGCGAGCGACGTCATTCGAGGACGCGATGTCGCCGCACATGCAGCACGTCGAACGGGCATTCAGCCTTCCGGCGTGGGAAACCAGAGCGGATGTACAGCCGTGGATGCGCGACATCGCATTGGTCACCACGCTCCACGGCATGCACTACACCGGGTTCGTCTTCAACGACTACGCGAGACAGCTCGAGATCCTGCGCTGGATGGCCACCCAGATTCCGCCGTCGAAGGTGCTGGTGTTCCTCGCTGCATGGGACGGCCGATACTACTGGGATTACCCCGCATACACGGCCCCGGCGCGCATGGGCGGGGAAGTGGGCTTCCGCCGCCTGGTGTCCGAGGGCCAGAAACTCGGCTTCAGGATGATGCCGATGTTCGGCACGAACTCCGCGAATCGGAACCGCCCGGAATGGGCCCGGATTGCGTCGGGCGCGACGCACAAGATCGACGGCGACATCTATAACCTGAACTGGGTGGACTGGAACAACGATCGCCACCAGGACGGCTGGCTCACGTACATGAACTTGGGCGCGGACTCCTGGCGCCAGTTTCTCGAAGGCCGTATCGCCGACGTGATCGACCGCTACGGCGTGGACGCATACTTTCTCGACATCGTCGGCGGCCACGTCAACAGCACGACGGGCGACATGCACGAAGGCACCCGACGGCTGGTCACCAACCTCCGGTCACGCTACCCCAAGGTCGCCGTCGTGGGCGAGATGCCGTACGACGCACTGTACGGGTTCATCCCGATGTATCACGCGGGCGGCGGAGCGCGCTGGCAGAAGTACGCACGGTTCTTCCAGCATCTCAGCAGCCCCGCCCCCGGCCGCGGCAGCAGCGGCGTTCATGAGGCGGGGTTCGGTCGGTTCAATCCAGAGACGCTGAATCTCTCGGAGCGTGCGATCCCGACGCTTCAGGTCGTGGACGATACGTTCACGAAGTATCGGGAGGTCATGGCGGCGATCATTTCGCGGGCCAAGCAGAGGGCGGGCATCGCTTAGCCTCAACTGCCTTACATTCGCCTCCACCTTGGACAAAAGTCCCATTTGTGGCAACTCACTGAGGTCGAAGCGCTAGTGGCCAAGAATGGCTCCGCTCCCCTCGCGCTCAACGAGGACCGATTTTTCAGCAGCGACCCGGCGGTCCGGCGGGTCGCCCGGGACCTATACGCCGAAACGAAAGCCCTTCCGCTGGTGTGTCCTCACGGACACGTGGACCCCAGGATCCTCGCTGAGGACTCACAGTTCCCCGAGCCAGCTTCGCTGCTCATCACTCCGGACCACTACATCTTCCGGATGCTGTACTCCAACGGAGTACCGCTCGAGGCGCTGGGAATTGGCTCGCGCGACAAGTCCGGTCCCAGTCCCGAACTCGACCCACGGAAGGTCTGGCAGGTCTTCGGTGACAACTACCACCTGTTCCGAGGGACTCCCACCGGTGTGTGGCTGGACTACGAGCTGCACGAGCTGTTCGGCGTCCGCGTAAAGCTCAATGGCACAACGGCAGCCCGAGTCTACGACGAGATCAGCGAGCGACTGCGCTCGCCCGAGTTCCGCCCTCGCGCACTGTTCGAGCGGTTCCGGATCGAGGTGCTTGCCACGACTGATCGGGCGACCGATCCGCTCGAACATCATCAGGCCATTCGCAACTCGACGTGGCGTGGCCGCGTGGTGCCGACCTTCCGCCCGGATGCCGCGTTCCGGATCGCCGCGCCGGAGTGGCGTGCGGAGCTTGCCGCTCTGGAATCGATCGACGGGTCATCGATCAGGAATTTGTCGGAGTTCCTGCGCGCGCTCGAGCGGCGACGTGCCTATTTCCGCTCGCTGGGCGCAACCGCGACCGACCACGCCGTCGTCGAGGCGTACACCGAACGCCTCGCGGACGAAGAGGCCGATCGCTTGTTCCAGATCGCGCGCGAGGGCGAAGCGACGGCCGGCGACCAGCGGCGCTTCGAATCGCACATGCTCATGGAGATGGCGCGGATGTCATGCGAGGACGGGCTGGTGATGCAGCTGCACGCCGGCGCCTTCCGCGACCACAATGACTTGATCGCCCGCCGCTTCGGGCCTGACATGGGCGCCGACATTCCGGTGCCGGCCGAGTTCACGCGCAACATGCGCGCCCTGCTCAACGCGTACGGCAACGATCGGCGCTTTTCCATCATCCTGTTTACGCTCGATGAGTCCACCTATGCTCGCGAGCTTGCCCCGCTTGCCGGACACTATCCGGCCGTCAAGCTGGGTCCGCCCTGGTGGTTCAACGATTCCATCGAGGGCATGATCCGCTTCCGCGAGACCACCAGCGAGACCGCGGGCATCTACAACACTGCGGGATTCAACGATGATACGCGCGCCTTCTGCTCGATTCCCGCGCGGCACGATCTGTCGCGCCGGATCGACGCGAACTGGCTCGCGGGACTCGTCGCCCGGCATGTCATTGACGTGGCTGACGCGCGCGAAATGGCGCGCGCGCTCGCCTACGATCTGGCGCGCCAGAGCTATCGCTTCGAATCCGTTGTGGAAGTAAGGAAGCCGTAAGGTTGTCTCCGCATCGGTCTTGCAGCGCCGCGGGTGTGACAAGTATCACAATGTCACGCTTGCGGCGATTGCGTTAACGGTTTGCCGCTTCGCGCGTCCAAAATGGCGAGTGGGTGTACCAAGCGGATCGTCCCGAACGAGGAGAGAACCCCGTGAAGATCATCAAGGTGTCCGCGCTTGCCGCGGCCGCGGCCATCATCGGCCTCGCGTCCTGCAGCGATTCCACGTCCGTGGCATCAAGGCTGCTCCCCGATTCCACCGTGACGGCCGATGTCGCCGTCAGCGCCGGCGACGCGCTCGCGCAGGCGGTGACCAACATGATGGCCAACGAGGCCTTCTCGTCGTTGAGCGTCGCCTCGAGTGCGCCTGCCGCCGTCGGCAGTCTCTACGATTTCAGCCGCACCAGGACCTGCTACGACGCGAACGATGCCGTCGTCGCCAACTGCCAGCCGTTGTCCGCCGTTCGCAAGATCGTCACGCACGTGCTCTTCTCCGGAAGCCGCAGCGGCACGATCGAGACCACGGGTGGCACGACCAAGACCTGGACCGGCGCTGTACATCGCGAATCGAACGACACGCTGACGCGCCAGTTCAATACGGCGCAGCCGCCGGTCGAGATCTCGCGCACGCACAACGACGTCACCACTGGCCACGACACCACGACATTCTCCGAAGGAGACGTCAGCCGCCTGATGGCGGAGTCGACGGTGGACTCGATCAAGTCGGTCTTGTTTGAGCTACCGCATGCGACGCACCCGTGGCCGTCATCGGGCTCGATCGTGCGCGTGGTCGCGGTGCACGTCTCCTTTACCAAGGGCGCTGAAAGCGGCTCGCGCGACAAGAGTCTCAAGGTCACGGTCACGTTCCCGGCTGATGCCCAGGGCAACGTGCCGCTCACGATCAACGACAAGACCTGCACGCTGAATCTCGTGACCCACCGCGTGGTGAACTGCCACCCCACGGCGTAGTCGATTCATCAGAATCATTCGAAGGGCCCGGGGTTCGCCCCGGGCCCTTTTTCTTGCTATTATCGGCGCAACCCTACAGGGAGCCGCCGTGGCCGTGTCGCGTCGCGAGTTTCTCACGTCGATGGGCGTTGGAGGGGCAGCGGTCGGCGTGGCCGGTGCCGGCATCCTGACGGCGCCGCTCATTTCATTTCGCGGGCGCGAATCGCTGTATGCACAGGGCATTGCTGATCGCAAAGCCGATCGCCGGCTCGCGGCTCAGCCAGGCATGGTGCGCATCGACAGCAACGAGAACCCGATGGGCGCCGGCAAGCACGTGTACGATGCGATCCGTGGGCATCTCGACGAGTCGAACCGCTATCCGGTGCTCGCCGAGGATGACCTCATGGATGCGATCGCGGCCAAACAGGGGGTTGCTTCGTCGAACGTGATCCTCGGATGTGGCTCGGGCGAGCTGCTGCGCGCCGCGGACCACGCCTTCACCAGCCGGGACGCCGCGTACATTGGTGCGGCGCCGACGTTCGAGGCACCGGGTGAGTTCGCAAAATTCGTCGGCGCTGCGGTGACGCTGGTGCCCGTGGACGGCCACCTGGGTCTCGATCTCGACGCGATGGCCGCGGCGGCGCGTGGCGCGGGCCTCGTGTATCTCTGCAATCCGAACAACCCCACCGCCACCGTGCACTCGAAGAGCGACGTCGTCGCGTTCATCGAGACGGTGAATCGCACGTCGCCCGGGACGACCGTGCTCGTGGACGAGGCCTACTTCGAGTACGTCGATCGGCCTGACTACGGGACGGTGATTCCGTTGGCGCTCACCAATCCGCGCGTCGTGGTGCTGCGGACGTTCTCGAAGGTATTTGGCCTCGCGGGCCTCCGCATCGGATATGCGGTCGGGCGGCCGGACGTACTCGCGAGAATGAAGTCGTGGACGCTGGGCTCGAATGTCTCACAACTCTCGCTCATTGCCGCCAAGGCAGCACTCGAGGACAGGGCTCACGTCACCACCGAGGTTCGCCGCAACGGTGACGTGAAGGCATTCACGAGAAAATTCTTCGCGGACGCCGGCTTCACGATGAGCGCGGGCGACGGCAACTTCATGATGGTGGACATTCGTCGCCCCGCGGGCGAGTTCAAGGCAACGTGCCTGCGGAAAGGTGTGGCGGTGGGTCGCGCATTCCCCTCGTTGCCGAATCACGCACGCATCACCTTCGGCACCATGCCCGAGATGCGAAAGGCTCTGGCGGTCTTTCGCGACGTGCTGGGCACCGGTGCCGGCGTCACGGGCGCCGGCCGCACGGGAAGTCGCTGATTCTCCGGATTGACATACCGGACGCAACCGCGATCCAGCGGGGCAGGGCGTGGGGGGGGGGCAGGGGGCAGGTGTGGGGGGAACCTGCGCTACGAACAGCGAGTACTACTGTGTAGATCACCCACCGCGAAAACGTGGGCAGTGCCTGGTACTGACCTGTTATGGCGTCAGCGTTCCGAGCAGTCCGTTGGCTTCTCCGTTCGGTCCGGACGCAAAGTACAGCGTCGTCGGCGTAATGCCCGGCCCAAAGGTCAGTCCCCAGAGGCCGTCGATCGAGATTGGATTGCCAGCGGGATTGCGAAGCACGTCGATGAAAGCGCCGGTCGTCGGGTTGTACGCGCCGATGAATCCGTCGCCGAAGTTGCCGATCAGGATCGCGCCGCTGAACGGGCCGAAGCCGGATGGAGCAAGTGCGACTGCCCATGGCGAGTTGAGCGAGCCATTGGAGGCGAAGCGCTGCGCAAGGCTGCCGTCCGCGTTGAACACGTCGACGAATCCGTTGCCGACGCCGGGCTCGTCATCCGCGGGATCGACCGCTGACTGCTTCGCGTACGTAACGAACAACTGACCGCCGATGTTCTGGATACCGAAGGGATGGAAGCCGGTGGGAATACCCACATCCGTGAACGACGCAACGAGCAGGAATGCCGTGTTGTACACGTCCACGCGATTGTTCACGAAATCCGTGACGTACAGGAAATTCACGCCACCCACTGACGCGATGGCGACGCCCTTGTAGACCGCGCCCGCCGCGGAATTGTCGGCGACCACCTGGGCATCCACGAGACTCGGGTTCCACGCCGAGATCACGCCGTCTTCACCCGCGAAAATCACGGACGCCGGTCCGGACGCACCGATCGCGAAGTCCGTCGTATTGTTGATGACGAGCCCCGTCGGCGTCCCGCCGACCGCGGCACCGCTCGTCGGGATGTTGATGGTCAGAGCGAGCTTCACGCCGGCTGCGTTGTACGTGGTTGCCGTACCCGTGCCGTTGTTGGCGACGAAGAGCGTTCCCGAGGACCCGAAGCCGATGCCCCACGGATTGACGAGACTTGGATCGAGCGCCGCGGCTCCGAAGCCGGCAATGTCGGAGACGAGTCTCGTCTCCACGTACGAATTAGGTCGGATGACAAGGTTCGTGGTGTCGTCGCACGCAGTCAGCGACGCGAACCCCGCGGCCGCAATAGCTGTGTTGCGGAGCCACGATGAGTAGCACTTCATGGATCCTCCTTTGGATTGTGCACGCCCGAGCCCGGCGTCTACCGGGAGTGCGCGAAGCAATTCTCCGCTCTAACAAGAAGCGGACCGACTGCGGCACGAACTTCAGAAAGTGTTGCCGCGGTCGCCGCGAATCGTCTTTCACATAGATGTTGCGACCGTCAATTCTCATTGCGATCGCCTGTAGTACGCTGTGTCTTGCTGGATCCGTGCGAGCTCAGTCGTCGACGGCGAGTGCCTCCAACGAGCTCGAGATGAGCGCCGGAATCACACACGGCGCTCGACTGGACCGGGCCGCTTCAGCGACTCGATTCGCTGGCGACGGCTTCGAGCTCGGACTGCGTCATGCCGCGATCGGCAAGCGCGCCACCATCAGCACGTCACTGCGCGGCGGCGTCCGCTCGCTGGCGGCCGCCGGCGTAACAGCGGGCCGCACGCGCGCGACGGAGTCGAGCGGTGAGCTCGCGCTGTCGCTGTTCCCCGCGTCGGGCACGACGCTCGGACCGATCACGTTCGGGCTCACGATGCGCGCGGCGGGAACCGTGGTGGGACATCATCTCACCGAGCCGACGACGCGCACGCTGAGCTACGCCTTCGGCACGGCCACCGTCGGCCCGTCGGTGCGGATGAATCGCGCGATCGGCGGCGGCAAGGCGACCGCGCAACTCGATGTCCCGCTCGCGGGCGTCGTCGTGCAGTCGTATTCGGCCGTTCGCTCGATCACGGGTCTCGCGAACGTGGATACGCGGTGGACGACGCTGGGCGCGCTCCGCGCGGGCGGCCTGAGCCTCTCGTACGAACCGGCGAGCCGCGGCAGGTGGGGCATCGTCTATCAGTACCGTCTGCAGGGAGCGGCGTACGATGCCACCCAGCCGGTCCGATCACTCACGCATGCGCTCTCGATCGGCATCGTGTGGCGCGGAGGAGCGCGATGAGAACGTTCACGCTCCTGGCCGCCGTGATCGGGCTGTGCAGTGCTGGATGTACCGACTCTCTCGTGGGGCCGGCCGCATCCGGCGACCGCGCCGGTGTGTTCGACGCGCTCTGGCAGGAAACCGATCTCCACTACTCGTTCTTCGACTACAAGCACATCGATTGGTCTGCGCTCGGCGCGCGCTATCGGCCGCTCGCGCTCGCCGCCACGAGCGACCGCGACTTCGCGCAGGTGCTTGGCCAGCTCATGGCGGAACTGCGCGACGTTCACGTCGCGCTGTTTCCCACCGGAGCGGGCACGGCGCTGCGGTATCTCTCCGCCTTCGATACGATGGCGACGTACGACAACCCGCGCGCGACACAGTCGCGCTACGTGCCGGGCGCGAGAACGACGCCGAAAGGCGGCATGACCTACGGGATGATCGAGTCGTCGGTCGGCTACGTCCGCATTCCCAGTTTCGAGGGAAATGGCTGGGCCTCGGAGATCGATGAGATCATCCTGGCGCTGCCCGATGCGCGCAGCCTCATCATCGACATCCGGAGCAACGCCGGTGGAACGCGCGCGATTGCGCTCGACATCGCCGGCCGCTTCGTTGACCGGCCTCGCACCATGGGATACATCAGGTCGCGCAACGGGCCCGGCCACGCCGATTTCACGGATTTTCTTCCGCAGACCGTTGCCCCAGCCGGGCGACATTTCGGCGGATCGGTGTATGTCCTGACCAACCGTCGGAATTACAGCTCAGCCGAGGATCTCGTGCTGGCGCTGAAGACGATGCCCGCCGTCACCGTCGTGGGGGACACGACCGGTGGCGCCTCGGGCGGGCCCACCGTGCGCACGCTTCCCAACGGTTGGACCTACCAGATCTCCGAGTGGATCGAGTACACCCCCGATCGGCAGGTGTTCGAGGGCATCGGCCTGGCGCCTGATGTCATGGTCAAGGCGACCGCGGCGGATGCGCAAGCGGGGCGCGACGTCGTGCTCGAGCGAGCGCTCGCGCTCGCGCTGGGTCGCCCCTGGCCCTAGGCCTTCGGCTTCGTCCGAGGCGAATCTTTGCGGGCCGGCACGCGAGTCTTGAGATACGTGAGCGGCTCGACGTAGTGCGGATTCTCCCGCGCGCGGCCGTTGAGAACGATGAACGGGTGCGTCGCAAACGTGTGGAGAACGCCCGAGCCGCTCATCGTGTGCGGGTCGTAGAGGCAGAGGAGCGTGCAGTCGAACGTCGGCACGAGGATGTTCACCCGCGCCTCGTACTCCATCAGGCGGTCCAGGGAGATCGCTGGCTGACGCGTCCACTCCATGTCGCCGCTGATTCGCACGCGACGGCCTTTCTTCTTCGCGGTGACCAGCGTGCGATGCAGCAGGCTGTACATCGAATCCCCGTCGAATGACCCGCCCTTGAGGTAGGTCTCCTGCACGGTAGGCACGCGCAGACGATCCGACTCGATGGCCGAGTCGACCGGAATGCCCTCCGCTTCCAGGCGCCGCAGGTGTTCCGAGCGGCGTCGCTCGTCCACGATGCTGATGACCTGCTCACCGCGATCGAGGCCCTGCTTGATGTACGGAGCCAGCGTCCCGTACGCCTCGTCACGTGATTCGAAAAACGCGCAGATGTGCCCGGGGCGGTCGACATCTTCACCGCACAGTCTGATCCTGTGTCGGTCCGCCATATCCCACTCTTGCCCGTGAAAAAATGCCGCACAACTAAGGCACTTCACGCCGTGGTTGGCAAGATGCTCACGGACGCCACAGTTGCTGTGGTTTCGCCGCTGCGCGTCGACCGTAGAATTACGGAGACTTTCTCTTCGGTTTCTCCACCAAAGGCCGCGGCGCACCGCTCTGCAACACCTGAAAAACATAGGCTCCTTTGACGTCGGTGCCGCGAACCACGCCATTCAGCGACTGATCGCCGGCGATGGTCCCGAGCGTCCAGGTGAGCGCCACGCGTCCCTTCGTATCCGTCACCGCGCGAGCTGGTGCGACGGTCCCCGATTTCACCGACAGCGTCACCGGCGCGTCGGGAACCGGGTTCCCATAGATGTCGGTCACGAGGGCGACGAGCTTCTTGGCGCGCGGACGCGCGGTCCGTGAGGCTGGTGAGGCGGGCGGCGCGTCGTCGAAGGACAGGTTCGCTGGAGCGGCTGGCGTCGCGCGCGCTTCGAGCTTGAGAAGCTGCTTGATGCCATCGACATGTACCGCGAGCGAATACTCGCCGGCGGAGCGCCCCATGGTCCACCGCGTCCTGGCGTAGCCAAGTGAATCGGTCACGAGCGCGGTGTCGGGAACGGTGCCGGCCGAGAGCGAGAGAATGACCGGAACGTCCGCCGTGCCATTGCCCGTGGAGTCCACGACACGAAGGACGATGGGCTTCGGCAACGCGCTTCCAGCGGCTGTCAGCTGGCGATCGCCGCTCACCGCGGACACCGTTGCCGGCGCTCCCGAGAGCGCCGTGGCAATGAGTGTAACCGGCGCGATCTTGCTGGCTGAGCCGCCAACGAATGCCTGAAGACGCTGCGGTCCGCTCCTGCCGCCAAGCCGCCACCGCGCGCGCGAGATGCCGAGCGAATCGGTCCTGGCGGGGCCGGAATCGGTTTCGATTGTGCCATCGATGGCGGACCACCGAACCGGCAGGTTGGGCAGCGCGCGGCCCGCCGAATCCGTCACGCGAATGCCGATGGAATCCGTGAGGAGCACTCCCGCGCGGGCTCGCACTGTGTCAGCCAGTGCCACGAGCCGGGTGTTTGCTGCGACAGGATCGGCCTCTGCGTCGATGGTGAGCGTGCTGTCGAGACTCTCGACGGTCGCGAGCAGCACTTGTCTGCCGGGATCAGCTCCGAGCGTCCAGGTAGTCCGCGCGCGCCCGTCGGCGTCAGTGACACCCGTTGCGGGATCGACCTTCCCCTGGCTGTCGGCGAGGCGGAATGAAACGATTTTCCCCGCCGCGGGCCCGCCTTTGCGGTTGACGGCGCGCACGACGATACGCTGGGAAAGCGCGTGGCCAACGAGCGCGCGTTGGTTGGTGCCTGCAACGGCGTCGAGTCTTGCTGCGATCATCATTACGGAGACGGGCAGATAGCCCGACTGGCCTTCGATCTTGGCGCTGACAACGGTGCGGCCGGCCGAACGACCGGTGAGCATTCCGTTGGAGTCCAGCGTCGCGACCGTGGTGTCGTCGATGTGCCAGACCGCCGCGCGACCGGGGACCGTGTGGCCTCGGGCGTCGTATGCCCGCGCCTGAAGCTGGAGCTGGGCTTCCTCCAGCAGCGAGATCGCGGTATCGCCGGCCGGATTCACGACGGCAACCCCTGCCACCAGCTGCTTGACCATCACTCGCGCGTTCGCCACCAACGTACCGACCACCACCTGGACCGTGGTGGAGCCGGGACCACGTGCGACGACGGATCCGTCCGCACCCACCACCGCGACCGTCGAGTCGCCGCTGGTCCACACCGGGCGCGCGCCGACGAGGATGCTCCCGTTTTTGTCCGCGATCGTCGCCGCGAAGTGGATGGTGTCGCCGATGGCGAACGCCGTGTCGATCGTCGGGCGCAGGCGCACCCACGCCGCGCCCAGGTTCCCGATGGACTGATGCGATTCTGACTTGCCCAGGACTCCATAGGAAAACAGGGCCGTGATGATACTTACGAGCGCGGCACCGGTGGACGCGGCGACCGCCAGGCCCTTCGATATGTGATGGAAGTTCTTCCGGGCTCCCTGAATGATCGGCGGCATTTCCTATAAAGACGTGACGAACGCGGTGTTGTCACGCATTATTAGGGCGAAGTCGTCCCCGCCTTTTCGACCCGTGATGGCGATCACGGACATCGCACCACCCGCCTCTCCAACGCTGTAACCCACCAGTTTCTGCGGACTTGCGACCACGCCAGCCATGAGACGTCGTCTTCTCACCACCCTCCTGTTTCTCCACGCCCCCCTGCTCGGCGCCCAATCCGGGCGCCTGTCCCCCGGAGACAGATTCGTGGGCGCTTCTGCCGCGGCGTCGTTCTACACGCAGAGCGGCGCTCACTTCGCCAACATCAGGGACCGGAACGTCTTCGGCACCGGGCTGACTGCCGAGTGGGTCCTCGAAGCGGCGGGTCCGCTGGCTGTGGCCACGACGATCGAGGTTGTCCCGCTCGCAGTCGTCAGCCGACGCGCCGGGCCGCTGGAGGATTGCTGGACGTCCGCGAGCGGCCGGCGGCGTTGTCAGCTGGGCGAGTCTTCGCCAGCAGTCGGTAGCGGGATCCTTCCGTTCGGCCTCAAGCTGTACTTCGCAAATACCCCTCGTGTCCGCGCATTCACATCGGGCGCGACCGGCATGATGCTCTTCAGCCAGGAAATGCCGGTCACCGGATCACGCCGGATGAATTTCGCGGTCGAGTACGGCGCCGGCGCCGAGATCTCCACGATCCGGGGCAGCAGCGTTGTCGTTGGCTGGAAGTTCCAGCACATGTCCAACGCGTACACCGCACCGCTGAATCCCGGCGTCGACGCGAACATGCTCTACCTCGGCCTCCTGCATCGTCGCCGCTAGTCATTCCGTATTGAGCGCCGCCGTCGGATTCACATGCGACGCGCGACGCGCGGGCACCAGAGTCGCGGCGGTCGACACGGCGATCACCACGAGGGCTGCGCCGGCGAAGGTCAGTGCATCCGTCGCGCTGACGTTGTAAAGCAGCGCGCCAAGGATGCGCGTCACGCCCACCGACGCGGCGACGCCGACCACGACACCGACGATACTGAGTCGCGAGCCCTCCATGATGACCATCCGCACGACGTCAACCGGGCGCGCGCCCAGGGCTAACCGTACGCCGATCTCGCGGCGTCGCTGACCGACGATGAGCGCGACAACACCGTAGAGTCCCACGATCGCGAGGGTGAGGGCCGCGGCCGCGAACACGCCGATGAGCGTCAGGCTGAAGCGCTGGCGCGCCAGTGACCGTTCGACGATATCAGTCATCGGCTGCACCTCGGTGAGGCTGAGAGACGAGCTGACAGCCTTGACCTCGCGTCTCAGAGCGGGCAGGGCCGCGGCGGGGTCGCCATCCACGCGAAGGACGAGCGTCAGTCCCGGATAGGACATCTGCGATTGCGGCACGTACACCTGCGGCGTCGCGTCGTCGTCCAGCGACATCTGCTTCACATTGTCGACGACGCCAACGATCGTGAAGGGTCGGAAGGCTCCGAAGGTGAACGTCGGCGTGATGACCCGACCTATCACGTTGGCGTCATCGCCGAGATATCGACGTACGAGCTCGCGATTGACGATGATGGATGCGGCGCCGGAGATGTCGTCCGATGCGTCGAATGCGCGTCCACTGATGACTGAAATGCCCAAGGCCTTGAAGTAGTCTCCGCTGACGATGTTGTATTGCGCGTGCGGACCCTGGCCGGGGGGATCCTGTGGACGGCCAGCCACGCGAAAGCCGCCGCCTTCGGTCGCTCCAGTCAGCGGCAGTGAGCTGATCGCGCCGGCGGCAACGATTCCTGTCGCTGCTTTGAGACGGCTCGTGAGCTCACCGAACGTCCGTGCCCAGACCGGGCCGTCCGCGACGGGATTGAATCGACCCGGAATCGGAAGCGAGACTCCCGCGGTAAGCACGCTGGTCGCGTCGAATCCCGGTGGCACGTGTTGAAGATTGACGAAGCTCCGCGCAAGCAGCGCCGCAGTGATGAGAAGCATCATCGAGAGCGCCACCTCAGTGCTGACGAGCAGCTGTCGACCCCAGCGATGGGGGCCATGGCCGGTCAATCGCGTGCCGCCGCTGTGCAACTCGCCCGCGAGACGAATCCATTTCACGGAGAACGCGGTCGCGATGCCGAAGACGATGCCTGCCACGATCACCATGAGTGCGGCGGAAGAGATGACGCGCCAGTCCAGGCCGATGTCGTCCGCGCGCGGCATCGATCCCGGTACGAGCGCGAGCATCACTCTCGTGCCCCACGAAGAGATGACGATGCCGAGGGCGCCGCCAACCGCGGCGAGCACGAGATTCTCCGTGATGAGTTGCCGTGCCACGCGTGCGCGACCGGCTCCCAGTGCGGCTCGCACCGCCAGCTCGCGCCGTCGATTGCCGGCGCGCGCGACGAGCAGGCTCGCCACGTTCGCGCAGGCGATCAACAGCAGACACGCCACGGCGCCGAGCAGGATCAGGAGGCCGCGCTTGACTTGACTTCCGGCCTGCTGCGCCAGCGGGACCAGGCGATAGTCGAGCTTCACTCGCGGCGCGTTGGCGTCGAGGAACTGTCGGAGCAGCCGGCTCACTTCCGTCTGCGACGCCTGTTCGGACGCGCCGTACCGCGCCACGGCGGAGAGATTCTGCGTGCCGTAGTTGACTCGATCGGTCGAGTCGAAGACCAGCGGCACCCACAGCTCCGTTCGGGCCCCGAACCGCAGCGGCGCCGGTAGCTCTGCGCCTCGCGGGAACGCGAAGCCTGGTGGCATGATGCCCACGAGCGTGAACGACTGACCGCTCAACATCACCTGCTTGCCAACGACAGACGGGTCGCCGCCGAAGCGACGTTGCCAGAGCGGGTAGCTGATGAGGGCTTCTTTCGGTCCGCCAGGCACGGCGGCGTCGCGCGTAAAGGTCGTGCCAATGAATGGTCGTACTCCAAGAACGTCGAACAGGCTCGGTGAGACGCGCGCGCCGGCGACAGGCTCGGGCTCGGTGCCACCACTCTCGATCGAATACGGCCACCCGCGAAACGCGGCCATGGCGGCGAAGCTGCGTGTGTCGCGCTCCAGATCGCCATAGAAGCCACTGGCGAGCGGCAGGTTGCCCGAGTCGCCGTCGGGACCCTGGTTGACCATCCAGATCATCGCCAGTCGCGACGGGTCCCTGTACGGCAGCGGTCGCACGAGCACGCCGTTCACCACCGTGAACACCGCCAGCGCTGCTCCGAAGCCGAGTGCGAGCGTGGCGATGGCCGCGGCCGCGAATCCGGGATTCTTCTTCAGCGTCCGGAGCGAGTACAGGACGTCCATCCGGATGCCGTGCCAGTGTTCGCGTCGCGCGCGCTCCTGGTTGCGATCGGTGCGGTCGTGGCTCAAGTCGCTGCGAATCGACGTCACGTCGCCGAACGTCGCAGCCGCTCTGCGCCTGGCCTCCTCCGGACCGAAACCCTGGTCAATGAATTCGCGCGTGCGCATCTCGAGGTGGAAGGCGATCTCATCGTCCACGTCGCGCGTCGCGTCCGGGCGGCTATCGGAGAGCCGAAAAGTTCGCTTTGACATTGTGGAGTTCCCATCAGGATGTGGCGAGGGCTCGAGCGACGGCACTCGAGTACTGTTCCCAGCGCTTTCGTTCAGCGCGCAGATGTGCGCGACCGTCCGGGGTCAGCGAGTAGTACTTCGCCTGGCGGCCCGTCTCCGATTCCCGCCATTCCTCGGAGAGCAGTCCCTTGCGTTCGAGCCGGTGCAGGGCGGGGTAGAGCGCGCCTTCCTGCACATTGAGGACATCCGACGTCGTCTCGCGAATCCAGCGGCCGACGCCATAGCCGTGGCGCGGTCCCCAGGAGATCGCCTTGAGGATGAGGAGCTCGAGCGTGCCGGTGTAGAGATCGGAGCCAGCCATGTGTCACCTCGCTCACTTAGGTATTACACCACGGTACGCATAAGTCAACTAGGTATGCGGGCGACTTCCCGCTTTCCCGACTGCGCAAGCGCGGGCCTTGCGTAGTGTGCGAGCAGGATCGGGACGGCCGCGTACACTCCGGCGCAGCCTGCGCGATCAGGCGCCTCATCGGCGGACAGGAGAGAACCGATGGCACTCACAACCACACGCATTCCCACGGAAAAGCTCGAGGCGTATTTCGACACCTTCAGCAAGCACTTCGCGGCCGACCGATCGACGGTCGACATCGAAGTGCTCAGCATGGATTGGGGCGATCAGTTCGAGGCCGAGGGCGTGCGTCTGAACGGAATCAGCTACGATCCCAATTCGAACGAGTTGGACATCATGCTGGAGTCCGGAGACCACCGCATCTACCAGCCGAAGGAAGTCTGGGTGGTGGAGGAGACCAACGGGTTCATCAGCGCGCTTGAAATCGTTCGTCCGGACGGACCGCGCGAAGTGGTGCGGCTCAAGCGACTCGACGTCCAGCGCTCACCGGATGGCGCGGCGCGGAAAACCCAGTCCGGCGACCAGTCTGGCGATTCAGCCAGGGAGCGTGCGTGACCATGGAAGAAAGAATCCCAACGGAAGACCCACTGACCGGGAGACTCAAACGGGCCTACACGGGGAACTGGTGGGCGCTGTTTCTGCGCGCCATTGCCGCCATCGTGCTGGCGATCGTCGCGTTCATGTACCCGGTCAAGGCGCTCGGATTTCTCGTGATTCTGTTCGGCGTGTACGCGCTGGCCGACGGAATCCTGGCGATCATCGCGTCGATTCGCGGCCTGCGTCGGGGCGACAAGTGGGGCGCGATGCTCGCGGAGGGCCTGCTCGGCGTTGCGGCGGGCCTCATCGCGTTGATGTGGCCGGGCATCACGGCCGTGGCACTTGCGCTTCTTGTCGCGGCGTGGGCACTCATCACCGGACTCTTCGAGGTCGCCGCGGCCATCAAGCTCCGCAAGGTGATCGAGAACGAGTGGCTGCTCATCCTCGGTGGCGTGCTGTCGATCATCTTCGGGATCCTGGTCATGATGCGACCCGGTGCCGGCGTCATCACGCTGGTGTTCCTGCTGGGCGCGTACGCGCTGGCGTACGGCATCGTCACCCTGGTGCTGGCATTCAAGGTCCGCAACTGGGTGAAGGCGCACGCCCTCTGACCTGCAGGTGTTGAGGCGCGGGCGGGACACCCGCCCGCGCTAGGCGCCGAGGATCCCGGCCTCCACCGCGAACCGGACGTACTCGGTGCGGTGTGATACGCCAAGCTTGTCCTCGATGCGGCGCTTGTAGGCATCAACCGTCTTGCTGCTGATGCCGAGGTGGCGCGCGATCTCGGCGCCGCTGTACCCCTGCGCCACCATGCGCAGGATGGTCTGCTCACGTTCGCTCAGGGTCTTGAAGCGGCCGCGTGCTGTTTCGGCGGCGCGCTGCGGCACGACGGCGCCAGCCAGCATCCGCGCGGCCGATGGACGCACGTACACCTCGCCGGACGCGACGACGCGAATGGCCTCCACCAGGTCGCGTGAGGCAGCCTCCTTCGTGAGATAGCCGCGCGCACCCGATTCGAGCAGCGGCAGCAGTCGCTCCTGTTCGGCGTGCATGGTCAGGATCAGCACGCGGACGTCGGGCGCCACGCGCTGAACCTCCCTGAGCGCGAAGGCCCCGTCGGTTCCAGGCATGTCGAGGTCGAGCATCAGGACTTTCGGCCTCAGGCGCTGCGCGAGCGCCAGCGCGCACGCGCCGTTCTCGGCCTCCGCGACGACATCGATGTCCGGCACGCCGCGCAGCAGGACCTTCAATCCCTCACGGAACATGACGTGATCGTCCGCGAGCACGACGCGAATGATGTCGTTGCTGATGGACGTACCGCGCCGCGCGTACGTCTGCGTTGCCAGGGCTGCCCCGAGGCGCGCGAGGCGCTCGGGCGTACGCAATGATTGACGATTCGCTGTTGTCACACGATTGCTCCGTTCTTGGCTGCCATCGCGTGCTGCGGGGCATCTGCCACGGGAATGGAAAACCAGAAGGTGCTGCCTTGACCGACCTTGCTGTCGACGTTGAGCCGGGCGTGATGTGCTTCCACCAGTCCCTTGGCGATGGCGAGGCCCAATCCCTTCCCAGCGCGTGTCGTCTCGCTGCCGCCCTTGGGTGAGTGCCAGAACCAGTCGAAGACGTGCGCGAGATCCTCGCTCGGGATGCCCGGCCCGTTGTCGCTCACGGTGAACCGCACGACGTTGCCGGGTTCCTTCTTCGTCGGCGAATCGGTCGTGGAGGCGTGCGCGCCGACGGCGACCCGTCCGCCTTTCGGAGTCACCTTCATGGCGTTGCTGATGAGGTTGGACAGCACCTGGAGCAGACGGTGCGGGTCGGCGTCGATATCGGGAACGCCGTGCTCGCTCTCGACGACAAAATCGATGGCCTGCTCTTCGGCCAGTGGCGCGAACATCACCTGCGCCGTGGTGACGATCTCGCTCACCGACGTCGCCTGTCGGTGCAGCGCCACCTGTCCGGAATCGAGCGCCGTGCGGTCCAGCAGGTCCTGCACGATCCCCTGCATCCAGACCGTCGAGCGGTGAATGAGATCGGCCATTTGGCGGACGCCGGCCGCGGGCGCCGGCGCCGGATCCAGCAACGCGTTCGCGCAGATCTGAATCGTGCTCAGCGGGCTGCGCAGATCGTGTGATACGATGCTCACCGCGCGATCCCGTGCCGCGACGGCGCGCTGCAGCTCGCGCAGGAGCCGATCCTCCTCC
Organism: Gemmatimonadaceae bacterium; assembly: GCA_035758925.1. GTDB lineage: Bacteria > Gemmatimonadota > Gemmatimonadetes > Gemmatimonadales > Gemmatimonadaceae > DASPMP01. The sequence goes on from DASTVV010000134.1 coordinate 21,687, forward strand.
GTCGCGGCGGCGATGCGATCGGCGATGGAGTTGGCGAAGTCCTCGTCGGTCACGGCGTCGGCGCGCGACTTTCCGGCCGACAGCGCGAGGAACCCGCGCTGATGCGCCTCGAAGTGCACCGCGACGATCGTGGCGGTCTCCAGGCCCACGTGCTGGAGCGCGTTCCGGATGGCGTCGCGCGCTTCGAGATCGCTGGATGGGCCGCTTTCGGCCGGGCGCGGCACTCGCGTGACAAACCGTTCGCGCAGGCCATTCAGCCGCAGCTGCAGATCCGCTGTTGTCGTCGGGTTCACGTGCGAAACTTCCACGATTCCGGGACTGCCCTTGGTATCGCCGATGGCAAGCACGAAACAGTCGACGGCATCGGGCACCAGCACCTTGCTCAGCGCCCGAAAGCGATGCTCGCCCGTGCCGGCGCTTGCGGCGGCCAGCGCGGACGCCGCGTCAGCCAGCAGTTTCCAGCGTCGAGCCGACAGCGCGGACGTCCGGATCGCCGTCTCCATTTCGCTGAGCAGCTCGTGCCGTTCGACGGCGAAGCGGAGCGTTCGCGCGAGCGCGTTGCCATCGGGAAGCGGTTTGACCAGGTAATCCTGCGCTCCGGAGCGCAGCGCTTCGCGCGCGAGCGGAAGCTCCGCGACGTCCGAGACGAGCACCACCGGGACGTTGGGAGATGTAACGCGCAGGCGGTGCAGGGCCTTCGGGCCGTGATTGTCGGCCAGTGCCAGGTCGAACAGGATGACATCGACGGGATAGCGTCGCAGGTGCGTGCGCGCCGCGGCGATGGACGTCACGCGGACGAGCTGGACGCGAGGCGCATGCTCGCTCGCGTGTGCATCGGCGAGCTCCGTCGCGATGCGATCTGCTTCGGTTGGGTTGTCCTCGACGAGAAGCACGACCAGCGGCGCATCGGGACGCTGGCTCGAGGGCATCGCGAATCCGGGACGAGCGGACACAGTTGAGATCACGACGGGACTCCGGGAGGTGTTCGCGTGTCGCGAGGTTCCGCCTGCATATCGCGAGCCCGATGCACGGGGTCGCCAGATACGGCTGGGCCCGTTGCTCACGGGACCATTGGGCGTCCTTGCTCTAGGCCGCCATCCCCCCTCCAACCGGCCTGTGCCCATGGAACTCCGGTCAGATTCTGCTCCACCATCGGGTGTCCAGCCCACGCCTGTGCTGATCAAGGCCGTGGAGCCGGAGGAGCAGTCCGCGTTCAGCAGAGCCTTGGCGCAGGTCGAGGCCCACCGCTCGAAGGTGCGCGCCGCACTCGGCGCAGCCCTGGTCGCGCGGCTTCTGTTCGAGTTCCAGTTCGTGTCGCTGCTGACGGACAGCCGGTCCCTGCTGGTGCAGGTGCCCTATATCGGGCTGGCGATGCTTTCCTATCTGCTGGTGCTGATGTGGCTCGCCGCCCGCACGCGCGATCGTTTTGGCTTCGGCATGGCACTCGGCATCGGAGTGCTCGAGGCTACCTACCTGCTCGCCGCCGCCGTGATGATGCGTCCCATCACGTTCTCAGGCGTCTGGCCACCGATTCTCGTCGCACTCGCTCACGTGCCCATGGCTTTCTTTGCGTTCAGGTCGGCAGACGCGTATCCGCCGACGGACAGCAAGCGGCCCTGGATCGTGGGATTCGTGACCGCGCTCGTGTTCCTCTCGATTCCATGGATGGCTCCAACACTCCTGGGCGCATTCGAGTAGGTGGTCTTCGCGATAGCCAATGGACGAGGGCCTGCCGCATTCCGGCAGGCCCTCGTCGTTTGCGCTCCGTCCTGGGGATCGGGCGTGATGCTCTTGTACCACTCGCGTCTGCTGGAGGCGGACGCGATTCGTGAGCTCGGATGGGCACGACGCGCGGCGGGGGAGATCGACGCCGGCCGCCACACGCTGCAGCGCGCGCTGGATCCGTTCAAGCAGCTTGGCGCCCAGCGCGAAGCCGACGAGCTGAGCGCGGACCTGAGAGGCGAAAAGCGTTAGAGGCGCATCCGTTGCATCAACTGGTCGAATCGCGGCGACTGGCGCAACGGATCCATGAGCGGATTGACTCGCAGGTAGCACAGCCAGCCGCGCCGTTCCTGGAACGCCCGCTCGGCCCAGTCGAGCCCTCCTTCGACGTCGCCGAGCCCGATCTTGATCGTCGCGAAGGCGACGGGCGACACGTAGCCGCGTTCGGCGTCCGCGTTGAGGGCAGCGAGGATTGCGAGCGCTTCGTCGGTGCGGCCGGAGCGCGCGAGCGCATAGCCGAGCGTGGCCCGGGTATAGGTGCCCGCCTCCGGCATCGCCGTGGCTTCACGCAGCACGCGCACGGATTCGTCGTAGTTGCCTTCGACCGCGAGGGTGAGGCCGAGGACGCGAAATGTCTCCTCCGCGTTCGGATTCATCGCGATGGCGCGATCGAGATGAAATCGCGCCTGATCCCAGCGCCGTGCGTAGAAATACTGCCAGCTGAGCGCACGCCGGGCCGAAACCGATCCGGGATCGAGCTCTACGGCTGTATGGCCTTCGACGATGGCATCGCTATGGCGTGCCGTCGCGGTCAGGGCGAACGCGTAGAGCTGGCGCGCCCACGCGTAGCGCGGATCCAGTTGGATGGAGCGCTGGAACTCCTGTCGCGCCGCATCCCAGTCCCACTCGTAGATGAAGTGATGCCAGGCCAGGGACGCGCGCGGCTCGGCGAGTGTCGCGTCGAGCTCGATGGCCTTGCGCGCGTGCTTCTCGGCGAGGGAAAGTCCCTCGTGCACCGGGATGCTGCGATAGTCCAGCTGTAGCGCGTACGAGTCGGCAAGTCCGGTGTGCGCCAGGGCGTAGGCCGGGTCCTCTGCGATCGCCTGCTCGAAGTAGCGAATGGCACTCGCCACGCCCGCCTGGGTGCGCAGGTTCATGTCGAAGCGGCCTTTCAGGTACAGACCGTAGGCGCGCACGTTGGCCGTGTGTCGCTTGACGCTCGGCGGCAGAATCGCGCCAAGCGCTCCAGCACGGAGCGTGTCCACGATCGTTCGCGCGATCTCATCCTGAATGGCGAACACGTCGTCCAGGCGCCGATCGTACCGTTGGGACCACAGCAGGCCACCGCTCTCCGTTGACGTGAGCTGTGCCGTGATTCTCAACTGGTTCCCTGAACGGCGGACGGAGCCTTCGAGAACGTAAGCGCAGTCCAGCAACGCCCCGATGGCTCGGACATCCTGCGGTTTGCCCTTGAGCGCGAATGTGGACGTCCGCGACGCCACGCGAATGCCGTCGACCTTCGCCAGGGCGTCGATCAGCTCGTCGGTGAGGCCGTCACTGAGGTACTCGTTCTCGATCTCGGGGCTGGCATTCACGAAGGGCAGCACGGCGATCGCGCGCGGCGCTGACGAAAAAAGTCGCGAGCGAGGCGCGTCCTCCATGTGCAACGCCGCGACGAACGCCGAGACGGTTGGCCATCGCTGCTCCGGATCCTTTCTGAGCGCACGGTGAATGGCGTCGTCGATCGTCGCCGGCGTCTCGGGCCGCAGCATCCGCACCCGCCGCGGCTGCTCGACGACGTGCTTGGACAGCATCTCGCGCGCGGATCGCGCCGCGAACGGAGGCTCGGCGGCGAGCATCTCGAACACGACGCACGCAAGCGAATACACGTCGCTCGCGGGGCCAAGCTCTCGTTCACCAGCCGCCTGTTCCGGACTCATGTACGCCGGGGTACCCACGGCGATTCCCGCATCCGTCACCGTTGGGGATGAGTCGTCGTACGTCGCCCGCGCGATCCCGAAGTCGGACAGCAACGCATGACCGTCGGCGAAGAGGATGTTTTCGGGCTTCACGTCCCGGTGCACGAACCCCGCCCGGTGCGCGAAATCGAGCCCGGCACCGACTTCCTCGGCGATGCGGACCGCATCGCTGATCGGCAGCCTCCCGTCGCGTGACAGTCGATCGCGCAGCGAACCGCCGGGCACGAACGCCGAGACGTAGTACAGCGTGCCATCGGCCTCGCCGGAATCGATCAGCGGGACGAGATGCGGGTGCGAGAGCCGGGCGGCGATCCCGATCTCGCGGAGGAAGCGTTCCGATCCGAATGCCGCGCTGACGTGAGGATGGAGCACTTTGATGGCGACCTGACGCTCGTGCTTTGTCTCACGCGCGAGATACACGGTGGCCGTCCCACCTCTCCCCAGCTCGCGCTCGAAGACAAAGCGGGAGGCCAGCACCGATGTCAAAAGCGGCGCGAAGGTCACGGTCTGGGAGTCGACGTCAGGCATCCTGCTTTACCGGCACTGGGAGTCCACCATCTGAAATAAAACGTCGTGCGTCACACACGTGGCGGCAATCCCGCGAATAACTTTCCGGCCACGATGACCGAGCTTCCTACCCCAGACGACGTCGAGCGCGCCTACAACCGCTGGGCAGCGTCCTACGACGGCGGAACGAACAACACCCGCGATCTGGCCGCGGTCTGCCTGCGTCGCGCCCCCCTCGAGCTCGCCAACAGCGACGTGCTCGAGCTGGGATGTGGTACGGGGAGGGGTACCGTGTTCCTCGCCGAGCACGCGCGGCGCGTCACCGCGCTCGACTTCTCCGAAGGCATGATCGCGCGTGCGCACCAGCGCATCGCGACGTCGAACGTGAAATTCATTCGTCACGACGTTCGCGAGCTTTGGCCGTTGCCGGCCGCGTCGGTGGACGTTGTCGTTGCGAGCCTGATCCTCGAGCACGTGCACGACCTGGCACCGGTGTTCTTCGAGGCGGCCAGGGTGATGCGGGCCAGGGGGCACCTGTTCATCTGCGAGCTTCATCCATTTCGCCAGCTGAACGGGTCGCAGGCGACGTTCACCGATCCCGATACGGGCGAAACGGTGAGGGTTACGGCACACACGCACACGGTCAGCGAGTATGTGAATGGGGGAATCGAGGCCGGGTTCACCCTGCGGTCGCTCGATGAAGCCATCGAGGAGGATGCCGCTCTGGACGCCCCGCCGCGCCTGATCTCACTCCTCTTCGACAGGGGCTGACGTTGGCTGGACTGCCCTTTGCAGAGGCGGACGATGAGGTCCGTTCCCGGACAAAGCGACAGTTATGCTGGAGACCCTCGCGGGCTCGAACTCGCGAACCCATCGGCTGATTCGTGCGGCACTGTACACGGCCGCGCTCGTGTTCGCGTCAGCGTGCGAAGGCGTGGGAGGCAGCCGCACTTTCGGCTTGGCGCAGGTCGAGCCACTGCCGCCAGCCAGCGGCGACCGCCTCGTGTTCGTCGTGCCGCCGTCGAATGTCGTTCAAAACACCGTCATGATTCCGGCGGTCGTCGTCGCTGTCCAGAACGTCAACGGGGATCTCGTGGTCCCGTCGACGGCGGTGATTACGCTGCAGATCACTCCGACGACGGGAACGCCCGGCGCCGTTCTCAGTGGAGTGACGTCACGCATCGCGGTGAATGGCATCGCCACATTCCCGGACCTCTCGATCAACCTCATTGGCGGCCAGTTCTCTCTCACGGCGACGTCACCAGGTATCGCGCCGGCAATCAGTCTCGGATTCGCCGTGTTGAGCCCCACGACCATTCCGACGCCGTAGCCGCGCTAAGCGACCGTCTGGCATGGTGTTAGACAGTCGGGAGGTCAAGGCCGGGCCCGTTGCGATCGCGGTTTCCGCCAAGCAACGCGTACGCCCGACAAAGTGCGGGGATCGGACGTTACCAACGCCGCGTCCAGCCGTCCCTTAATCGTTGGCCTGAAAGAACATCCAGCCGAAGCACAGCGTCGCGAAAGCCTTGCCGGTAGTGCAGCCCACACTCATTATAGGCTGACCGGGAGGTTGTCTGCGCGCTGGCAGCACGCCCTCTCACCTCCCGTTCTCGCCGATTGTCGATGCACAGCATCCGCACCGCCGGCGTCGGCGCACACCGGACCAATCGACTGCTTTGATCGGCGACTCCGACAGCGAATCCGGGAACCGGGATGACCGCAAGGGCACCCGCGACTCCGCGTACTACACGGAGGAGGCACCCGGCCGTGCGTTGCGAGGGTGGGCGCGATCCTACACGCCCGAACAGAGCATGTGGTCGCGCCTTCGCACGCGAGTTGTCGGTCTCTTCGCGCGGAATCACTCTGCCGCCCAGCACGATTCCACCGAGCGAAGCACGCGTGAACCAGTAGCGTCGAACGCGCAGTCAGGAATCGATGACACGGCGGTGATTTCGGTGTCTCCGCCTGGCGACTACGGGTTTCCATGGACGCGCCGTGAGGCGGCGCCCGCCGCTCCCGACGTGAGTTTCAGCTCGGTCGAGGACGCACTCCCCGTATCAGAGGAGCGTCTCGACGCTCCCGCTCGAAGCCAATACCCCGACATCACACTCTTCGGCGCTCACGACGAGCGCATCGAGGCCGCGGCTGACGCGCTCGACCAGGCCGCTGTCGAGGTCGACGGCTCGACCGTCGGCGGGCGCGCACCAGGCGGCAGTTTCGGCAGCGTGGACGACGCGCTCCCTGCCGCGGATCCGGCCCTGTCCGATTTCACCGTCGACTCAAAGACGGACGAGTACGAGGCCGTTGCAGCTGTTGCCCAGCCGTCTCCTGGAGGCGAGGAACCGACGCTGGAGCTTTCGCCGGCGCGAAGGTGGCGAGACAAGCTGCTCGGTCGCTTCTTCCGCACTCGCCCCTCTGAGGCCGCACCCGCTGAGGCCAGGGAAGGCGAAGCGCCACCGAGCGCCGGTTTCCTGTTCGCCAAGTTCCGCGCCTTCTACAACGAGGTCATTCGGTTCCAGCACCAGAAGTCCGAGTTCAGCGCGGGCTTTGCCACGGCGATGATTGCGGACGGTGAAGATCCGGGTCCGGAGACGGCAGCCAATGCCCTGAGCCGTCGCTTGTGCGAGCTTCTGGAACTGCAAGCGGCAGAAGCGAAATGGATGGGTGGTGAAGCTGCTGAGCGGTATCCGGACGCGCAGTACGTCATGGCGGCACTGGCCGACGAGGTCTTCACCTACAGCGAATGGGAAGGTCAGTCCGCCTGGCCGAAGTATCGTCTCGAGCAGAGGATCTATCGAACGCACGCGGCGGAGGTCGACGTCTTCGCTCGCATCGACACGCTGCTCAAGGACGCGCCGGAAACCGCCGTGGCGCGGGATCTGGCCCGCGTATACCTCCTGGTGCTGGCCGCTGGATTCCTGGGAAAATGGCGGCCGTTCGGGCTCACGCGCGCTGTCGCCGAGTACCGGCGTCGTCTGTACGAGTACATCCACTCGGGCGATGCGCTCCTGTTGTACGCGTCCGATCGCCGCGTCTTTCCCGATGCGGTATCGCGCACGCTGGAAGGGCACGCCGTCGCACGCTTCTCGGCCGCGCAGCGCTGGGCTGCCATTCTCGCGGTGCTGGCGACCATTTACTTCGTTGTCGCGCACGTCGCGTGGTCGAGTTCGTCCTCCGACCTCAGAGACGTCACCTCGCGAATCAAGTCCCTCGCGCCCGACGGGCCCTGACCGATGCGAAACGTGCTTCCCTGGATTCTCATCGGCCTTTCGGTCGCCGGCGGCCTCGCGCTACTGGTGTGGAGCATGCTCCGCCCGGAGGAAGACGAGGAGATAGACGACGGCCAGGGCGTCGGCCCCAACGCGCTGGCGATCACGGCGTCCGAGTCGACGAAGGCCAACCTGGCGCAGACGACCGAGGAATTCGGCGCCTCGAAGCGCAAGAGCCGCATCCTCTCGATGAAGGCGTCGTTGGAGCGGTCCCTCGACACGACCATCGGAGCGCGGGCGTCGACGAAGGACCGGATGACGATGCCGTGGTTCCTGCTCGTTGGCGCCGACGGATCAGGCAAAGCGACGGTGCTCGCGAACAACGGCTTGGCGCTGCCATTCGGCCCGCCGATGGAAGTGGACGCGCGTCGCAAGGACGCGGGCAAGTGGTGGCTGTTCGACGATGCCGTCGTCCTCGAAGCCCCGAAGGCGGCTCCGGGGACGACCGCGTCGACCGCCACGCTCGCACCGGAGCAGACGGTTGCGGACGCGTCAGTCGGCTGGCACACGCTGATCCACATGTTGCGTCGCGAGCGCCCGGATTCGCCGCTCAACGGGATCATCGTCACCATCTCGAGCGCGGACCTGCTCGGTGGCCGCGCCAATCCCGAAAAGCTCGCGGACCAGGCGGAGCGTATCCGGGCCTTTCTCGAGCGCACGCGCAAGCTGCTCGGCGTGCGCCTGCCGCTGCACGTGCTGATCACGAAGTGCGACACGCTTCCTGGGTTCCGGACGTTCGCGCAGACGCTGCCCGAGGCGCGTCGCGATGACATCTTCGGCTGGGCCAATCCGCACGACGTGCACGCGACGTTCGACGCTGCGTGGGTGGATGAAGCGTTCGAATCATTGCGGAAGCAGCTGGCCCACCTCCGCGACGAAATGTTGGCCGCGGCCGACCAGGTCTCCGACACGGCGGGCATCTTCGTGTTCGATACCGAATTCGCCGCGCTCCACGAACCGCTCAAGGCGTTCGTGGCAGGGCTGGTGACCGCAGGCGAGCGGCGCCCATCGCTCTTCTTCAGAGGAGCCTACTTCACCGGCGATGCCGTCGATCCCGTGCCCGAGGATCAGGCGGTGACAGTTCGCGCGTCGCGTTCATCGCGCAACCGCTCCTCCGAGTTCGCGATGCCCAGCCGGTCGCACCGGTTGGTGTTTCTCCGAGCGCTCTTCGAGGACAAGATCTTCAAGGAAGCGGGTTTGGCGCGCCCGATTGCGCGCTTCCGCCTCGCGCGCGATCGCCGCGTTGTGCTCGCGCAGGCGGCGGCGATTCTCCTGCTCCTGGGCGGGAGCTTTGGCCTGTGGAGGGCCGTGTACGGCTGGCACCGCGACTCCGCCGTGGAACCGGGCCTCCGCGAGAATGCGCAGATGCTGACGCGTGTTCTCTCCGGCCTCGCCATCGACCTCGAGGCGGTCAAGCGCCGCAACGCCACCGGCGAGCAAGCGATGGCGGAGCGCAGGGCGCACGACGCCGCCGTGATCGAGCTGGTGGGACAGATGCGCGACCTTCCCTCGACACGCGTGCGCTCCGTCTTCATTCCCAGTTCGTGGTTCTCGTCACTTCCTGGCGACATCCGCACGTCGATGATGCGCGGCGTCCAGAACATCGTGCTGCCCGTCATCCGCGAGCGCCTCCAGGAGCGCAGCGTGCAGCTGCTCGGTCCCGCGGCCAACAGCGGCAATGGCGCGATCGGCGTGGACGCCGATCCGACGCTCGATCCCGCGTCGCTGGCGACCTACCTATCCGATGTTCGCACCCTGAGCCGCAACATCGAGCGGTACAACTCGCTCGCGAGCCCGTCGTCCGGCAGTGTCGCCGAGATGTCGGCGCTGCTCGACTACCTGTTCAGCGAGCGCGTCTCGAACGACACCACCGCGCTCACTCGCGATTTCGAGAACGCGTTGATCACGGCGTCCGGTCCGCCAATCGCGGTGACGCCACGCATGGTCTCCACGGTGCTCAACCGCGCGGCGGCCGTGGTGTCGTCGGTCGCCAGTTCCGCGGGACGCCGCCTTGCACCGCGCGGTTCGTCGCGTTCCCAAACGGAGGCTGACGCCCAGGCGGATCTCGACGCGCTCATGAACCTGGCGAGCCTCATCGAGTTGGTCGATCCCAAACGCGGGCTGGTCGCTACCGTCTCCGATTCGGCCATTCTCGGCGTGAAGCTCGCTCGGCTCGTGCAGGACTCCGTCGAAGCGCAGCTTCGTTTCGCGGCCGCCCGGATCCGCAGTGACACCCTGTCTCCAAGTGATGCGGCCGACAGCCTGAAGCGAGTCGTCGGCGAGCTGTTCAGGCTGCGTCTCATGGCGCGGGCGGAGGGCGGCGAGATCTCGGGTGACCTTCGCGCCAATCAACGCCTGCGGTGGGACGTAGGTCGGCTCGAGCTGGCGCTTGCGCTGCGCGGTGAGTTCGTTCAGGCCGCGCTGGGAATCGTCGGCGCATTCCCCGGCCAGCCGCCGCAGCGAATGGCCAAGGCGCTGGAGGGGCAGCTCCGCGCGCGCGTCCTGGACGTTGCGGCGAGCGCCCAGCGGTTCACGGCTGGAGGCGACGAGAACATGCTGGACGTCCGCACGGCAGCCGCGAACCTCGACGCCGCCGGAGCCCGCATCGCGCGACTGTCGGCACTCCTGGACACGCTCGGCGCCACCCAGGAGGCGCGCCGCCTGAATGCGGCCGCCGCGCGTCAGGCGGAACACACGCTGGCGACCGCTCAAGCGCTCGTGGATCGGCAGCGGTATTTCGCTCCCCAGACCGCGAAGATCGCGTCGTGGCAGGGCGTCATCCCCATTTCCTATGCGGCCCTGGGCGTGGTGGATTCATTGAGCTTCTTCACGACGCTGATCAATCACACGACCGACATCCGGACCCTGGCGCACGACATTGCGCCCGCCCTCAAGTACCTGCGCTCGCCCGCGGTGGATTCCGTCCACGAGCGTGCGCTGCTTGCGCGCTGGGAGGGGCTGGTCACCTCGGTGGGTCGCTACGAGCGTGGCGACTATTCCAGCTCGCTCGGCACGCTCTGGCGATTCCTGCGCGAAGACATGTCCATGCACGACGTCAGCGCGTGCGCGGCCGGTGTGTCGCCCGATTTGGGACCGGTGGAGGCGGACCTCTTCGCCATGCGGCGGAGACAGTTCCAGGCGGCCATGCTGGGTCGCTGCCGTGGCGGCAGTGCTGACGCCCTCGCGGCGTACGCGAGAATGCGGGCGCTGTTCAGCAACAAGCTCGCGGGACGGTTCCCATTCGTGGATTCCGCGCAGGCCCCGCGCGCGCAGGAGGCCGATCCCGCTGCACTGCGCGAGTTCATGCGACAGTACGACGCGTTCCTCCTTGCGAGTGACGTCGCACTGCGGAGTGATCCGCGAATCGCACAGTCGGCACGCGGCGCAATCGAGTTTCTGGACCAGCTCTCCGCGGTCAGGAGCTTCATGGCGCCCTTCGTGGAAGCGTCCGACCGGGGCTCCGCCGGATTCAGCCTGGTGATTCGCGCGAGTGCGGACGATGAGCGGGAAGTGGCCTGGCGATTCGGCGACTCCGTGCACGTCTCCACTGCCGTCGACTCGCTGGGCAACGAGGAGCCGATCTATTTCCGCGGCGGCTGGGCGCCGCTTCGCTACGTCATGCAGCGACGCGACAGCTCGGCGACCATCAGGTTCTTCCATCCCTGGAGCAAGGTCGAGCTCGCGGTCCCGAGCCTCTTTCCTACCGCGGCGCCGGACATCTTCATTCCCCGCCTGCGGTAGCCGGCGGAGAAGGCGCCGGCGGTTTTGTGGCGCGACTCCAGTGCGACGCTCTAACGTCCCAACTGCAGACCGACTCGCACCCGCAACGCCGAGAACTGATCTCGCCGTGTCTCACCGGCCAGCACCGGGAACGTGAAGCGCTCGACGTAATACGAGACGCCCGCCGAGAAGACTCCCGTTCGCACCTCGAGCCCAGCCTCGCCCGCGAAGCTGAACGCCTCGGGCTTGATGAGGGTGCCCGTGCTGTCCGCGTACCCCGAGTACGTCGCGCCGGGAAGAATGGAGAGTCCGGTCACGCTCGTCACCTTGCCTCCGACGAACGGAAACCGCGTCATGGCCAGCACGCGAGGGAAAGTCCAGCGCTGCGTGGCAAGCGCGGTGCGCTCGGCTCGCGTCACGTAGCCGCCGCCGAACCCGAACCACGGCGCCGGCGAAAAGACGACCTGCGCCTCGGCCTCGGTGACGGTCATCTCTTCCCCAAGAGCCCTTCCGGTGCTGAGTGAGCCCGTGCGAAAGTCAGCCGTCGCCATGAGCCACTCGACCGGCGCCAGCGCGGCGTTTCCGCCATAGAGCAGGCCAGTACGGCTTTCGGAGACGAAGCGCGAGAGTCGCGCCGAGTGCGCCACCTGGCCCGCCACGGCCGACACGCCGATCATGCGCCCGTTGGTGCTCTTCACGATGCTGGCGCGTTGAATGGCCCGCGCCGCGCTGTCGCGGCGCTGCTTGTAGAGGCGGTTGGCCGCGACGGTGTCGTAGCGCGGCCGCTGGAACGCGACGATGCTTGTCCGGTTTCCGACCGTCGGTGCAGCGGTCGCCTTGGCGCGCACGCTCACCTGCAACGAGTCGATGATGTTGCCGTACTGGACGACGATGAACGTCACGCCGGTCCGGCGACCCACCCACCCCTGGCCTGACCGCGTGTTCACGGCGTTGACCACGGACGTATCCGCCGATCTCGACGTGAGTCGCGGATTGCTGATGACGTTGCCGGCGGCATCCTTGGCGCTCGCGGTGATGCGTCCCGTGTCGCCGACCATCAGATAGAGTGAGCTGAGGGTGAGCGTCGGCACCCGGATCGCGTCGAAGCCACTCGACGTGTCGGCCATCGTGGTCGTCATCGGGAGGCCGAAGCCGGGGGCAACGTTGATCGCGACGGTATCCGTCGCGTCTCCCACCTGGCCGACGATCTTGACCGCACCCGGACCGACCGAGCGCGCCATCCCCGTGAGCGGATCGACACTCATGATGCCGGGGTTGAGCGACGCCCACGTCGCCTGGGCGTCCCGGATCTCGTCACCCATGCGATCGAACGCGCTGAGCCTGATCCGGAAGGTGTCGCCCACGGTCTTGTTGGCGATCGTCAACCGATCGACGATCTGCGCACGAACGGCGCGCGGTAGAACCTCGACGCGGACACTGTCGGCGATGCCGCGATCGGTGCACCGGACGTACGTCACGCCATGGGCGCGCGCGCTCAGCTCGCCAGCCGAGAGCGCGGCCACTCGATCGTTCACGCTGCGACACGCGAGGGCGCGATTGCGATCGTTGATGACGTATCCCCCCGCGTCCCGAACACGGACCTTGAGCGGCATCCTGGCGCCGATGGCGTCGAACCTGACGATGGCCGGCACGAACTCGAACTTCGCGGCCCACTGGTTGACCACGATCAGCGTGGAAGCCGAGTCGTCCCCGGCAATCGCCCACAGCTTCGTGTAGCCCGGACGCCGGGACATCACGACGCCGGTCTGGCTGACAATGGCAATGCTGGAATCGGCGATGCGCCAGCGCATCGGTGAGCCGCGCGCCGACCGGGAACGCGCCACGACCGTGACTCGCTCGCCGATACTGGTCAGGCGATACCCCACGCGCTCGAACTGCACTTGCGCTGCCGCCCCGGTCCACGGTGCCGACAGCAGCACGACCGCGAGTAGCCCGACGCGTGACCGCATCACCGGGGGCATCCGGTCACAGGACAGATGAGCAGCACCGTGGCCGTCTTGCGGGCATCATTGCGTTCCTTCACGCCCAGGTTGAAGACCGCGCGCTGCTCGCGTCGTCGGTTGTTCTCGCGCTGGTTGGCGGGAATGTCGCGGTGACTGCGCCGATACGAAAAGGAGATGACGGCGCTGCTGACACCGATGGCGACCGCAAAGCCGGCATGCGGCTTCCACTTGACGTCGTTGTTCAGCGCAATCATCGGCAGAATGAGGCCGGCCGCCGCAAACGCGCCGCCCTTGGCCATGTCGAACCACGCGGCCGATCGTTCGAACTGCTCCGGCAGCAGCTCGTTCTGCGGAATGGATGGCAGGGTGTCTTCCAGCGGCTCGTAGACGTGCTCGATGCGAAAGAGCTGGCGATCCGTGCCGGATCCGGAGATCACCCGGCTGTTGCCCGTGACGCGAAGCTCGTAGATGGTGGAGTCCGCGCGGGAACCGTTGCGCAACAGACCCGACCAGCGGATGTCACGGGGACCGTCGCTCTCGCCCTGATACAGCACCTCACGCCTGGTGGAGTCGCTCTGTTGAATGAGCTCCACCAGAAGATTCGCGCGATGGGTGGTGACCAGCCGGAACGCGTAGTTGCTGTCCAGGCGCTGCGGCGCGATCGGCCGCGCGGCCACCTTGAAGAGGCGCAGCTTGGCGTCGTTGAACGCGCCCAGCTCCGAGGCGCTGAACTCGCGCGGGTCCAGATCCGTGAACGGGTCGTGGTCCAGTGCCGCCATGAAGAACGTTCGCGCCGAGTCGGGCTTGTCGAGCACGGCGTACGAGGCGCCGAGGTACTTGAATGCCTGGACCTTCTGCTCCGTCGACACCGAGAGCAGCGAGGAGATGATGCTCAGCAGAATTGGCCGCGCGCCTTCGATGTTGAACTGATTGTACATCTCGATCGCACGACGAAGGTTCTCCTCGGTCTGTGCCCGAGCGGCCGATGGCGTCGCGACCAGGACCGCAAGCGCGGCGAACAGAGCTTTCTGGCGAAGGCGCATCGTCAATGGCACTGCAGGGTGATGAGCGAAACGAGCTGTGGCTCGCCCTTGAGAACGGTCAGTGTGCGGTCTTCCGGATCGCAATTGGGTGCGCTGTAGCGAATCAGGTGCTGGCCAACGGGCAACCGCGCCCGAGCGCGACCCGACCCGATCCTGTTGCCGTCAACCGAGATCTCCGCGTGCGTGGGCATCACCGAGAGACGAATCTCGCCCGAATCGACGGGCGCGCGGACGACCGCTTGCCTGGGCTGCTGAACCTGCGCTGGAGGGGGAGCCGCGGCCACCAGCGGCTTCATGACCAGTGTCAACGTGTCGTTCTCTCCGGCGAGCACTTCCACCTGGGTGATCAGGGGTTCGAATCCGGACGCGGTGGCGGATGCGGTGTATGCGCCCTTCGGCGCTTCGAGCCGCTCGCCGTTTCCATAGAGCTGGTTGTTGATCAGCACGCGGACGCCATCGGGCAGGCCGACGATCACGCGGGTTCCGCGCGACGCCTTCGCCTCCGCCTCCAGGGAGTCGGCGACGTGCTGCGAGTCGGCTCGCGCCTTCGCTTCCTGCTCCTTGATGTTCTGGTACTGCAGAAACACACCACTTCCAAGGCCCGCGAAGATCAGCCCCATCGCCGGCAGCATCATCTTGTTTTTCCGCTTGCGACGACCCCGAATCGGCGTCAGGGTTGCCGCCGTCGGCTGGCGGATTCTCGGAGAAGTGACTGGACGGGGCTGCACACGCGGCCCCGGTCCCGAAATCGTGATCGAAAGCGGTGGCAGCGTGCCGGTGCGCACCTTGGTGATGGCGCGGCCGGCCGACAGCTCGCGGAGCAGCTCCTCGGCTTCCTCACGGTCCGTTTCGGACTGCGGGACGTTCTCGAGCGCGATGGCCATGTCGCGCGTCGTGCCGAAGCGATCGGTCGGATCCTTGTTCAGCGAGCAATAGATGATGTCGAGCAGCTCCTTC
>DASTVV010000137.1:0-13231 GCA_035758925.1 Gemmatimonadaceae bacterium
GCCGGACGCGTGCTATCTCTTCGTCCGCGCTGATCGTGTCCGACCCTGGTCGTGTCGACTCACCACCGACGTCGATCAGGTCCGCACCTCGCGCTGCCATTTCGATGGCGGCTGCCTCAGCCGCACCAGGATCGAGGTACAGACCGCCATCGGCGAAGGAATCCGGCGTGACGTTCAGGATGCCCATCACGAGGGGCCGGCCGAGGTCCAGCTTGCGGCGGCGGACTGACCAGCTTTGGACTGGGGACAAGGGACAGGACGCAGGGGACAGGGGCAACGACCACTGCTGGAAAAGATGAGGGGACCGGGTGAGGGGACCAGTGCCATCCCTGGCGCCATTCCCCCTCATCCGGTCCCCTACCCTGGTCCCGCCCTTGTCGTTGCCCCTGTCCCTTGTACCCGGTCCCTCGTCTCTTGTCTAAGCCGGGCTGGGTTCCGGTCCGCCGAGCAACGGCGGATTCCTCTTCGGCTCCGTCGCTGGCGGCGTCGTTGTCGAGAGAGGCTTGGGCAGCGGACCGCTGGGCCGATTCGGCAGCTTCTCGCCGCGCGCCAGGATGTCCACGTCCTCGCGAGTCAGCGTTTCGCGGTCCAGCAGGGCCTGCGCAACCGCGTGCAGCAGACCGATGTTCTCCTGCAGCACCGCCTTCGCACGCTCATACGCGGATTCGATGATCCGCTTGACCTCGGTATCCACGACCTGCGCGGTGCGATCCGAGACTTCCCGCCGATGCTGGATTTCGCGTCCCAGGAACAGCTCCTGCTCGTTGTCACCCACCAGGATCGGTCCGATCGCGTCCGAGAGCCCCCACTGGGTGACGTAGCGGCGCGCCAGGCCCGTCGCCTGCTGAATGTCGCTCGCCGCGCCGGTCGTGACGCTGTCACGCCCGAAGACGATCTCCTCTGCGGCACGTCCGCCGTACATCCGCACCAAGTTGGCCTCGAGCTGCTTCCGCGTAATGGAAACGCGATCGTCCTCGGGCAACACGAAGGCGATACCGAGAGCGCGGCCGCGTGGCACGATGGTCACCTTGTGCAACGGGTCGTTGCCCGGCGTCTTGACGCCGCAGATGACGTGGCCGGCTTCGTGGTACGCGGTGAGACGGCGCTCATCCTCCTTCATCACCAACGACTTCCGCTCGGCGCCCAGCATCACTTTGTCCTTCGCGTCCTCGAAGTCGATCATGAAGATGCGATCGTGGCCGCGGCGCACCGCGAGCAACGCTGCCTCGTTGACGAGATTGGCGAGATCCGCTCCGGCCATGCCGGGCGTACCGCGCGCAAGCGTCGTCACTTCGACGTCCTCGGACAGCGGCTTGTTGCGCATGTGCACGCGCAGGATCCCTTCACGACCGCGAAGGTCCGGCGCGTCCACCACGATCTGGCGGTCGAATCGGCCAGGTCTCAAAAGCGCCGGGTCCAGCACATCCGGGCGATTGGTCGCTGCGATGAGAATGACTCCGTCATTTGACTCGAAGCCGTCCATCTCGACGAGAAGTTGATTCAGCGTCTGCTCGCGCTCGTCGTGACCGCCGCCCAGGCCGGCGCCACGATGGCGGCCGACAGCGTCGATCTCGTCCACGAAGATGATGCACGGGGCATGAGCCTTTCCTTGCTCAAAAAGGTCACGAACCCTTGAGGCGCCGACGCCCACGAACATCTCCACGAAGTCCGAGCCGGACATCGAGAAGAACGGACGTCCCGCCTCGCCGGCCACGGCCTTTGCGAGCAGCGTCTTGCCGGTACCCGGAGGACCAACGAGCAGCGCGCCCTTCGGCAGCCGTCCACCCAGCTTGGTGAACTTCTGCGGGTCGCGCAGGAACTCGATGATCTCCTGCAACTCCTGCTTGGCCTCGTCCGCGCCCGCCACGTCAGCGAACGTCACCTTGGGCGTATCGCCGGTAAGCAGCTTCGCCTTGGACTTGCCGAACGAGAACGCCTTGGCTCCGCCCGCCTGCATCTGACGGAACAGGAACAGGTAGAAGCCGATGAGCAGCAGCCACGGCAGGAAGTTCAGGATCCACGCCGTGATGGACGGCCGCTGATCCTGCGCTTCGATGACGACGCCCTTGGCTGACAGCGCCTCGATCTCCTTCTCGGAGTTTTCGGCTGGCAGGTTCGTCGTGAATCGCTGGACGCCGCCACCGCGGCCGAAACTCGCGCGCGAGCGGAACTCGCCCTGCACATACTTGCCGCCCTGGATAGTGACGGCCTTGATGTTGTCGCGGGCAAGCTGATCCCGGTATTGCGTGTAATTGATCTTCGGCGACTGCTCGTTGCGCGATCCGGAGATCTGGATGAGCGCGACCGGGATGAGCAGGATCAGGATCCAGAACGCGAACGTCTTGGAGAAACGTCCCCAGTTCATTTCGCGCTTGTTCTTCGGCGGTTGGGTCACTGGCATCTACTGCAGACTCGCGATATACGGGATGTGCCGAAAGTTCTCGGCGTGGTCGAGCCCGTACCCGACCAGGAATTCATTCGGCGCGTCGAACCCCACGAACCTCGTGGGATACCTGAGTTCTTGCGCCACATGCTTGTGCAACAGCGCGCAGATCTCCAGGGAACGCGGATTTCGTGCCTTCAAAATGTCCATCAAGCGGCTCAATGTTCGGCCGGTATCGACGATATCCTCCACCAGTAGGATGTGCTTTCCTTCCAGTTTGGTTTCTGGATCGTACAGCAAACGCACATTCCCGCTGGAAAACGTCTTGTCGCCGTAACTTGCGGCGACAAGAAAGTCGACCTGCAGCGGCCTGGTGATTTGCCGCACGAGGTCGCTCAGAAATATAAAGCTTCCCTTCAATAGACCGAGCACGAGCAGCTCTCCAGAGGGGTACGCGTCTGTTATCTGCGTACCCAACTCCTTGACTCGTGCCACGATGGCCGCCTCGTCATAGACGACGCGCTTGACAGCACGTCCCATGAGGCGGGGATCAGCTGCAACCGACATTTCTCGGCGGGACAAGGAACCGGGGACAGGCCCAACTACGACAGCGCGGCCGGAGTAAGGAACAGGGATACGGATGAAGGTACCTAATTCCCTCCCCCTCCGTCTGTTCCCTTTATCCGGTCCCCATTCGGTTGCCCCTGTCCCTCGTTCCCTTTCCCGTGTTTCCTTCTCTCCAGCGGCGCAACTCAAAATGGCCACGAGAACGGGCCAGTTCCCAGCCGCCGGATAGTTGAATGCGCCTCCCCACCTTACTGCTGTTTGTAAACGCCGCCGCCCGTTCGGTTCCGCGCCAGTCCATGACGAGGCCGACTCGAGCGGCGAGCGCTGGCCAGACGACCGCCAGCTCGTTGCGAGTATAGGGAGCCAGGTCAGCGGTAGCCACCGTGAGGCTGCCGCCTGGCGAACGAGTTGACGCCCACGAGGCAGTCGCGGCGTCGAGCGCGCGGCGCCAGTCCGCCGCCCGACGCGACAGCTCCAGCAGCTCGTCCGCCAGTCGCGGCCGGCTGGCCGCGAGCGCCGGCAGGAGGTCCCGCCGGACGCGATTCCGCAAGTGGCGCGACGAGGCGTTGGACGGATCTTCCAGCCACGCCGCACCAACCCAGGTCGCATAATCGGCGACCTCAGCCCGCGAAAACTCGAGGAATGGACGCACGACCTCGCTGTCCGCGTACAAGCCCGCCAGGCCCCGAGCGCCGGAATCTCGCAGCACCCGGATGAGGATGGTCTCCAGTTGATCGTCGCGCGTGTGCGCGGTCGCGATCGCACCACCAACCTCAGCGGCCACTGCACGCAGGAACCGTCGACGCGACTCGCGCCACTCGGCCTCGTTGAGGCCAGGTGTGTCGGCCCTGTCCCCCCGAAATGGCAATCCGAGTTGTTTCGCATCGCGCTCGACAAGACGGGCGGCAGCGGTCGCCGCTTCGCCGGTGCCGTGATCGAACGTCGCGACGACGGCGATCGAATCTCGGGTTGCCCGAGCGCAGGCGTGCAGCAGGGCCATCGAGTCGCGGCCACCTGACACTGCCAGAACCAGCCTCTTGTTCGCCGACGCTCGACGCACCGCTGCCTCAATCCGGTGGCTGTTGCCGCCGGTCGGGAAACTCCGCGCCGTCATCTGGTTAAGGTAGCGCGGCACGGGAGTCGCCGCATATTTTCCCACGCACGAATCCCGTTTCCGGAGCTCTCGTGGAAAGCCAAGGTCCGCTCGGCATTCTGTGGGTCGGTATTGGGTTGTGCTGCTTCTACATCGCGCTGGTGTGGCTCAACACACTGCTCGGTTTCTTCCTGACGCCGCTGTTCATCATCCCGGCTACGTGGCTGATGGATTGGAAGAAGCGGCGCGAACAAGGTGGACAGGAGACAAGCGCCACTAAGCCGTGATCGGCGGCGGTCTTGAGTTTGTTGGAGGGCTGCGGCGCGCGCCGCGGCCCTTCTTCGTCTTGGCGCTTCTGGCGGGCGCCATCGCGTCCGCGGCGGCGCAGGATCCCGTTCGCCCGTGGCTCGACTGGCGGACGGTCTCGACGCCCAACTACCGCTTTCACTATCCGCTCCAATTGGAGGAGTGGACTCGCTACGCCGCGGCACGAGTCGAAAGCGCCGACTCGGCCATCGTCGGCATCGTCGGCTACGCGCCGCGCCGTCCGGTGCACGTCGTCGTGGACGACCCATTCTCGATTCCCAACGGCTACGCGCTGCCGTTCATCAATCGGCCCGTGTCGGTGTGGTGGGCACTCCCCGCCGATCCGAGATCGGACGTCGGGAATTACGTCACCTGGGGTGAGATCCTCTCCGTTCACGAGTTGACGCATATCGCGCATCTCACGCGGCCTTCACGCAATCCGTTCCAGCGTCTCGTGTGGGCCACGCTGCCCGCGAACGTCGGACCGATCGCGCGCAACGCGCCACGATGGGTGTACGAGGGCTACGCGACACTCGTGGAGGGCCGCATCAGCGGCACCGGCCGCCCGAACAACGCCTGGCGGCCCGCCATCCTCAGGCAGTGGGCCATCGAAGGGCGGCTGCCCACCTACGCGCAACTGTCCGGCTGGGATGATTACGCGGGCGGCGACTTCGCGTACCTAGGCGGGTCGGCGTTTCTCGAGTGGCTGGTACAGCGCGAGGGTGGAAGTGACTCGACGTTGGTTCACGTGTGGCGCCGCATGACCGCGCGCACGATCCGCACGTTCGACGGCGCCTTCGAAGGCGTGTTCGGGAATTCTCCACCGATGCTGTACGGTCGGTTCAGCGCACAACTCACCTACGATGCGATGTCGGCGAACGCGGCGCTCGCGCGAGCAGGACTCGTCGAAGGCGAGCTGGTTCAGCGTCTTTCCTGGGGAACCGGCGATCCCGCCCTGTCACCCAACGGACAGCGCGTCGCCCTGGCCGTGCGCGAGCGCGAGCGCCCTGCGCGGATCATCGTCTGGAGCACGGCACCCGAGCCGCGCGACACCATGGCCCCGAAGCGCGTGGCCGAGCTGAAGAAACGCGACCCTGAGGATGTGCCGGACCGGCCCGTAACACCCCGACCCAAGCGCGCGTTGCGTACCCTGGTCGCGCGAAACGGGCGGTCATTCGCGATGCCACGCTGGCTTCCCGACAGTCGCCGGATGCTCCTCACGCGCTGGGCGCCGCGCGCCGACGGCACGCTGCGCCCGGACCTGTACGTCTGGGACACGGAGCTCGGGGGCGTCAAACGACTGACGCACGGCGCCGGACTGATGCACGCGGATCCGCACCCGACCCTGGGAGAAGCGCTCGCCATGCAGTGCCGGGCCGGCCACTGCAACATCGCGAAAGTCGATCTGTCGCGGGGCTCGGTGGCAACGCTGCTCGAAGGCAACGCCGTGCGCTCGTACTATCGGCCGCGCTACTCGCCGAGTGGGGCGCGCTTTGTCGTCAGCGTGAGCGACAGCGGACGGTGGCGCCTGATCGTCGCGAACCGCGATGGTAGCGACGCCCGGTTCGTCGACCCCCACGACGGCGCCAACCGCTACGACGCACAGTGGCTGCGTCACCCCAGCCGCGCGGTTTCGGTCCCCGAGGAGGTCGGCGAAGAAGTGGACACGCTCGTCGTCGTGTCTGATCGGGGAGGCGTGCCGAATCTCGAGCTGCTGAGCGTGAGCGACGCGCGTTCTCGCGCGCTCACGCGCGTCACCGGAGCGGCAGTCGCGCCCGACGTGGATCCGCGCGACGGCTCGATATGGTTTCTGTCGCTGCACTCACGCGGATTCGACGTTCGGCGAGTCGCGCTCGGAACGCCGATGGCCGACAGCGTCGTGGATGTGACCGCACGGCGGTTCGGTTTCGCGGGCGCACGCACTCCGGAACCCGTCAAGCTGGTCGCGCGCGAGCTGCCGGAGTCTCGCCCCTATGGCTCCGGACCACGACACCAGGTGTGGTTGCCTGGCGGCTACTACTCCGCGGACGGCGGCGGCGGCCTGCTCACGATCTTCAGCGGCGACATCATCGGCCGACTCAATGCGACGCTATCGCTCGCGGGCGGCGAGCCCGGCTCGATGCAGGGCGGCGCGCTCCGCGGCGCATGGCGGAAGCCGCGCGCCGCGCTCGAGGTAGCGGCGCTCGGACTGGTAACCGATCCCTCGGAGGGCCGGTATCCCCAGCCCAGCGCCGATAGCATCGACGCGCATCTCCTTCAGTTCGTGACCGCGCTTTCGCGCGCGCACCAGGGAGACAGCTTTCGCTGGCGATGGCGCATCGGTGGCAGTGCCGGCCCCTTCGAACCTGCGCTCGGAGCAGGCGACATCATTCGCCAGATCGCCTTTGGCGAAATGTCTCTCGGCTTGCAGCGCTCCCGCGGATCTCAGGGTGTGGTCGCGCGCCTGAATCTGCACGGCACACTGGGCGAGACGGACAGCTCGTACGGGCGCGGCCTCGCCACATTCTCTCTCGAAACTGTCGGGCGCGACGCGTTTCCGCTGGAAATGCGCGCGACGTACGGCCGGATCGGCGGCAGCCCGCACCCCTTCGAGCTGTTCACGGTTGGCGGGACGACGACAGCCATCAGCGACAGCTCGATTCTCAGTCAGCGTTACGACATGCCTGTCCTGCCCACCGGCGTCGCGAGAGGCAGCACGCTCGCGGCATGGCGCATCGCGATGCCGTCGGAGTTGTGGCGACTGTTCTTCGAGGGGGCCGCGGCCGCGCCCAGCACTCACGGGCTGCGAACGTGGCACCGCGCCGTTGGCCTGGACGTGCCCTTCGCCTTTCCACCGGTGCCACCTGCTTTCACACCAAGCGTACAGTCGCGCGTTGGCGTGGCGTACTCCATCGATCAGCCGCTCAAGGGACGCGTCCGCGCCCTGCTCCAGATGACGTTCCAGCCCTGATGTAAGACCCGGTCAGGCTGCCGGCGGCAGGGTCTCCTCGCCATCCACCGACCGCGCCGCCCGCATCCCATCCGCGGGGACCTCGCCTCCACCGCCCTGCGAGCGCACGAACTGTTGCGCTTCCGTGCTGCCTTCAAGCGCCGCGGTGGACGTGTCGCCCGCGATCGTCAGGAGGATCTGATCGAAGTACGCCGTGCCGGCTTCGCGCTGGTGCCTGGTGGCCGTGTAGCCGTCCTTCTCACGTGCGAACTCGCGAGACTGGACTCTGACGTAAGCAGGCATTCCTTCGTCCGAATACGCTCGCGCCAACTCGAAGCTGTAGAGGTTGATGAGGTGCCAGCCGGCCAGCGTGATGAACTGGAACTTGTAGCCCATCGCCGAGAGCTCGCGCTGGAACCGGGCGATCGTGGCGGCGTCGAGATTCTTCTCCCAGTTGAACGAGGGCGAGCAGTTATAGGCCAGCAGCTTGTCCGGATACGTGCCGCGAATGCCCTCCGCAAACCGCTTCGCTTCCTCGAGACTGGGGCTCGACGTCTCGCACCACACGAGGTCCGCGTACGGCGCGTAGGCGAGGCCGCGCGCCAGCGCCGACTCCATCCCGCCCACCACCCGATAGTAGCCCTCTGGCGTACGCGAGTCCGCGCGGACGAAACCACTGTCTCGCTCGTCGACGTCCGACGTAATGAGCGTGGCGTTGAGCGCGTCCGTGCGGGCCACGATGAGGGTCGGGACGTCGAGCACGTCCGAGGCGAGGCGCGCGGCCGTCAGGGTTCGGACATGCTGCGCCGTCGGCACCAGGACTTTGCCGCCCATGTGGCCGCACTTCTTTTCACTCGCGAGTTGGTCCTCGAGATGGACGCCTGCTGCACCCGCTTCGATCATGGCTTTGGTCAGCTCGAACGCGTGCAGCGCCCCGCCGAATCCCGCTTCCGCGTCCGCGAGGATCGGCACGAACCAGTTCTTCCCGTTGTGTCCCTCGCTCCATTCGATCTGATCGGCGCGGAGCAACGCGTTGTTGAGCCGTTTGACGAGCGCCGGGACGCTGTTCGACGGGTACAGGCTCTGGTCCGGATAGGTCTGGCCGGCCAGGTTGCCGTCCGCCGCCACTTGCCAGCCGCTCAGGTAGATGGCTTCCAGCCCCGCGCGCACCATCTGCACGGCCTGTGCGCCTGTGAGCGCGCCGAGCGTGCGCACGGGCTCGCCGCTGTCGCGGTGCAGTTGTGCCCAGAGCCGCTCGGCGCCCTGGCGCGCGAGCGTGTGCTCCACCCGCAACGAGCCGCGCAGCCGCAGGACGTCCGCGGCGGAGTAGTCGCGCCGCACACCCTTCCACCGCGGATCGACGCTCCATTTTCGCGCGAGCGCTTTTGCCTCGCGCGCGACGCGATCCTGCGGCTTTTCCTGCTCCGTTGCGGCGCCGAACTCCGTCGGGGTCATGCTCCACCTCGCTCGAGGGATGGGACGCGGTAACAGCGACGATTCGCAAACCGCGCACCGCCGAACTCCCCCTGAGCGATGTGGCTACCTCAGCAGTCGATATCCCGGAATCGTGAGGAATTCCTGCCACTCGCCCAGCACGAGCTCGTCGAGCAGCTGCACGGCGGCGTCCAGGCGTGATCCTTCCGTCGCGGAGCCGCGCAAATCGGCGACCACCTTGTCGCGCTCGGCTCGATACAGTCTGGCACCCATGGTTCCGCCGCCGACGACTTCGACGTTGTGTCTCACCCACTGCCACAGCTGGGACCGGGAGATCTCCGCCGTGGCGGCGTCTTCCATCAGGTTGTGAATCGCCGCCGCGCCGGTGCCCCCCAGCCACGCGTCGAGATACTGGAGTGCGACGTCGATGTTCGTGTGTACGCCGTCCAGCGAGACGTGCGCGCCGTCGATGCGGACGTCCAGCAATTGCTGCGCGGTCACCGAAACGTCCGGCCGCAGATTGGATTTCTGATTGGGCTTGTCGCCCAGGACCCGGTCGAAGACCTCCCGTGCCACCGGCACGAGATCGGGATGCGCGACCCAGGTGCCGTCGAACCCGTCGCCCGACTCGCGCTCCTTGTCCTCGCGGACCTTCGCGAGCGCCTTGGCGTTGACCTCAGGGTCGCGGCGGCTGGGGACGAACGCAGCCATGCCGCCGATGGCGTGCGCTCCGTGGCGATGGCAGACCTGCACGAGTCGCTGGGCGTACGCGCGCATGAACGGCTTGGCCATCGTCAACCCTGCGCGGTCGGGCAACACGAACTCCGGCCGGTTCCGGAATGCCTTGATGATGCTGAACAGGTAGTCCCAGCGCCCGGCGTTGAGACCCGCCGCGTGCTCGCGCAGCTCGTACAGCATCTCCTCCATCTCGAACGCCGCGTAAATGGTCTCGATGAGCATCGTCGCGCGAATCGAGCCACGCGGAACGCCGAGGGAGTCCTGAGCGAAACCGAAGACGTCGTTCCAGAGCCGCGCTTCCAGATGGCTCTCCATCTTCGGGAGATAGAAGTACGGCCCGGTTCCGCGCGCGAGCGTCTCGCGGGCGTTGTGGAAGAAGTAGAGGCCGAAGTCGAAGAGACTGGCTGACACCGGCGTCCCCGCGACCGTCGCGTGCGACTCGTCCAGATGCCAGCCGCGTGGCCGCACCACCAGCGTGGCGAGCGAGTCCTTCAGCGTGTATTGCTTTCCTTCCGGCGACGTGAAGCGGAGGGTCCGGCGCACCGCGTCCATCAGCGCGCCCTGCCCATCCACCACGTTGCTCCAGGTCGGCGACAGCGCATCCTCGAGGTCTGCCATGAACAGCGATGCGCCCGAGTTCAACGCGTTGATCATCATCTTGGGCTCGGCGGGCCCGGTGATCTCGACGCGTCGGTCGTCCAGGTCCTTCGGGGCAGGCGCGACGGGCCACTCGCCCAGCGCCGGCCCGGCGGTCGCGAGCTGCAAGGTCTCCTGACCGCTGTCGAGTCGCAGCCAGCGCGCCTCGCGCCGCGCCAGCAGCTCCTGGCGGCGGTCCGCGAACTCAGCGTGCAGCTGCCCGACGAACGCGAGCGCCTCGGGTGTGAGCACCCGATCGGATTCGGCGGTACGAGGTCCGAGAACCTGAATCGTGGATGAAGCCGACGTCGACATTGTGCGAAGAGTTCGAGACGCCACGCGAGCGATGCGGGGCGAGACGCGTGCCAGCCGATGCGCGCCAACAGCGGCGGCTGTCCGCCGTTCCGCACGTATCATATATTGGCGGGGCTCTTCCACCCATCGCTCCCACTTCGCTCGCGTTCCCAGGCGCGGCGGAAAAACCGGAGGAAGGAAATGCAGTGGCACCGTTCCATGCGGTCCCTTGCTGTACTCGTGTCGCTTGTCTGCGCGCCCATCGCGCTCCGCGCGCAGGGTTTTGGCGTCAACGAAATCGGTACGTGCGCCACCTCGCGCGCATTCGCGGTCACCGGATCACCGTGTAAGGACGCGTCGGTGATTTTCTGGAATCCTGGCGCGGCCGCCACGCTGAAAGGCTGGAACGTGCTCGCGGGCGGCGCGTTGATTCAGCTCGACGCAAAATTCACCCAGGATACCACGTTTCGCGAATTCGAAGGGGACAACCCTCTGGCCTTCGTCCCACACGTGTTCGTGAACTACAAGCCCGACAGTGGTTTCTTCTCCCTCAATGGCAAGGCTGCATGGGGACTTGGCGTCTACGTCCCATACGGGCTGACGTCGCAGTGGACCGACAGTTTTCCGGGCCGCTTTCTGGCCAAGCGTGCTGATTTGCGGACGGTGTACATCCAGCCGAACGTCGCCTACCAGCTGAACGACAAGTGGTTCGTCGGCGGCGGTCCGGTGATCGGCATCTCCAGCGTCGAGCTGGTTCAGTCGCTCGATTTGTCCCAGCAGGTCGCGTCGGGAGCAATCACGTTCGCGCAGCTGGGCATCGCGAAGCGTACGGAGTTCGCGCGTGCCCGCCTCAACGGCGACAATTTCGCCGCGTTTGGTGCGCAGATCGGTGTCTTCGGAAAGCCGAATGCCGATTGGACGGTGGGTCTTCGCTTCCTGACGCCACTCGAGTTCGATTACGAGGGCGCCACCGCGACGTTCACCCAGGTGCCGACCAACCTCGTCCTGCCTCCCAACAACCCGATCGCGCCGGGCTCCACGGTGCAAATCGATCAGCTCGTGGCTCCGCAATTCGCGGCGGGCGGGCGTCTGGTGGACCAGGGCGTGTCGACCAAGATCACGCATCCGGCGCAGATCCAGGCTGGCTTCGGGTACAACGGCTTCAAGGACTGGATTCTGTCGGCCGATTACGTGTGGGTCGGCTGGCGGCGATTCAAGGAGCTTCCGATCGAGTTCCTTGGCCCGGCAAACGTCTCCAACCGCGCCCTGATCGAAGACTACAACAACACGTCAGCCATTCGCCTCGCCGCGCAACGCCAGTTCACCGGCGGCGCGCAGGTTCGCCTCGGCTTCTCCGGCGTCGCGAGCGCGGCTCCGGACGAGACGGTCACGCCGCTCCTGCCCGAGCAGGATCGGGCATACATCACGATCGGCGGCGAGTATCCGTTCATGAAGAAGTACGCTGTCGAAGCTGGGTACTTGCACGCCTACAGCCCGGGCAAGCGCGGGCGCATCGACGAGCGCGCGAACCGCGGTCAAACCGGGCTGCAGCTCAATACGGGCAAGTACGACCTGAGCGCCAACGTGCTGTCCATCAGTCTCAAGGCCAACTTCTAAACTCCGAGCTACGGGAGACACCTGAATGTTTCGTCTTGCGAAAGTTTCTCGCTCGGCCGCTGCACTGGTCGCGGTAGCGCTGGTTGCGGCCTGCTCAAACAACGACGAAGTGCTGGGGCCGCAGCCGAGAGGCGCCAATGCGATTTTCCAGAACTACGTCGCGCTCGGAAATTCGATCACGGCCGGGTTCCAGTCTGGCGGCATCAACGACTCCACCCAGCGTCGCTCATACGCCGTTTTGCTCGCCGGCCAGATGGGTACACGCTTCGCGTTCCCGTCGCTGGCAGGCCGCGGATGCGCCCCTCCGATCGCGAACTTCGCGACGCAGGCGCGCGTCGGTACCGGCAGCACCTCCACCACGTGTGACCTGCGCAACCCTGCGTCGGCCACCGATGTGCTCAACAACCTCGGCGTGCCAGGCGCGACAGTCGCAGATCTCACAGCAGACAATGGGACGGCCTCATCGAACGTGCTCACGTCGCTCTTCCTCGGCGGGAAGACTCAGGTGGAAAAGGCACGCGATGCGAATCCGACCTTTGCCTCGATCTGGATCGGCAACAACGATGTGCTCGCAGCGGCCGTCAGCGGCGTGCTCGTTCCCACGCCCGGCGTGTCACCCGGCATCACGTCGCAGGCAAACTTCACCGCCTCGTACGACGCGATTGTGACTCAGCTGGGCGCCTCGCAATTCAAGGGCGTACTGGTTGGCGTCGTGAAAGTCACGGGGGCGCCGATCCTCTTTCCCGTCGCCTCGCTCCTCGGCAGCGCGCAGGCTCTTGGTGGGTTCGACCAGGCAGCCGGTCGCGTACCGACCAGCACCGATCCGTTCAAGGCCGCGGCGCTCACCATCGACCCGAACTGCGCGGCCGCGCCCACGACGCTGATCTCGTTTCTCATGACCGCGCAGATCGCGCGATTCCGCAACGACACCAATCCCACGGGCCAGCCGCCCAAACCCGCGGCCAACCGGCAGGGACTTCCGCCATACCTGGCGTGTGGCGTGAGCGCGGTGCCCGGAGCACCACCGGCGCCAGTCGGAGAGTTCTTCGTGCTCACCCCGGCCGAGCAGGCCACCCTGAACACGGCCGTCACCGGCTACAACACGTTCATCTCGGGCAAGGCCACGGAGCTCAACTGGGCATTCATGAATCCCAACGTGCTGCTGGACAGCCTCGTTGCGGCGGGGCAGATCCCGGCGTTCCCGAATCTGGCGCAGGGCACGACGGCGTTCGGA
>DASTVV010000212.1:0-22223 GCA_035758925.1 Gemmatimonadaceae bacterium
TCGGCTTCGACACCATCGCCGCCGCGACGCTCGAGCGACACGCGCGCGCGTACGATGACGCGGCGCCAGATCGGCTGGACGACGCCGGCGTGTATCACCATCGCACCGCGGCCGGCAGCGAAGCGCACCAGTGGAATCCGCGAACGATCGCCACGCTCCAGCACGCGACGCGCTCCGGGCGTTACGACACCTTCACGGAGTTCAGCCGCGTCGCCAACGACGCCGGTTCGAGCGGTGCGACCATTCGCGGATTGCTCGACTTCGTCGAGCGCCAGCCCGTGGCGCTATCGGACGTCGAGCCGGCCACGAACATCGTGCGCCGGTTCGTCACGGGCGCGATGTCGTTCGGCTCTCTGAGCAAGGAAGCGCACGAGACGATCGCCGAAGCGATGAACCGCCTGGGCGGTCGCAGCAACACCGGCGAGGGCGGGGAGGATCCCGCGCGGTACGGCACCAATCGCAACAGCGCCATCAAGCAGGTGGCGTCTGCGCGGTTTGGTGTCACGACCGAGTATCTCGTGAACGCCACCGAGCTGCAGATCAAGATCGCGCAGGGCGCCAAGCCCGGTGAAGGCGGCCAGCTGCCCGGGCACAAGGTGGACGAGACCATCGCGCGCACCCGCTACTCGATGCCAGGGGTCACGCTCATCTCGCCACCGCCACACCACGACATCTACTCGATCGAGGACCTCGCGCAGCTCATCCACGATCTGAAGAACGTGAATCCCGACGCTACGATCTCGGTGAAGCTCGTCGCCGAGGCGGGTGTCGGCACCGTCGCGGTGGGTGTGGCGAAGGCGCGCGCGGACCTCATCACGATTTCCGGCGATTCGGGCGGCACCGGCGCGTCGCCGCTTTCGTCCATCAAGCACGCCGGCGTGCCGTGGGAGCTCGGCCTCGCCGAGACGCAGCAGGCGCTGATGCTCAACGGCCTGCGCGGACGGGTGCGTCTCCAGACGGACGGCCAGCTCAAGACGGGGCGCGATGTCGTGATCGCGGCGTTGCTGGGCGCCGAGGAATTCGGCTTCTCGACAGCGCCCCTCATCACCCAGGGCTGCGTGATGATGCGGAAATGTCATCTCAACACGTGCCCCGTGGGTATCGCGACGCAGGACCCGGTGCTCCGCGCCAAGTTCGCCGGAAGTCCGGACCACCTGGTGAACTACTTCTTCTTCGTCGCGGAAGAGGTGCGGGAGCTGCTGGCGTCGCTTGGCTTCCGCGCGATGGACGAGATGATCGGCCGCAGTGAGGTACTCAGGCCGAAGACGTCGCGCGAGCATTCGCGGGCGCACGCGCTCGATGTTGCCGCCCTGCTCCACACGCCGGCGCCCGCAACCGGCAACCGGGACGGCGAGAGCCGCGCGCGGCGGATGGTGCGGCCGCAGGACCACGCGCTTGGGTCTGCCCTGGACCACCAGCTCATCGAGTTGGCGCAGCCGGCCCTGGAGCGCCACGAGCGGGTGCGCGCCCGACTGGAGATCCGCAACGTGCATCGAGCGGTGGGATCGATGCTGTCAGGCCTCATCGCGCGTCGCCTGGGCAGCAACGGACTGCCCGACGACAGTGTCACCGTGCGCTTCGACGGTTCCGCGGGGCAGAGCTTTGGCGCGTTCGCCGTGCGTGGCCTGACGCTGGAGCTGCACGGCGAAGCCAACGATTACGTCGGCAAGGGGTTGTCCGGGGGACGCATCATCGTGCGTGCCCCGAGGGGCGCCAAATTCCTGCCCGACGAGACCGTGATCATCGGTAACACCGCGCTTTACGGCGCGACGAGCGGCGAGGCGCTGATCGGCGGCGTGGCGGGCGAGCGATTCGCGGTGCGCAACAGCGGCGCGACGGCCGTCGTGGAAGGCGTCGGCGACCATGGCTGCGAGTACATGACGGGCGGCATCGTCGTGGTGCTCGGTCGCACGGGACGAAACTTCGCCGCGGGGATGAGCGGCGGCGTCGCGTTCGTGCTGGACACCGCCGGCGATTTCGCGGCCCGATGCAATAGCGCGCTCGTGGAGCTTGCGCCGGTGCTGGAGACGCCCGACGCCTCTGTGCTGCGACAAATCGTCGACCGGCACGCGCGGCTCACCAACAGCGCACGCGCGAGGCACGTGCTGGCGCGGTGGGACGACGCGGTGCGGCAGTTCGTACGCGTGATTCCCACGGAGTACCGGAAGGCGATGGAGCGGGCCGACGCGTCTGCGCGCGACGGGAGTGGTCGTGGCTAGCGCGCCGCCATTCATCGCCATCCGCCGCGCCACACCTCGGCGGCACGACGTCCAGGATCGCGTGCAGCACTGGAACGAGTTCTACGACCCGTTGTCCGAGTCCGTTTTGCGAGAGCAGGGGGCCCGCTGCATGGATTGCGGTGTTCCGTTCTGTCAGAGTGACACGGGATGCCCGGTTCGCAACGTGATCCCCGAGTGGAACGGGCTCGTTCAGCGTGGACGCTGGCGCGAGGCGCTCGACGCGCTGCACGCGACGAACAATTTTCCCGAGCTGACCGGCCGCCTGTGTCCTGCGCCGTGCGAGTCCGCGTGCGTCCTCGGCCTCATCGAGGCGCCAGTGGCCATTCGCGCCATCGAGCAGGCAATCGTGGACCGCGGCTTCGACGAAGGTTGGATCGTGCCGCGACCGCCTCGTCGCGAGACAGGCCGGCGCGCGGCGGTGGTCGGATCGGGACCGGCCGGGCTCGCGGCGGCGCAGCAGCTCCGGCGCGCCGGGCATCAGGTTCACGTCTTCGAGAAGTCCGATCGCATCGGTGGCCTCCTGCGGTACGGCATACCGGGATTCAAGCTGGAGAAGCCCGTCCTCGACCGGCGGCTGGAGCAGCTGGCCGATGAGGGCGTCTGGTTCCATACCGGGGTGACGGTGGGAGTGTCCCCTACGATTCGTGAGCTGCGAACCGAATACGACGCGGTGTGTCTCGCCATGGGCGCTGCGGCCGCGCGGGATCTCGACGTTCCGGGGCGTTCGCTGCAGGGCGTCGAGCTGGCGATGCCCTATCTCGAACAGCAGAACCGCCGCGACGCCGGCGATCGTATTCCCGACACGCTCGCCGTGGACGCTCGCGACAAGAACGTCGTGATCATCGGCGGTGGTGACACGGGTTCCGACTGCGCCGGCACATGTCTGCGGCAGGGCGCTCGCAGCGTCCGCCAGTTCGAGCTCTTGCCACAGCCGCCCGAGCAGCGCTCCACCAGTACACCGTGGCCGATGTGGCCGATGCAGCTGCGCACGTCGCACGCGCACGACGAAGGCTGTTCGCGTGAATGGAGCGTGTCCACGACCGCGTTCTCTGGCGAAGGCGGACGGGTACAGCGGTTGCACGCCGTCCGAGTGATGTCGGTCGCCGGCCCTGACGGCCGTGCGACGCTCGCGCCCGTCCCGGGATCGGAGTTTTCCATCGACGCTGATCTCGTGCTCCTGGCCATGGGTTTCGTGGGGCCGGAGCGCTCACTCCTGAATGAGATCGGCGTCGACCTGACGGCGACCGGTGCGGTCAAGACGGACGCGGCTCATCGCACATCGGTGCCCGGCGTATTTGCCGCCGGTGACGCGCGGCGCGGGGCGTCGCTGATCGTGTGGGCCATTCGCGAAGGCCGCGACGCGGCCATGCACATCGACCTTTTTCTGCGTCAGTCCCAGTCGGCCTAGCGAGTCGCCTCGCTTCCGGGCCAAAATGCAGAAAGAGGCCTACTGCCAGCCTCGTCGCTTGCAGCCCTTTGGCGCACACGACTGTCCAGGCGTTTTCGACGAGCGCTGGGATTTGTCAGCGTCGTTGACAAAAGAGCGTCAACTCGTCGTTGTTCCGCATCAGCGCCCGCCGCAGCTTGAGCGACATGAAGTACATCGTCGCGGTTGTGCGTCCCGAGCGGATGCACGCGGTGAAGGAGGCACTCTTTCGCGTCGGCGTCACGGGCATGACGCTCAGCCGGGTGAGCGGCCATGGTGGCGAACGCGAGCTCGTGGAGCACTACCGCGGCTCGGTGGTGCTCCACGAGTTCAGGGAAAAGGTGCGCGTCGAGATGGCCGTCTCCGAGCCATTTGTCGAGCCGGCGGTACATGCCATTCTCGCCGCGGCCCGCACCGGCGAGGTGGGTGACGGCAAGATCTTCGTTCAACCGCTCGATCGCGTGATTCGCATCCGCACGGGCGAATGTGACGTCGAGGCGCTCACGCCGGTCACCGCGGACGACGTGCAGGACCGGGCGCTCTCCTACATCAACAGCGTCGCATGAGCCCCGCCGCCTCCGCGATTTCGGGCGGCGACACCGCCTGGGTCTTCGTCTCATCGGCACTCGTGCTCCTCATGCTTCCGGGCCTGGCGCTCTTCTACGCCGGCCTCGTCCGCGCACGTGCGGCGCTCAACACCGTCCTGATGTGTTTCGGCGCGTTCGCGGTGGTCACCGTGCAGTGGGTGATCATCGGGTATCCGCTGGCCTTCGGCTCCGGTGGATGGCTCGGGAATCTCGAATGGCTCGGATTCCGCGGCGTCGGCGCTGGCGCCGGCCCGTACAGCGCGACCGTCCCCCACGCGGGATTCGCGGTCTTCCAGGCGATGTTCGCGGGCATCACCGTCGCGCTGATTTCCGGCGCGATGGTGGAGCGCATCCGGTTCAAGGCGTTCCTGGCATTTGCGCTGCTCTGGACCACGCTCGTCTACGATCCGATTGCGCACTGGGTGTGGGCGACGGACGGCTGGCTTCGAAAGCTCGGCGCCCTTGATTTTGCTGGTGGAACCGTCGTGCACATCACGGCGGGAACCGCGGCCCTCGTGAGTGCGCGCATACTCGGCCGGCGCTACGATGCGGGACGGATGCCCCTTCGTCCGCACAACATTACCTACACGCTGATCGGCGCGGGCCTGCTCTGGGTCGGATGGCTCGGCTTCAACGGCGGATCAGCGCTCGCCGCCGACAGCGTTGCGGCAAATGCGCTCGCCACCACGCACGTTGCCGCGGCGGCGGGGCTCATCACCTGGCTCCTCATCGACTCGATGCGCACCGGTCAAGCGACCGCCGTGGGAGCGGCAACCGGAGCCGTGGTGGGACTGGTAGCCATCACGCCAGCCGCGGGCTATGTGACTCCGCTGGCTGCCGTCGCCATTGGTTGCGCGGGTGCCATTGCGAGCTACATCGCCGTGCAGTGGCGCAGCCGGACACAGATCGACGACGCCCTGGATGTCTTCGCGTGTCATGGCGTGGCCGGCATCGTCGGCGCGTTGCTCACCGGCGCCTTTGCAACGAAGGCCGTCAATCCGGCCGGTGCCGACGGCCTGTTCGCCGGCAATCCACGTCTGATCGTCGTTCAGGCGATCGCCGTGCTGACGACGATGGCGGTGACCGCGTCGCTCACCGCGGCGATTTCGCTGGCGCTTGCCAGGCTGTCCGCAGTACGGCTCACGCTCCGCGACGAGCTCACCGGAGTCGATGCCAGTGAACACGGCGAGCAGGCATACCACGACATCGATGGCTCACCGATCGGTGGACTGGGGACGCGGCTGGGAGAGACGGTCGTCCTCGCTTCGGAGCCCGTGAGTTATCCGACGCGCGGCGCGGCGTAGTTCGGCGCGGACACCAGCGCCACCGCGCCAAGCAGGCGGTACTCGGCGGGCGACGGGTCAGGGATGATCGGCGTCTTCCGCGCCGCGTCCGTGATGGTTCCCTCGTTCAGCGCCTCTCGCATGGAACCCTCGAGCAGGTCCCAGGCAGCCGTCACCTCGCCGCCGAGGTAGATCCGCTTCGGGTTGACGGCGTTCACCACGGCAGCCAACCCACGTCCGATCTCCCGCCCCGTGGCCGCCAGCGCTCGCTGGGCGGCACTCTCGCCGCGCTGCGCGCGTCGGATGATCTCCTCCACTGGCGGGAGCGGTCCGCGGCGTCCCGCACGGCTTCCACCGTTGGAGACCTCGGCTACGTAGCGCGCGCTCGTCGCCGAGTTGCACGCGAACGCTTCCCAGCAGCCACGCTTGCCACACGCACATTGCGGCCCGTGCGGGTCGAGCGACACGTGTCCGAACTCGCCGGCCGTGTGGTCCTCGCCGCGAAGCACCTCGCCGCTCACCACGATGCCCACACCAACGCCGTCGGAGACGCTGACATAGGCAAAATTGTTCACCGAGCGCGTCCCTTCCCCTTTGACCGACCAGAGGCGCGCCAGCGCACACGCGATCGGAGCGCTCTCGACGAAAACCGGCACTTTCACGCGCGAGGCCAGCGCTTCGCGCAGCTCCACGTTGCGCCAGCCCAGGCGGGGCGCGTACAGCACCCGGCCGCCGCGGCGGTCCACCATGCCGGGAACCACGATGCCGATTCCGTGGCACGTGCCATCGAGCTCCGACCCGCCGTTGAGGAGCGCATTGATTCGAGTGCCGAGCTCGCGCGCCATTTCGTCCGGGTTCTCCAGCGTCGCGAACGCGTCGCGCCGCAGGATCGACCCGCCGAAGTCCGCGAGCACCACCGACGAGCGCGTCGGCCGGATATCCAGCGCCACGGCCAGCCGCCCGGTGGTCTGGATGCGGAGCAGCGTCGGCCGCCGGCCTCGCGCCGCAACCGCTCGACCGGTCTCGATGACCTCGTTGCCAGCGATGAGGTCGCGCACGATTGGCGTGAGCGAGCCGCGGCGCACCTTCATCCGCCGCGCCAACTCCGCCCGCGAGATGGGCTGATGTTCCCGTATCAGATTCAGCACGATCTTCCGGTTGATCTCTCGAAACGTGGAGCGCGTCGCGAGCCGAAAGCTTCGTGTGTTGATCTTGCGCATGCCCATGGAGAGTTGCGGCTGTGATTACGAAAAAGGGCCCCTGTCGGAGGGGCCCGGGAACCAGATCGAGTCGAGAACTGTGACTACGATGGTCGCGCGACGCCCCGGAAGGGATTCGCGTTGAGATTAAGAAGGGAGTTGAGGCGGATTGGCGAGCGGCTGTTCATGATGAAGCGACAATGGTGACCCATGATGCGAAGAAAACGCCCTGCGGTCAAGTGAGTCAGCGCGCGAAGCGCCGCTCATGACTGCGTCGGGGTACCTTTCGAGGAGCTACCAGAGCTCCATCACGCAGTCGATCTCGAGAGGCAGTATGAATTCGCGCACCGTAGTGGACGTCGCAGGCCGCAAGTGGGCGTGCAGGCAGGATGACGCCAGCGTCGTGAGGCAGGGCCAGGACGTCAGCATTCTGTGCACGACGGCGTCGGTCGCCGTGCCCGTCCGCATGACGGTGGGTTGGGAGTGGATGAAGATGGCGGACAACGGGTTGGCGCGTCTGATCTCGGTCGCCTCGCCCGTCCCGCGCGGCGGTTAGGGCCCCGGAAGCGACCAGACGGAGCGCCGCATCTTTCCGGCTGGATGCGCGTGCTGCAGAATGAAGTTCTGCGCGGATGCCCGCCTTGCTTCCAACCTCGGCCCGAAAAGGCTTGTCGCGTCTGAGTACTACCTCATGGCGCTCGCTGCTGCTGCGCGCGTTCGTCGTCGCGGCCACGTACATCCTCGCCGCGCGGCTGGGGTTGCTGCTCGACGCTGTCGCCGGGTTCGCCGCGCTCGTCTGGGCGCCCTCCGGCATCGCGCTCGCCGCGCTGCTGGTCTTCGGCGTCGAGCTGTGGCCCGGAATCGCGCTTGGCGCGTTCATCGTCAACACCTGGGTTGGCGCGCCGCCGCTGGTGGCGATCGGGATCGCCGCCGGCAACACGCTCGAAGCCGTCGCCGCGACCTCGCTGTTGCGACGCGTCCCGGGTTTTCAGGCGCGCCTCGAGCGCGTGGTGGACGCCCTTGCGCTCAT
This sequence comes from Gemmatimonadaceae bacterium, assembly GCA_035758925.1. Lineage (GTDB taxonomy): Bacteria > Gemmatimonadota > Gemmatimonadetes > Gemmatimonadales > Gemmatimonadaceae > DASPMP01. The sequence goes on from DASTVV010000212.1 coordinate 7,766, forward strand.
CGGCTTGGCGGGCGCTCTGAGCACCCTGATCAGCGCCGGCATCGGCGTCGCCAGCCTCATGGCGGGCGGTGTGATTCCCGCCACAGATGCGGCGTCGGCGTTTCGCGCCTGGTGGATGGGCGATTTCATGGGCATGGTGCTCGCGACGCCGCTGCTGCTGGCCTGGCACGCGAACCACGAGATCACGCGCAGTCCGTGGCGCTGGCTCGAGGTCGCCGGCGTCGCTCTCGCGATCGCGCTGGTCGCGTTCTCCACACTCCTGCGATCGCCGCCACTGGTTCCGGGACTCATCATGCCGGTGCTCATCTGGCCGGCCATCCGATTCGGACCGCGCGGCGCGGCCACCGCCTCGTTGTCCGTCGCTGTCATTGCCATCTGGGCCACGGCTGCCGGCATCGGACCCTTCGTTCGGCCGCAACTTCACGACAGCTTGTTCGCGGTCCAGGTATTCCTCGCCGTCATCGCATCTACCTTCCTGGTGCTGAGCGCGATCGTCGCCGAGCGCAGGAGGGCCGAGCGCCACGCGCGGCGCGCACAGCGGGAAGCGGCGGAGGCGAATGCCGCGAAGGCCGACTTTCTCGCGGTCATGAGTCACGAGCTTCGCACGCCGCTGAATGCCATATCGGGTTACGTCGACCTGCTCCTGGCTGGCGTGCAGGGGCCGCTGACGGACAAGCAGCACCAGTCGTTGGAGCGCGTGCAGCATAGCGGACGCCACCTGCTGACGCTCATCGACGACGTGCTCACCTTCTCGAAGCAGGAGGCCGGACGCCTGGAGATCCATCCGGATATCGTGGCTGTGAACGACGTGATCGAGGCGGCGGAGCTGCTCGTCCAGCCCGACCTGGAGAAGAAGGGCATCACGCTGGTGCGGCTGCCGTCGCGGGACGCGAGCGTCGTCGCGGACCCCGAGAAGGTGCGGCAGATCGTCGTGAACCTGCTGTCGAACGCGGCGAAGTATACGGGCGAGGGCGGCGAAGTCCGCATCGGCACGGAGCAGCATGGCAGCCATGTGCGCGTGTGGGTCAGTGACACCGGCGTGGGCATCCCGGCGGAGCAGGTGCCGCGTGTCTTCGAACCCTTCTTTCAGGTGGAGCGCGGCAATACGCGCAGATACCACGGCATCGGGCTCGGGCTCACGATCGCGCGCGACCTCGCGCGCGCCATGGGTGGCGACGTGTCGATCGAGAGCAAGGTGAACGCGGGCACGACGGCGTCATTGGTGCTGCCCGCCGCGTCGCGCTTCACGCAAGTTCCCCGGCCTACGCCCGTCGGCTTGCCCGAAGCGGTCGAGCAGGACCCCGTATGAGGAAGAACGTGGTGGGAGTGCCGCTGCCGGAGCTGGCGGTGTTGGTTGGCGAGTGGGTCATCGAGGGGACGCTTCGGCAGGATTGAACCTTCCGTGCGGCCGCGTGTTTCATGACGACATGAACGCCCGCCTCGCGGCACTCGCGCTCGTCGCGCCGCTCTTCGGCGCCACGCAGTGCAAGCAGTCCACGGCACCCGCAACAGGCACTCGGACGTACCGTATGGGCTTCGCGGCCACACCGCCCAGGCTGGAGATCGCGAGCGTCCTCGAGACCATCGATACCTGGCGGCCGCGCAGCGACGCCGCGTTGCTCGCGCTCAACCCGCCATGGAAGGCGATGCTCGCGGACACGAACCCCGCGGTGATCGTCAAGCGCGACCAGGTGGAACTGGTGAAGCTGTATCGTTCGCGTGGGCTCACGATCGTCGCGATGATCGACCCCACCGACGGACTCGCGCGCGACAAGGAAGCACCGGAGCTCGTGGCCGCGGGACGCAGCATTCGCGAGCCCGCCATCCAGGCGATGTTCCGCGAGTACGCCATCGCGGTGGACAGCATGCTCCACCCGGATTACCTGGCGCTCGCGATGGAGACGAACCTCATTCGCGCTGCCGCATCCTCGTCCGTCTACGACGCACTCAAGGTGATGACCGCGAGCACCGCCGCGGCCCTCACCGCTCGCCAAACGCCCGCAACGCTCTACGTCAGCGTGCAGGTCGAAACCGCGTGGGGACGTCTCCCCTCAACGGGACAATTCATGGGCATCGACGCCGACCTGCGCGACTTTCCCTTCATCCGCGCGCTCGGCCTCTCGTCGTACCCGTTCCTTGGCGGATTCACCGAACCGGAGCAGGTGCCGCTGGACTACTTCGGCCGCCTCGCGCGCGCATCCCGCCTTCCCGTGCTCGTCGTCGAGGGCGGCTGGTCATCCGGCTCGGTGCCCGGCGTCGTGTCGTCGCCAGAGCGCCAGGCGCGCTGGATCTCGCGCGAGTTCCAGCTGCTGGACGACGCGAAAGCGGTAGGGATGTTCCAGATCACGTTCACCGATCTCGACCTCTCTTCCTACCAGGTGCCGTCGGGCTCCATTCTTCCGCTCTTCGCACAGCTGGGCCTCGTGGACGTGAACTTCCAGGCGAAACCAGCGCTCGCCGAGTGGGACCGCGGGTTCACCCGTCGTCTCCTCAAGTAGTCCGCCTACGGCAGCCGCACGCGGCCGATCCGCGGTGCCACCAGTACTGCACCTGCCCGCACGTTCCCCTTCTCGTCGAACATCCCAAAGCCGCCATTCGCGATGAACAGCACGTCCGTGCCGATGGTCGTGAGATGCGTCGGTTCACGGATCGCCACGGTGTCCTGAGCGAGCACGCGCGCCGATGTCACCCTGTGGTGCCCGGCGTCGAGCCGCATCGCGATCACGCGGTTCGGGTTCACTCCGTTCTGTACGCCCACGAGCCAGTCGCCACGCAGGATCATTCCGTCGATCCCGTTCAGCGCGTCGGTGCTCGAATGCGAAATCAGCGTCACGCCACCGGTGCGCGTCTCCACTGCCACGGGGCCGAGCACGTAATCGGCCACCAGGAGCCGTCCCGCGCCGTCGACGGCGCACCCTTGCGGCGATACCAGCGGCCCGCGCGACACGAGCACGCGAAGCGAGTCCGCACCATCGGGCAGCACGAAGATCTCTCCCTGGCGTCCGTCCGACACGAACAGATCGCCATTGGCTCCCACGCAGAGGTCTCCCGGTTCGCGTCCCAGGCCAGGCAGATCGTAGCGCCTGACGAACCTGCCGCGCTCCAGGTCGTAGAGCATCACGCCGGTGCGTCCCGAGTCGCCTCGGGCAAGTCGCCCATTGTGCGGCTGCCAGCTGGTGGCCACCCAGAGCCTGCCACGCACCTCGTCCACGGCGAGCCCGAACGCCGTCCAGCCGCCGTTCCGCACGAGATCCACGAAATCAGAGACGCGTCCGTGCTCGTCGACTTGAACCACGACGCCTCGGCGGATGCTCGTCACCAGGAGGCGTCGGCGCTTCGCGTCATAGGTAATCCCCTCGGCGATGAAGTCGTCCGCCGGCAGCACCGCCGCAATACTCATCGACCCACTTGCCTTGGCATTGTCGCGCAGGCGGAGCGTCAACTGCGGATTCGTGGTGCGGATCGTCGTGAACTCCGAGTCCGCGAGCAGGTCGGTGAGGCCCATGTCGGCCACCCGTTGCAGCGACGCGACCGCCGCGGCGGTATCGCCCAGATGCACCTGCGCGCGCGCGATCGCGAACGCGACACGCGGGTGTCCGCTGATCAGGGAGTCGACGCGCCGGGTGTGCGCGAGCGCCTGTGCCCAGTCGCCGCGCAGCCGTGCTTCTCGCGCCGCACGGTCGTGGTCGCGCCAGGTGGAGTCGGTCTGCTGCGCTGCGATCCTCAACGGAACGACAACCGCGAGGACGAGGCAAGCGAGTGTACTCATCGAAAGGCCCTGTCCAAAGGCTCTTGGCAGCTCTCTGTGATCTCTGTGCCCTCTGTGGTTCGCGCAGCAGTATCGTGACGGCCCTCGGTTTTGTCCACGGAGCGTCGAGGGCAACGCTCGGCTGAAACCCGTCCTTCGAGCGCATCGTAGACCTGACATGCTGGTTTGGGCCGCCTTGCTCCTGCTGCTTCTCCTCCAAACTCCGGCGGCCGCGCAGCGTGGCGAGCCGTCCTCATCGAGCACGAGCGTCGCCGCGCTCGTGGCGCGCGCCCGCGCGGCGCGCTACCAGCAGGACTCGCTGCTGGGCTCGTACGAAACCGTGGTGCGCCAGCGCATGTCCGCGGGAATCGGATTGGCGCGCGGGCTTGGCACACTGCCGGTGGGACGTCCGCGTCTCGCAGCTCGCTTCGAGTCCGTCGCGCGCGTTGGCTGGCATCACGAGCTGGGCGCCTGGGGAGAAGTGCTGGGCGTCCGCGGCGTCGCGCCAATCGCAGGTGAGGTGGTGCCCAGTTCTGGCGGCGACGAGCCGGGAGCGCTGGTGCTTCCCTACTATCCCGGCCGCGATCGGCTCTGGCCGGTGACCGAGATTCGCGATGGCCTGCCCATCGTCGGCAATTGGATCGTCCACCCGCTGGATCCCGGCGCCGACAGTCTCTACGCGTTCTCGCTCGGCGACTCCATCACGTTTCATCTGCCAGCGGGAACTGTGATCGCGTTGCGCGAGCTCCGACTGCGTCCGCGCCGGCCGGCGTCGCAGCTCGTCGTCGGCTCGTTGTGGCTGGACGTCGCGTCCGGCGCACTGGTGCGCGCCGCATACAGACCATCAGTGCCGGTGGATCTCTGGCCATTATTCCAGCGGGAGATCGACGACGAAGACGGGGAGAACGTCTTGCGCAAGCTGGGGCCGTTCGCCGGCGCCGTGCGCGAGATCATCGTGGAGCACGGGCTGTACGCCGGACGCTTCTGGCTGCCGCGCACGCGGACGGTCAGTGGTGAAGCGACGGCCAAAGGCGCCCGCCTCACCATCGACATCACCCAAACCTTCGCGTACGCCAAAGTGACCGCGCTGGCGTCGACGAGCGAGTATCGTGCGCAGCAAGCGGCTGCGCCCGACATCGATCCGCGCAACGGACGCGTGCGCCGGGGGCGATGGACCGGACGCGACGAGGACGCGAGCTGCCGGCCGCTCTCGGACACGCGCAGCCGCAGCGCCGACTCGCTGTTGCGCGACTCGTCGCTCTCCGTGATGTGGGGCGAGGGCGTCCGCTTTCGCGTGCTGGTGCCGTGCGACAAGCACGTGCTTGGGACGTCGCCTGAGCTGCCGAAGTCCATCTACTCGGATGACGAGCAGCTCTTCTCCGACACAGACCTCGGCGCGCTGCGCAAGGAAGTGGAAGGCGCCCTCTCCATCTCGCGACAGGCGAAGTGGAATCCGCAACCGCCTACGGTCTTCTACGGCATCGAGCGCGGGATGCTGCGCTACAACAGGGTGGAAGGACTCTCAGTGGGCGTCGCGGCTGAGCGCGTACTGGGGAACGGCTACACCGCAGGCGGCCAAGCACGGATCGGAAGCGCCGACCTCGAACCCAACGGGGAAGCGTTCCTCGAGCGCTCGAACATCGGCACTGCCATACGAGCCGCAGGCTATCGCCGCCTTGTTGCCGCGAACGACTGGGGTGCGCCACTCTCGCTTGGCGCGTCACTGGGAGCGCTGGTCTTCGGCCGCGACGACGGCTTCTACTATAGAAGTGCGGGTGCGGAGCTGGGTGGCACTGTCCGCGGCTCGACGGACGGCTGGGCGCTGGGCTGGCGGGTCTTCGCCGAGCGGCAGGATTCGGCGCAGGTGGAGACGGGCGAGAGCATCGGTCGGCTCTTCAGCCATCGCGGCTTTCGGCCAAACATTCAGGCGCGGGCCGGCAACTATTTCGGCGGGAGTGCCGTCGCGAGCTACGCGTGGGGCTCCGATCCGACCGGGACGCGGATCGCTGGCGCGCTGCGTGCTGAGGGCGCTGGAGGCGAGGCGCAGTTTGGGCGATTCATGGCTGAGCAATCGCTAATGCAGGGTTTCGGTCGGCGCGTGCTGGGGACGCTCAGCGCCGGCGCTGGGACCTCGGTTGGCGAGCTGCCGCCGCAGCGGTTCTGGTATCTGGGCGGAGGGCAAACCCTGCGCGGCTATCGGGCCGGCGAGCTCGCGGGCGACGCGTTCTGGCTCGGCCGCGCGGAGCTTGCGCGCGGCTCGTCCTTGTTTCGCCCCGCTGTGTTCTTCGACATCGCCTGGGCAGGCGATCGCGATGCGTGGACGCGATCGCCCGGCATTCGTCGAGGCGTCGGCGCCGGGATCACGACACTGGACGGTGTTGCGCGGCTCGATGTTGCGCGCGGCCTGGATGGCGGCGGCAGATGGCGCATGGATCTCTACTTCGACCTGAAGTAGAGAACGCATGAGAACCTTCGTTACTGCCGCCTTTCCCGCACTGCTTGCCGCGCTGATGACGCCGGACGAGGCCGAGTCCCATCGGAGCCCGGGTACTGGATTCCGAGCGACTCGGAGGTGACCGGGCTCCGCCGGTATCTGGCCAAGGGCGGATTCCTCATCGTGGACGACTTCATGCGCGGCGAGCGGCTGATGGTCGTGATCAATTACAACAACGACATCGGCCACTACATGGAGCCCTCGGGCCAGGGCTGGTGGCCGGTGAACACGAGCAACGACGCCTACGAGCTGGCCATCAATTACATCGTGTACGCGTTGACGCACTAGAACGGTTGCGCCTGCCTGGGTGGCTGCGTCCTGTGATCGGTGATCGACGCCGATCCCTGTGAGGCTTCACATCTGGCCGGAGCCATAGGATGAGGCGAGTCAACCGCGGAGGCGTTCTGATCCTCCTCGCCATCGGGTCGCTGTGGGGTGCGATCTTTGGATCGCTCGTCGCTCGATACGATTGGTATTTCCTGTCCGATCGAGGGTCGCCCGCGTCGCACTACCTGAACCACCATCTCATCCAGCCCGCGGTCCAGACCCTGAACCGCACGCCGCAGGGCAAGCATGCAATCGTGTGGGGCTTTACGGTCGGCAGTGCGCTCGCGTTCGCCTACTTCGGCACGCGTTGGATGGCGCGCCGTGACGCGGCCGGGAATCCATGATGCCCTCCCTGTTCGAGCTTCTCGACGCACAACTGATCATCACGTTGATTGGCGTCTCCATTCCATTCGTGCTGTACGTCGGCGTGCGCCGTTTTGGCTCGCTGTCCATGTTCTGGAGCGAGACACGCGCCATGTTTGGCACGCCGCGGGAATTCGCAGAAGACACCGCGCGTGACGTGTTCACACCTTGGGGCTCGTGGGGACGCCGCTTCACGCTGCGCGGCTCGCGAGAGATCAGGTGGTTCTGGATGATCTACTGGCTGACAGTGCTCGCGGCGTATTCCATCGTGCAGAGTTTTCGCAGGTTCTGAGAACCGCAACAGCCTTTGAACGCGGAGGTCACGGAGGGCACGGAGAAATCAAGGCAACTTCCTCTGCGTCCTCCGCGTCCTCCGCGTCCTCCGCGTTGATGCAGTTGCAGTTGCGGCCACGCGATAGCCGTTGCTGAACCGCTCTAAGGCTTCTTTGGTGCGTTCTGGTGCTTGGCTTCCACGAGTGCCTCGATGGACGCATCGGGGTCCTTGGCCTCGAGCTTGGCCTGCACCTTGGTCACGGCGTCCGCCGTGGTAACGCCATTGTCGAGCAACCGGGAAAGCACATCGAACGCGACCACCAGCGGGCGATCAGCCGGTGCCGCCTTCGCGATGACCTGGATCTGTTCGGCCGTGTAGCCGCGCTCGATGGCGAGCGCCGCGCGGTCCATCTCATCGGCGGACGCCTGTGCGCGGCCGGCGGCGACGAGCGCCACCCGCGCCTTGGCCGACGCCTCCCCTCCCGGCTTCTTGCTGACTTCTCCGCCCACCTTGTTCTGGACGCGGACACTGGTGGTGGCGCCGACTTGTGCCACGAGCGCGGCCGGCACGAGCGCCAGCAGGACGAGCGACCTTCTGAGCATGGGGCCTCCTTGAGAGCACGGCGTCGAGTGATCTGCCACTGCACCAGGTGGGCGGTGGCAGGGGCTGAGCGGAATCTTTCCGCTCGAGCGGAAAGACCGCGCTGTGCATGCTGCGAGGAAGGTGCCGAACACCTGAAAGAATCCCGCCTTCTCGTGTAACGACGTATTGTCTCATATCGATTGTGTTGCAGATCACAAATGCCCAACAGCAACAGCTCTAAACGCGGAGGGCACGGAGGGCACGGAGGGCACGGAGGAACTGCAAGAACCAATTCGTGGGGTTGTGGCACGACAGACTTTCGCGTAGCGAAAGCAGTCAAGAGGTGAGTCCTCCGCGTTCTCTGCGTCCTCCGCGTTGATGCAGTTGCAGTTCCTTCGTGTCCTTCGCGTGGTCAGTTGCAGTCAACGTGTTGACTGCTCGTCGATTGCGGCGGATTCTTGCTGCCATGCGAATCCTCTGCTCTCCCCTGGTGCTGGTGTGGTTCGCGACCTCCGCGATGGCGCAGCCGCCGGCCAAGGCGCACGCCTACGCGAACCCGATCGACCTCGACTACCGCTACAACTTCGAACAGAAGAACCAGGGCGTTTCCTATCGCTCCGGCGCCGATCCCGTGATCGTCGTCCAGCGCGGCAAGTACTACCTGTTCGAAACCATCGGCGAGGGATACTGGGAGTCCAGTGACCTGGGCACCTGGCGACACATCACGCCCACGCGCTGGCCGCTGCTCGACATCGTCGCACCGGCCGCGCTCTCGGTGCGCGACACGATCTACCTGCTTCCGTCGACGACGTCGCCCATCCCCTTGCTGATGCTCACGCAGCCGGCAACAGGACGGGTCGACTTCTACAACCGGCTCATGCCGTGGCTGCCGAACGCGCGTGACCGAGAGACCGCCACACTCGCGCGACCGGACTCGGTGCAGCCCGGCCCGTGGGACCCGACGTTCTTCCACGACCCCGACACGGAACGCTGGTTCCTCTACTGGAACTCCTCCAACGCGTACCCGCTCAACGTCATCGAGCTCGACAAGGCGAAGCAGCTCGCGTACAAGGGCACGCCCAAGTGGCTGTTCGGCCTCGAGCCCGACAAACACGGGTGGGAACGCTTTGGCCAGGACCACCGTGACTCCACGATCAAGCCATTCATAGAAGGGGCGTGGATGACGAAGCACGCAGGTCGCTACTACCTCCAGTACGGCGCGCCCGGCACCGAGTACAACGTCTACGCCAATGGCGTCTACACGGCCGACCACCCGCTCGGCCCCTTCACCTACTCGCCGTATAACCCAGTCGCCTACAAGCCAGGCGGATTCGTGCAGGGCGCGGGACACGGCAACACGTTCCAGGACGTATACGGCAACTGGTGGAACACAGGCACGCCGTGGGTGGCCGTGAACTGGAACTTCGAGCGCCGCATCGGGCTGCACCCGACCGGCTTCGACGCCGACGGACAGATGTGGGTGGACACGCGCTTCGGCGACTTTCCTCACTATCTGCCCACCGGCAAGGTACGCTCGAGCGACGAGCTGTTCACAGGCTGGATGCTTCTTTCTTATAGAAAGGCTGTCACCGCATCTTCCACGCGAGACAGCTTCCCTCCGTCCGCCGTGACCGATGAGAACCCGCGCACGTTCTGGGTGGCCAGGGAGAACAGGCCGGGCGAATGGCTCACCATCGACCTCGGCCCCGACACCCGCGAGATCAGAGCCATCCAGGTGAACTACGCGGACTACAAGTCGGGGCTCTTCGGCACCGACTCGTCGGTCTACACACAGTTCGAGCTCGAAGTGTCCGATGACGGCAACCGGTTCGTCATGGTCGCTGACTCGCTCGGCGCGCATGACTCTCGCGCCGGAGCGGTGCAGGCCTCCTCACGTGGCAGCGAACGACGCGACCGACCCAACGCGTACGTCGAGCTCGCCAGTCCGGTGCGTTCGCGCTACGTCCGCTTCAGGAACATTCACGTCGGCGCGGCGAATCTGGCGGTCAGCGACATCCGCGTCTTCGGAACCGGATCTGGTTCGCGCCCCGCAACGCCCGACGGGCTCGCGGCGCGGCGCGATACGGACCAGCGGAATGCCTTCATCTCGTGGAAGCCGGTGCCGGGCGTTGTCGGTTACAACGTCCGCTGGGGCATCGCGCCGAACAAGCTGTATCTCACGTATCAGCGATTCTTCGACCAGGGCACGACGCTCGAGCTGCGCGCTCTCACCGTCGGCCAACAGTACTGGGTGGCCATCGAGAGCTTCGACGAGAACGGCGTCTCGACGCTCAGCACACCAGTACAACTGTCGCCGCATTCGCGATCACCTTGAGAGGGTTGCGCCAGCGACGCTAATCGCGTCAGTCAAGACGAGTCTCCGTGGAACACATCATGACAATCCCCCACCGTACACGGACACCATGTCCTCTTACTGCTCATAGGGGCAGTCAAGAGGCACGATGACAACGGCGCTTCGGCGCCAACACGCCCGCCGCTTCAATCGTTGTCGGAGCCTCCGAGAACCGCGCGCCGTAAGGACTTCTGAAGGAAGGTCCCCACGGGTCACACGCCGCACCCCGGATGAAACTCCCCCACCGGGATCCCAACCGTTGTACGTCGTGTGTCCGTGAGCTCCGCTCAGACCTGTGTGGAGGGAACTGCGGGAATTACGTGAGGCCTGGTCCTGCCTAAAGGAGCTTCACCTGCCGTCGAACGACGAGCCCGCCGTCGACGAACAACACTATTTCCGACATGCTGTAACGAAATGAGCCGTTGCGGCCCTCAGCGCCGCTGCTATTGTTGGAGTGCGACGTCGCACGCCCCTTCTCACGTTCATGCGTAAGTCAGCGTGGAAAGCGGACACGCCACAATGCAGCAGACAGTGCAGCGCGACATCGACGCCGTCTTTCCGCAGGTTTACGGTGAGTTGCGACGTCTTGCCCACGCGCACCTCCGTCGGGAGCGCGCTGGACACACGCTCTCAACCACGGACCTGGTCCATGAGGCCTACGTCCGGCTAGCGGACTCGACCGGGATCCCCGTTCAGGAGCGGCCGCGTTTCTTCGTGATTGCGGCAACCGCCATGCGCCGCGTGCTCATCGAGTACGCCCGGCGGCGCCAGGCCGCCAAGCGCGGTGGCACGGCCGAAATCATCACGCTGGAGGCCGACCAGATCGCAGCCGACGAAAGCTCGGAGATGCTGATCGCGCTCGACGAGGCACTCACCCGCCTGGCGTCCATCGAACCGCGTCTGGCAAGCGTCGTTGAATGCCGTTACTTCGGCGGCCTCACGGAAGACGAAACCGCCGAAGCACTCGGCATTACGGCGCGGACCGTGCGCCGCGACTGGGTAAAGGCGAAGGAGTGGTTGTATGCGGAACTTCGGTGATTTCCTCGAACAACCGGTCGCTGACCTCGCCGGCCCGATCCTGGGCGCCGACCTCCGCGCCCGCGACTCCGTCCATCCGGGCGAGCGGTTCGGCGACTACCGGGTGATTCGCGAGCTGGGCCGCGGCGGCATGGGTGTCGTGTGCCTTGCCGAGCGTCGTGTTGGAGACGACACCGAAAAAGTCGCGCTGAAGGTGATCCTCAAGCGATTCGCGATCGAGCCGTCCACGCTGCGGCGCTTTCGCGAGGAACGGCAGATGCTCGCGCCCCTCGACCACCCTGGCATCGTGCGGGTGCTCGACGGCGGCGAGGCCGACGGCGTCCCGTGGTTCGCGATGGAGTACGTCGAAGGCATCCCGATCGACGAGTACTGCGCCGAACGTGCGCTGGACGTGCGTGGGAGGCTGGAGCTGTTCGCGCGCGCCTGCGACGCGGTGGATCATGCGCACCAGCTGGCGATCGTCCACCGCGACATCAAGCCCAAGCACATCCTCGTCACAGCGGACGGTGTCGTGAAGCTGCTCGACTTCGGCATCGCCAAGCTCGCGGTGCCCGATGGAGACGTCGGTCCCCACGATCCAACCTTCACGCAGCCGCAACTCCTGACGCCGGCGTATGCCAGCCCGGAACAGCTGCGTGGCGAGCGAGCCTCGACGGCGAGCGACGTCTACTCGCTCGGCGTGCTGCTGTACCGAATGCTGACCGGGCGTCTCCCGCTGCGGCGCGCCCTCGACGTCGTTCGCAGATCCAAGCCACGACCGCACCTGCCTCCGCCAAGCCTGGGCCCGCGGTTTCCGAAAACGCTCGACCGCATCGTCGGAACGGCGCTGCAGTCAGATAGAGAGGCGAGGTACCCGTCGGCCGGATCGCTTGCGGCGGACGTACGCGCGTATCTCGCCGGCGTTCCGGTCATTGCGCGCCGTAGCCGGTCGTCCAGCTGGTTCGGGCGTATGCGAGACTGGTTGTTGCCCTCCTAGCTCGAAATCCTCTTGACGGCACCGCGGGCTGCGCAGATCGTAGCAGCCGCGTGAATCATCAACGGGCCTCTCGAGGCGCTGACGAACGGACGCTCGGCGCACAGACGGCTGCCCCCTCCCCCTCTCCCTCCCCGGCGTCGCCCTCCAGCCTCCTCGGACGCCGGCGGCCGCTCTGGGTGGTGCAGGACGGCGGCACCGCCGCGGGCTCGTTCGCACTGGTGCTCGCCGGCTACGGCGACGCGTGGGCCGCGATCGAGCTGCAACGCATCCATGGTATTGCGGTGGTGCGTCGCGTGATGAGGACGGGGAGGGTTCGATGACCGTCGCGCTCGTCACCGGCGGGAGTCGAGGCATTGGTCGGGCGATCGTGGAGGAGCTGTCCGCGGCGCAAGCGAGGACGCGAGCTATGTCACCGGACAGGTCTTCACCATCGACGGCGGGTTGAGTTGATCAATCTCGAGAGCTGCTTCTTCTTCGACGCGGTCGAAGACTCGTACGAGGTGACGGGCATCGAGGGCCGCCTGCCCGACTGGCTGCGCGGCTCGTACTACGTGAACGGGCCGGCACGCTTCGAGCGCGACGGTCGCCGCTACCGGCACTGGCTGGACGGCGACGGCATGGTGTGCGCGCTTCACTTCGGAGACGCCGGCGTCCGCTTCGTCAGTCGCTTCGTGCGCACGCGCAAGCTGGCCGACGAGGAGCAGGCGGGCGCATTCCTGTATCGCGGCTTCGGAACGGCGTTCGATGGCGATCGCCTCAGACGGAACGTGATGCTCGAGTCGCCGATGAACATCAACGTGCTGCTGCGCGGCCGGGAACTGCTGGCGTTCGGCGAACAGTCGCTGCCCATGCGGCTGCATCCGGAGACGCTGGAGACGCTGGGTGAAGTGGATTTCGGCGGCTCGCTGAACGAAGTGACGCCGTTCGCAGCGCACGCCAAGCTCGACCCGCGCTCGGGAAATCTGCTCAACTTCGGCATCTCGTACGCGGCCGAGCGGCCCGCGCTGCACTTGTACGAGATTGGCCCGGACGAATCACTGCTGCGCCGCCGGCACGTGCGACTCAGGATGCCGCACTCGAATCACGATTTCGGGTTCACCAGCGGCCACGCGGTGTTCTTCCTCAGTCCCATGACGATGGACTTCGAGCGGTTCGTGCGCGACCGCGCATCCGTCATGGACTCACTGACGTGGGAGCCGGAGCGCGGCAGCTCCATCCTCATGATCCCGCGAGTTGCGGGCGGTGGCGAGTCATTCTCCGTCGCCGCCGGTCACGGGTACTGTCTGCACGTCATCAACGCGTTCGAGACAGGCAAGCGTCTCGTGCTCGACATCCTCGAGCTGGAGCGTCCGGTCTATCCGGAATATCAGCCGATGCCGCACCTGTTCGCGTCCGCGCCGCGCTGTTCGCCCGTGCGATACGTGGTGGATCTCGAGACGCGTCGCCTGGACCAGCGCATCCGCCTGGGCTACGACCTCAATTCGGACTTCCCCGCCATCGACCCGAAGCTGCTGTCCGCGCAGTATCAGGACTTCTGGTTGCTCGGCATCTCGGCAACCGGAGGATCCGGTACGAAGTTCTTCGACGTGCTCGGGCACGGCTCGTGGGCCGCCGGCAACGTGGACGACCAGTATCGCATGCCCACCGGCGAGTACCTGGCTGGCGAGCCGACGTTCGTGGAGAATCCGCACCAGCCGGAGGAGGGCTTCGTGATCGTGCAGCACGTGAACACGAGGACGGGCAAGGCCGCATTCCTGATCTTCGATGCGTTCGCGGTGCATCGCGGTCCGGTGATCCGCCTGCCGCTGCGCCACCGCCTGCATCCGCTGTTTCACGCCGGCTTCTATCCCAGCGCCGAGCAGGCTCGCTGAGCGTGCCGCGCCTCTTCGAGGAGCTGACGGAGCGGGAGACGCTGCTGTCGAGCGAGCGCAGCATCACCGCGGCCGACGTCAAGGCGTTCGCGACGCTTACCGGGGATACCAACGACGTTCACATCAGCGACGAGTTCGCGCGCAACTCGCGGTTCGGTCGTCGGATCGCGCACGGCGCGTATGTCTTCTCGGTGTCGCTTGGCCAGTTGTGGGGCGAGACGGCCAACCGTCCCGACATCATCGCCATCGCAAGCGTCGAAAAGCTGCGGTTTGCGCAGCCGACCTTCCTCGGCGACCGCGTGCGCGTGCGACAGACGCTTGTATCCCTCAGTGCAATCAGCCAGGATGCGGGACTCGTGGAAGCGCGCGAGGAAGTGCTCAACCAGGATGACGTGGTGGTCATGACGTACACGGCCAAGTTCCTCGTCCGGC
>DASTVV010000125.1:0-20108 GCA_035758925.1 Gemmatimonadaceae bacterium
ATCCGCCAGCGGCGCCTTCTGACCGGTGACGGCAGCCGCAGCCTGGGCCACTTTGGCGCTCACTTCGGCGGCCTTCACCGATGTGGTCGGCGACCGATTGCACGCGAACACCAGAATCCCGCCCGCGCCGGCCGCAAAGACACGGCGCCAGTGAATCTCGTTCGGAAGCCGCACGCTGAGGCATATCGCAATGCGTGTTCCTCCTACTCACATTTCGTGATGCCTATGAGGCCGGCTGGCCCGCCGAGAGTCTTCCTATTGTCGCCCGCCCGCTGCGACGGTCGCCGGGCAAAGCTGTTGCTGAGCCCCGCCGCGGAGTTTCCACTCGCGCTCGAGTTGCGTCGCGTGGAGGGCGCGGCCGTCGGCGACGTGTTCGCCTTTCTCAGCGGCTTGTACTTTCGCGGCAAGCTGACGTACGCACGCGCGTTCGCGTCGGCCAGGCTGTCGGTCGCGCCCATTCGCGTGATCACCACGAATCGCGGGCTCGTCACGCCGGAATATCGCGTGCGACCCGCGGACCTCACCGACTTCGCATGCGTCGACCTCGGCGATGCGGGTGAGCAATTCGAGGCGCCCCTCGTGCGCGACGCACACCAGATCGCCGCCGGCGCTCCGCCGGACGCACAGGTCGTCCTCCTCGGCAGCATCGCGACCAACAAGTATGTCGGGCCGTTGTTGCGCGTCTTTGGAGACCGATTGGTGTTTCCGCGCGAGTTCGTGGGCCGTGGGGACATGAGCCGCGGCGGCCTCATGCTGCGTCAGGTGGACGCCGGCCGCGAGCTGGAGTACGTGCCCGTCGCGAACGCCGTGCGCCATGGCGCACGTCCGCCGAAGCTCAGCGCGCGCTCGTCGTCCGCTCGCTGAGCAACTTGGTGGTGAATCGCTGGCCTTCGGAGATCCGCTCGATCTCGATTGCGATCGAGTCCACCGCCTGCTCGATGCGCTCGAGCCGGGCCTCGGTGACGGTCGACTTCTGCGCGCTCGCGTGCTTCAGCTTGTTCTCCTGAAGCCGGACGACGCCGTTGACGATCGCTCTGATGGACAGCGTGGCCGAGCCAAGCACGATGCCCGCGATGAGAACTGCTCCGGGATCACTCACCTCACAGATCCTCGCGCCGGGGCCACCGCCATTACGGATCCTCGCGCCAGAACCATCCCGGCTAAAGATCGTCGCGCCAGGGCGATCCCAGTTACAGGTCCTCGCGCCAGGGCCATCGCCATTACAGATCCTCGCGCCGGGGCCACGGACAACATTGATCCTGATTCGACGGATTGATGCGGATCGTTTGGTTGCTGCATCAGGATTCTCTCTGCATGTCGAGACAGAGCATGATTTCGGTAGGCGCGATCAGTCAATATCCGTCAAATCCGGATGCAGGCAGTACGTGGCCCCGCCGAGACGAGTTTCGGCGCGCATGGCTCGTGGCGCGAACGATCTAGAACGCCTAACGCGGCTTCGCCCGACCCAAGGACCGATAGTACTCCTCCACATACTTGCGATACTCCGGCGGCACCTCGCCAGAGCGGTCGATCAAGACCCGCTCGGTAGCCGTTCCCAGCGCACGTCCCAGCGAGAACTCGAAGCTCCGGAGGCCCTCCACCACCTGGCCGGGCAGCTCGCGCATCGCGCGCTCGTCAGCGAGCGATCCGGAGAGCCGTTGCATGTTGGTGATTGCGCGATCCAGCTGGGACAGGTCCACGCCACCACGCTGCGCCAGATCGCGCCGCAACGCTCGGGCGTCGTTCAGGCGCTCACGCAGCTCGCGAGCGAACGTTCCACCACCGCCCGGCTGCCCCACACTCCGCTGCGCGCCGACGCCGCTCTGATTCGAACCGCCGCCTTGTGAGTTCCCCTGCGTTCCACCGGGCTGCTGTCCCGCCTGTGGCTGACCACCCTGCTGCCCCTGCTGTCCCTGGCCCTGTTGTCCTTGCGATTGTCCCTGGGACTGTTGTCCCTGCCCTTGCTGTCCCTGCTTCGACTGCCCCTGCCCAGCTTGTGAGCCCGACCGCTGCTCCTGGAGCTGGCGCATGCGCTCCTCCAGTGACTCCATGCCGCGCACCAGGTCGCGGGCGCGATCCGTCGCCTCAGCCGAACGCTGCGCGTCTCCACCGTGCGCCTTCCCCGCCGCGACGCGTGCCTCTTCGAGCGCGCGGTTGAGCTGCTCGATGTCCGACGTGATGATGCGTTCATTGCCTTGCTGCACCTGAGGCGGAATCTCCCGGATCCGATTCTGGGTGAGGCGCAGTTTGTCCTCGATGCGCCGCGCGCGCAGCGTGTCCGCCGCTTCTTCCAGCTCACGCGCGGTTGCGGCATTCTCGCGTTGCGCACCGAGTGCCGCGCGGTCCAGACGACCCGCGAGCGCCTTCGCCGTATCGGCCATGGCACCCTTCCGCTGCGCGATGCGCTGCTGGATTTCGTCGCGTTGCTGCCCCGACGCATTCGTCTCGCGCTCGACGTCCTCGTTGACCTGGCGCTGTTCCTCGGCCAGGCGCCGACCTGTCGCAGCGGCATCCTCGGCCGCGCGCTGCACGCGATTGTTGCGCTCCGCGTCCAGCAGGCGGCTGGCTTCCTTCAGGCGATCCATGGCCGCCGCGCTGGCGGCATTGCGCTGCGACCCGGACGACGCCGAGCGGCGCATGGCATCCGCGGCCTCGTTCAAGCGGCGCGCAGCTTCTGCCAGGCTTTCTGATTCGCGTTCGCGCGCCAGTCGCTCCAGCTGACGCGCGGCCTCTTCGGCTTCCTGCGCGAGCTGCCGCTGCGAGCCGCCGTTGCCGGAGCCCGAGGCCCCGAGATTGAGACTGTCGGCCTTGCGACGCGCCCGCTCGTTCTCCTGTTGCTGGCGGGCCGCGAGTTGTCTGAGGCGCTCGGCGGTCGCGTCGACCTGCTGGTCCGACTGCTGCGCACTGTTGTCGGGACGCTGAACGGTCTCGTACTGGTTGCGCATGCGGTCCTGCTGGAGCTCGAAGAGATCGGCGAGGTCGTCTGCCGGCTGCTGCCCGCCGCCGCCACCGCCGCCGCCCTGCCCGCCCATCTGGACGCGCACGTTCCGGAACACGGCCTCAGCGCGCTGGAGTTGCGTGAGCGCGCGCTGCTCGGGCTGAAGCGCGTCATGCAGGCGTCCGTTGGTCAGCGCGCGTTCGGCCGTGTCCATCGCCGCGGTTGCCAGCGGCAGGATCTGCGCGATGCGCGCAAAGTTGGAATCGTCGGCCGCGACGCCGCGCTCCCTGAGATTCCGCGTCAGGTCCTGTGCGTCCTCGCGCAGCCGCTGCTGCGCCAACCGCAGGGTCGCGACGTCTTCCTCGAGTTGCCGACGCTCCTGCGCCGCGCTATCCCGCGCCGAGTTGAACGTGCCCGCGATGATTTCGCGCTGGCGCTGCGAGAGCTGCCCGGGCTCTTCGGCCTGATTGCCGCCACCACCGCCACCACCACCTTGCTGCGACTGCCGGTACTCCTGCGCGTACGGCCGCACGTTCAGGAAGTAGATGTCCGACGTGGCCGTCTTGGCGCCGTGCACGGCATCGTTGTCCGCGACGCGCGCGTAGTACGACACGACGTCACCCGGCTGGAGCGCGTAATCCTCCAGCATGAACGTGTGTCCCGCGGCGATCTCGCGGATCACGCGCGACGTCGCCTGATGCAGCGCGACTGTCTTCTCGGGCGCGCCGTTCACCGAATACACGAGGTCCAGCTTCGCAACGCCGTAGTCGTCCTCGGCCTCGGCCTCGGTGAACACTTCATCCACGGCCAGCACCTTGGCGTCGCGACCTGGCTTGACGAAGCGCACGCTGGGTGCCCGATCGGGCAGCGCGTCGATGGCATAGTCCAACGAGGCGGTGAGCAGGTCGCCGCGGCTGCCTTCCAGCTCCACGCGATAGAACCCGGACTTCGCCACTCGGATGGTGCCGATCAGTGCGCCGTCCTTGTCGCGCGTGAGTCGCAGCGTGTCGCCGCCGTCCAGCACCAGGCGCCCGCCTGGCGTCGGCAGCGTTGGGGTGACGCGAACGCGTACCGTCGTTCCGACCAGCGCCGCGATGTCGCCGGCGCTGTCCACGCGCTGCGTCGGAAGCCCGGTGTATGCCGGGAACGTGTACAGCAGGTCGATCCGCCTGGCGTACGGCAGGTCCGCGACGTCCAGCTTGAACACCCGCGACCGAACGCCGTTGGTCTCGACGTAGTACTCGGTCGGCTGCGCGACGTCGAACAGCCGCGCTGTGAACTGCCGCGTGCTGTCCGCCGCCATGGCCACGCGCGTGAA
This sequence comes from Gemmatimonadaceae bacterium, assembly GCA_035758925.1. Classification (GTDB taxonomy): domain Bacteria; phylum Gemmatimonadota; class Gemmatimonadetes; order Gemmatimonadales; family Gemmatimonadaceae; genus DASPMP01. Next base: position 4,257 of record DASTVV010000125.1, read on the forward strand.
GGCGACCGAGTCGCTGCGCCGCGCGAACAGCTCGACGCCGTCTGCCTGGAAGCCGACCGTGCGGGCACTGACCAGAACGCTGGCGCCGCGCGCGACGGTGACGCTGCCCGGGCGGACGTCGATTCGGAACGGATTCACTTCCTCCGCGCTGGTCCACGGCGTGAGCAGCGCGCCCATGCCGTTGCGAAGGCGCTCCGGTCCGGAAACCATGAGCAGGACGAGCGCCGTCACTCCAGCGGCGACGGCGAAAGTGCCCTGCTTGAGCGCGCGCGCATCCACGCGCCTTCCATCGCCAACCGCGTGGGTCTTTTCGATGGCGCTTCGACGAACGAACTCCGCCAGGCCCCCGGGAACGTGTGAGGCCGACGCGTTGGCACGGGCGTCCTGTGAGATCTCGACGGCCGACATCAATGCGCCACCGAGCGTGGGCTCGTGCTCCTCGACATACAGCGCGACCTGGGGATCGCGCGGCCGGCCGCGCAGGGGCAGCACGACGAATCGCGCCAGCAGGGCGACGGCTGCGAGGACGATGATCACGCGCCCGGCGATCACGGCGCCGGGCGAGTAGCTCAGCTGATCGAGCACGAACGCTGCGACCACGAGCAGCACGACCACTCCAGCCACGGTGATGGCAGCGCCACGAAGGACTCGCGCCCAGCGCCACCGCAGGCGGACCGTGTTGACGACGTCGAATATCCGCGAGACGCTCGAAGCAACCACAGTCTGACCTGTGCCCATTAGCCCCTCCCGCTCACCCCATCATCGCCGCTCGCGCTCCGCATGAGCACGGGACGCGACAGTCGATTGGCGAACAGCGCTTCCGCCGCGAGCACCAGCGCGACGGCAACCAGAAGATACCACCAGATTGACTGCCGGCGTTCCAGATCCTGTGCCGTTCCAGGCAACTCGACGCGAGCGGACGCGGCACCAGCGCGCGGGCGCGCCGTCAAGGCTGCCACGAGCTCGCCTGGATCGAAATGCGAAAGATCCGACTCGGCGAGGTCGACGTTCACGGCGACAGGGCGTCCCGCGCCGATCGCCGTCGACGCCCCGCGGACCTCATAGAAACCTCGCTCGCTCAGCTCGAAGCTCGCGCGCTCGGTCGCGTTCGCGCGGGCCCGTTGTCCCGACGGCGACTCGATGACCGCGTCGGTCTCGCGACTCAGGTCCAGCATGTGTGGCGCAACGACCCAGGCGGACGATTCCTTGCCGACGATGGAGCGTTGCGCGAGTCGGTGCAGCAACGGCACCCACAGCGGATGGAACGGAAAGTTCGTCCAGCGCGCATCGAGGGACGACGCCCACATCATGACACGGCCGGATCCGCCAGCGATCGCTCGCTCCACCAGCAGCGGCGCGCCGTCATCCAGCCGCGCGATCACCTGGGCGCTGTCGCCGGCGGGCGTGAGCGTCCGATAGCGCGTCGTGGTCACTGACGAGAAGTCGGCACTTCCACCAGCGCCACCCGCCCCAGCAACCAGGCGGAATGGCTCGAACAGCGCGTTGCTGAAATCGGCGGCCACCCAGCTGGCCCCGTCGCGCCGATCCACGGCCTGCCCGAGCGTCGCCGGCAGGCGCGTCCGCCAGTCGGCGGGCCACGAGCTGCCACGTCCCTCTCCCGGAGCGATGAGCAACAGGCTGCCGCGGTCCACCTGCGCGCGCACCAGCTCGGCCGCGCCGGCGGACAGGTCCGCCTCGTTGAGCACGATCAGTGAACGTCCGCGGACGTCAGCCGGAGTAATCGCGGACGCAGACTTTACGTCGACGTTGACGGGCGGGTCGTCCGCGACGGACAGCGCGCGCGTGATGAAGAGACTCTGGTTCGTGCGTGGCTGCGGCGGCTCGACGATCAACGCCGAGGCGCCTGCATCCTCAGTTGTGACGAAGAAGAATGCGTCGTTGGCCGGCTGCGAGTCGCGTGTGATGCGGACGACGCCGCGCGTGGCGCCCGCTGACACGGTCATCGGCCGGAAGACTGCCTGCGCGGCCGCGCGCGGCGGCACCGTGACGCTCCGGGTCTCGACACGTCGGCCCGCGAGCTCGAGTGAGGCTTCGACCGTCCTCGCAGTGGTGCCGAGGTTGGTGAGGCGCGCGGTCACCGTGGCGCGCGAGCGGTCGCCAGAGCGGCTGCGCGCCACCGCAACGTGGGCGACGGCGACATCTGCGTCTTCCTTCCGCGATACATCCACGGTCTTCACGACGGCCCCCGCTGGAAGCGGCGTTTCGTCGCCCGGCGCCCAACCGAACCGATGGAAGTCCGAGATCAATATGATCTCCCGACGCGGCAGCTCCGACGCCGAGAGGATCTGCGCCGCCATCCGCACGCCGGACGCGAATCGCGTGGGCTCGCTTCCCGGACGCAGGCCCTGGATGGCCCGCTCGAGGCGGCTGACGTTACTGGTGGGCTCGGTCACCTGCGATGCCGTCGACGCGAACGAGACGACCGACACGCGATCGGTCGACCGCGCCTCGCGCGCAACCGTGAGTGCGGCCGACACCGCGCGGGCCCAGCGCCCCCCGTTCCCCATGCTGTAGGAGCGGTCGACGACAATCACGACCTCGCGTGCGTCCGAGACACTGGGCGGGACGATGATGTTGCGCTCGAAGAACGGACGCGCAAACGCGCCGGCAACGATGGCGAGCGCCAGACACCGCAGCGCCAACAACGCGAGGTGCCGCAGCTTCTGCCGGCGCACCGACCGATACGGGATCTTGCGCAGAAACATCAGCGACGGAAACGCCACCGTCTCGCGCCGTTCACGATGGATCAGGTGGATGAGGACGGGAATCGAGACTCCCGCGAGTCCCGCCAGGAATGCCGGGGCCAGCCAACCCACTACCCGACCCTCCGCGCGCGATCGAAGCTCTTCCGCGACGCGAGGTAGCGGAACAGCGCGCGATCCATCGGGGTGTCCGTCGTGAACTGCGCGTAGTCCACGTTCTGCCCGCCAAGCCGGCGCGCCAGCGTCGCAATGTGCTGAGCGATCAGCCGACGATAGTCGTCACGTAGATACTCCGGGATGATCGGCATGCGCTCGCCGGACTCCAGGTCCACGAAGTTGGAGGCGTCCATGAACGGGAACTCCAGCTCGCGTGGATCCAGAACGTGCAGCACCATGATGTCGTTGCCGCGTCCCCGCAGGGCGTTCACCGCGGCCACCACGTCGTCGGGCTCCTCGTACAGGTCCGAGATCACGGCGACCATGCTGCGCCGGCGCACGGTGTCCGCCAGCCGCTGGAAGACGTCCCGGTAGCGCGTCGTCCGCTCGGATGGGTTCTGCGCGACCCTGCGTTCGGCGTGGTCCAGCCCGTACAGCACCAGGCGCAGGTGCTTCGCGGACGGCGGAACGAACTCCACGACACGCTCGTCGAACGTCACGAGTCCGACGCGATCGCGCTGCAGACTCGAAAAATACGCGAGGCATGCGGCCAGCGTGCACGCATACGGCAGCTTGCCCCCGTACGACATCGAGCGGGAGACGTCGAGCAGGACGACGAAGTTGGTGTTCGTGTCGGCCTCGAATTCCTTCAGATAGTAGCGATCCGTGCGCGCGTAGAGGCGCCAGTCGATGCGCCGGACGTCGTCACCGGGCATGTATGGCCGGTGCTCGGCGAAGTCCGTGGACGACCCGAGATTCGGCGCGCGGTGCAAGCCCTGGATGAAACCTTCGACCACGGACCGCGCGCGCAGCTCCAGGCTGCTGATCCGCGCGAGAACGGCGGGATCGAGGAACTGGGCGCCGGGCGCGCTGAGGTGCTGCGTCATCGGCCTTCCACCTGGACGGCACTCAGACCATCGAACAGCTCATCACGGAGCACACGGATGAAACGGCTGACACGGATACTGCAAAAGGTTCGGTTTGGCCCGGCGCGAAGTATTCTCGCACCAGCCAACCAAAAAACAGCAGTTCGCAGTTTCCGTGTGCTCCGTTTCATCCCGTCTCGTCCGTGATTGGCAGTTGTTTGGTCTGAGTCGCGTGACACGAGGCAAGGTGCCAGAACTACATGCCCGACTTCGGCACCGGCACGTACTCCAGCAGCTTGTCCACGATCTGATCCGTGGTGACGCGCTCGGACTCGGCGTGGAAGTTCCGAATGATCCGGTGCCGCAGGACGGGTTTGGCGAGCGCGCGGATGTCGTCGAAGCTGACATGGAAGCGGCCCTGCATCAGCGCGCGTGCCTTGCCGCCAAGCAACAGGTGCTGTGGGGCGCGCACGCTGGCGCCATAAGAGATCCACTCCTTCACGAAGTCCGGCGACGAGGGGCCCGGACGACTCGCGCGGGCCAGGTTCACGGCATAGCGCGCCACCGGCTCGGCGGCCGGCACGCGGCGCACCAGCTCCTGGAACGCCACGATGTCCGCCCCGCTCACCGCGCGCTGGAAGCGATGGCGCTGGAGGGACGTCGTCGCCCGGACCACGTCCACCTCCTGGTCCTCGCTCAGGTACTCGATGATGATCTCGAACATGAACCGGTCGATCTGCGCTTCCGGCAGGGGATAGGTGCCCTCCAGCTCGATCGGGTTTTGGGTCGCGAACACGAAGAACGGCTCAGCCAGCGGGTACGTCTGCCCCTGCACCGTCACGCGATGCTCCTGCATGGCCTCGAGCAGCGCCGCCTGCGTCTTGGGCGGGGTGCGGTTGATCTCGTCCGCGAGCACGATGTTGGCGAAGATCGGCCCCGCGACGAACTGCATCCGGCGACTTCCCGTCGCGTGGTCCTCCTGGATGATCTCGGTGCCGGTGATGTCGCTGGGCATCAGGTCCGGCGTGAACTGGATGCGCGAGAACTTGAGATCGAGCACCTGCGCCACCGTGTTGATCAGCAGCGTCTTGGCGAGACCCGGTACGCCGACGATGAGGCTGTTGCCGCCCGTGAACAGCGACAGCAGCACGAGATCCACGACGTGTTCCTGGCCGACGATCAACTTCGCGATCTCGGTGCGAATGTTGTCGTAGCCCTGCTTCAGGCGCTCGGCGAGCGCGACGTCGTCGTCGTTGGCGGTACCGTAGGTGATGGGCGAGGTCGAAGTCATGAGACGCGTGTGATCCGGTGCGTTCAGTGTGTGAGAGCGTAGATGATGTAGTTGACGCCGAGCTTGTACGCTTCGTTGGACGGGACGGGCGAGAACCCGCGGTCGGACCACTGCCAGTACTCGCCGATGTCGTTGTTGAAGTTGACGATCGCCATGATCCGCTTCTTCGGGTCGTTGTCCTGGAAGATGGCGTAGTACACCGGGGTGCCCCGGTATCCGCCACGCTCCATCAGGGACAGGTCGATCTTGAAGAAGGCGTCGAAGATCGGATGGTTGTTGTCGAGCTGCACCAGGCGGCCGTTGGGCAGCGCGCGGCGCATGTTGTCCACGAAGTTGCGCCAGTCCTGATCCATGCCTCCGCCGTCGAAGTCGTCGACGATGAGAAAGCCGCCCTTGAGCAGGTAGTTGCGCAGCCCGAGGATCTCCTTGTCGTTCGGGAACCATCCGCCCGGCTCGGAGAGATACGCCACCGGATACTTGAACAGCTCGGGATCATCGAGCGCGAGAATGTTCCCGCCCGTCGCGGCCGGCGACTCGATGAACGGACGCAGCGTGGTGATCTCACGCATGATGCGCATGAAATGCTCCTCGGCACGCGGATAATCGTGCGACCAGCCCGGACCTTCGTACGTGAAATGTCCGTAGCCGCGGTACTTGATGCGCGCGAACGTGAAGCGCCCGTCGTACTTGTTGTTGCCGCGGAAGTCCGGCGGCACGTAGTAGTCGTTCGGATCGCCCAGCATCCGGCGCATGCGCCCCTCGCCCCGCTGCGCGAGCAACGCGGTTTGTGGTACCAGGAGGACCAGCAGGAACAACAGCCGGATGCTCATGGTTTGACGCCTCCACTCTCATGGAGCGCGAGGAGAAGGTCCTGCGCTCGCTCGAAATGCGGCGCTTCCTCCAGCGACTGAATCACGGCATGGCGGGCATTGGCCGTGTCGCCGGCGTCGCGGTATGCCACCGCAAGCTGGTACAACGCTTCGGCGCGGTCCACTGGTCTCAGCGCGACGACCGCGCGGCGCTCGCGGATGGTCTTCGCCTTGTCACCCGTGCGGGCGTACAGTTGCGCGAGACGCTCATGATCCCTGACGCCGAATGGGTTGACCCACATGGCCGCTTCGAGCGCTGCCGTGGCGCGCGTCGTGTCGCCGATCTCGAGCAGGAGGTCGGCCAGACCCACGTGCGTCTCGTACGTCACCTCGCCCAGCGTGACCATCGTCGCCAGCACGTCGGCGGCCGCCTTCTTGTCGCCGCGCGCGAGCAGCGTCGCCAGCACCGGGTAGGCGCCGTCGGCTCCGCCGTATTCGGGGAACGACGCGCGTGCCCGCTGCAGCACCGCGATCGCCGTCGGCGCATTGCCCTGCTGCGCCAGCGACTTGGCCGAATCCACACGCGCCTCATATGAAGCCATGGCCGCGAGTCGCGCACCGAACAACTCGCGCATGTACGCCTCGAACCTCTTGTCCAGCGTCGGGAAATCCATGCGCAGCACGCGCCGCACAACTTGTTCCGTCGACTGGCCGTTGCGGTATTCGCGCAGCATGTCGACCAGCGCCTTCTCGCTGAAATCGCGCGCGATCATTTCGCACACCAGCGATGCCTGGTAGTACGAGAAGATCACCTGTCTGGGATATGTTGGCCGGATGAACCCGTCGTTCAATCGGCTGACCGGGAGCAGCCGCCCCTCCGCGTACGCAGTGAGGAATCCGGGCGTGACGCGCTGGCCCCAGCCGGGACGGGCGCGACGTTCTTCGTAGACTGACAGGCCTTCGGATAGCCAGCGTGGAACACGCTGGTCCGACGCCCCGAGGGTGAACGTGTGCGCCAGCTCGTGCCACGCCGTCGAGCCCCAGATGAACGTGCCCGCATCCGTCGCCGCTGGGGAGTCGAAGGCAACCGTGTTGCCGAAGCTCACGCCCAGCGCGCCGAGCCCCGCCAATCCGACGGTGCGCACCGAGAAGTCGGCGTGGCTGCGGTACACCTCGACGCGGATAGGCGTGCCGGCCGGCGGCGCATATCCGTATTTCGTCGAGAACGTCGAGTACGCGCGCTCGGCGAGCTCGCCGAGGTACAGCGACAGCACGCCGGACTCGGCCTTCTCGATCATGAACCGGAAGCGGCCGTTCCCCGCGCTGATCTCGTCGTATCCGCTGAACGTGTCCAGCAGGTCGAGCGTGTTCTTCGTCCAGACGTCGTACGGATCGCCCTTGAACGCGGTCTCCAGCGCCTTGCGTGCACCGGGGACGTCGCCGAGGCGCAGCAGGTTCGAGCCGAGCAACGCGTGAGCGCGCCAGCTCTTCGGGTCGCGCTGCGTACCGGCCCGTGCGGCCGCCGCCGCGCTCGCGTATTGGCGAATCCGGCCCTGCAGCTCCGCGAGCGTCACGTCGACGCCGGCCTCACGCGGATAGGCTGCCTCGTATCGGCGGCGCAGATCGGCCGCGGTGTTGGAGTCGCCGGTCACCTGCAGAAGCGCCGCGCCGAACGAGAGTGCTGGCGCATTCGTCGGATCGGCCTTGAGCGCGCGATCGAGCTCGCGCTTCGCGCCGGTAAAGTCCTCGGCATCGGCCAGGAACCGCGCGCGCAGCACCCTGGCCGCCACGTTCTCGGCGTCGAGCGCGAGCGCTCGTCCGACGATCGAATCCGCACCGCGCTCGCCGTCGAAGACGCGCCGCCGAGCTTCGGCCAGGAGCGCCGGAACGTATTCGTCGTTGCGCGCAAGGACCTGCTGGAGCGTGCGCTTGGCGTCCGCGCTGTTGTACTTGTCGAGAAACAGCTCGGCCAGCCGCGTTCTGGCCTCGAGGTTGCCCGGATCCTTCGCGATGGCCCGATCGTAGGCGCGCAGCGCGCTGCGGAACAGCTCCGGAGTCTCGAGTCCCAGATAGGTGTACGCCGTCGCCGCAGCCGCGAGATCGCGGCTGCTGAGCCGGTCGCCGCCCGCCAGGTAAATCTCGGCCAGGCGGGTAAATTCCTGCGTCGCGCTCTGGCGGTCACCGCGTTCGTATTGCTGCACGGCGCGACGCACGCGCCCGTCGAGACTGTCGGCCTGCGCGTAAACCGCGGGCCCGCGCGTGAGCGCGATCGCGAGGCACGCCACGGCGGTCACTCGGTAGCTCATGCGCCACGCTCCAGCTTTCGGATCTCACGCGCCTTGCGCGCCAGGTCCAGCAGCAGGCGCTCGAGCTCACGCTCATAGGCGGATGCATCCATGCCGACCTTCTTCTTCTTCAGGGCCTGGATCTGCTCGTCCAGCGTGAATCGCTCGGCGTAGAGCGCGGAGAGCCGCGAGTCGGCCACCGCTCCGCCGAACTTGCCCGCGGCCAGAAAGAATCGGCGCGCCAGCTGACCCTCGTCCGCCATCTGCGGATGTTCCGTCGCGAGACGACCCTGGTCGTCGTAGAAGCGCTTCGTTTCGGCTTCCGCGTAGCGGAACGCCTCCAGTAGCGAGACGCGGCCGTCCTTGTCGGCGTCGGCGCCGTCCTGCGCGAAGGCGTCGACGAAGAACCGTCCGAACTGCGATTCATTGCGCTCGAACGCGCTCTTGGTCGCCGTCATCACCACGCGGTTCGGCGCCGCGAGCACGTTCAGCATGTCGCCGCTGGCCGACGTGAGATTGACGAACGCCACGCGCCGGTTGCCCAGGGACGCGAGCAGCCGGGCAAAGTCGGCGGCCGTGAGGTCGGCGCCGGGGAGACTGAGCCGGGTCTCGGCCCCTTCGCCCGCTCCGTGCCCGACGAGCACCAGCACGACCTGCTCACTGCTGTCGGGACGCGCCGCCAGCCGCGCCAGCACACGCTCGACGTTCTCGCGGCGCGACTGGCCGCGATACCATGGCGAGCTCACGGTTGGCGCTTCGCCAAGCCAGGCGATATTGGAATCGGCCAGTTGGGCGCGATCGTGCGCCGCTTTGGCCAGCGCATGCGCGGTGGCCGAGAATGCCTGCGCGTACTTTGGATCTCCGCTCAGACCGCTGACGATCACGAGCTGCGTCTGCGCCGACGCCGACTCGGCACCGGCAAGAGCGAGCAACGCGACCAGCACCGCAGAGACTCTTCGCCTCGCAGCTATCGCCGCCGTCAAAGCCGCCGTCAAAGCCGCCGTCAAAGCCGCCGTCAGCAGTCCAATCATGCGAGGCCTCTGCGCCGACGGTACGCCCATTCCACCGAGAGCAACGCCACCAGCAGCAACAGCACGACCGGCATGTCCCAGAGGTCCAGCTGATTGATCACCGTCACGCCTCGCTTGCTGAGCGCGATGTCTTCCGGCAGGGACCGCATGTTGGCGGGCGTGTAGAACTTGCCGCCCGTTTCGTCCGCGATGCGACGAAGCAGTGGACGCCGCATCTCGGATCCGAAGAACTCAGCTTCCAGGTCCGCGACCTCCACGTATGCCGAATCCTCGAGGGCGGGAGCGGCCGCCGTGGAGCCCTGTTGGGCGGCCGTCGTGACACGGACCGTGTGCAGCCCTGTCTCCTCCGACGAGAACGCCGCCTGGTATTCGCCGTCGCGATCCACGACCCACTCGAGCGGCACGTCGCGCGTCGTGCCTGACGGCGCGCGCACGTGCGCCACCAGCCGCGCGTCGTTGCGCGCCGCGAACCCGCTGTCGGCCAGCTCGGCCCGGATCGTCACGCTGCCGCCGGGACGCACCCGGTCGACGGAGGCCGACACGCGCAACTGCGGGGGCGTCTCGCTCGTGATCCAGCGGAGCAGCTGGCGCCACAGGGTGCGATACGTCGCGTCGTCCACGGCAACGTTGGCGTCCATGTACCACAGCCACGAATCCTGGATCGGCATCGCGACCGCGAGGCCCTTGCCATAGCGCTGGTACGCGAGCACGGGCTGCTTGTACGAACCATCGGAACCTTCCAGCAGAGCCACCGCTCCGGGCTTCAGGCGCGTCGTGCGGTTCACGGTCGTGACGTGAACGCGCTGGATGGCCGTCGTGTCCGCCTTGGTGACTCCGCTCCTGCGGCTGGGCACCGCGTGCTGCGTCACTGGATGCGTCGTACCCGCCTGGGTCACCCGCACCGTCAGCTCGTGGAACTGCGTCAGCGAATCCGGAATGGCGTCGCCGTCCACGAACGTCGGGAAGATGTCGGCCAGCGGCGTACCCCCATAGCCGCCTTCGCCAAACGCGCGGCGTCCGCCGAGGAACAGGATGCCGCCGCCTCGCACGCTCACGAAGTCGGCCAGCATCCGAAGCTGGTCCGCCGTGAACGCGCTCGCCTCGATGCTGCCCAGCACGATGGCGCGATAGCGAAAGAGCTCCGCGCGCGTCACCGGGAACCCGCCCGCAAGCTCGCTCGCGCTGTCGACGTTCAGGCGCAGGTATTTGTTCTCCGCCGTGCGTTGCAGGAGCACGAGCTGCAGGTTGGAATCCGCGGCGATGGCGCGGCTCGCGAACGCCACTTCCGACCTTGGCTCGCCCTCGACGAACAGCACTTTCTCGCGCCGATGCCGCACGTCCAGTAGCGCGAGGCGCTGGTTGTTCTGCGGCAGCAGCTCGTCGCGCTGCACGGGAACGGAGAACCGCAGGCGGCGCGGCCCGGGGGTCGTGACCGTCACCGGCACACGCACGGGTGTCGTGGCGCCGTCCGGCGGCATCTCCACCTCCTCGCGCGCGATGACACGCCCATCGTCTTCGACGACCACCGGGAGCTTCTGGCTGGCGTAGCCCCGTTGCCTGATGACGACGTTCGCGATGAACGAGCTGCCCTCGAGAACCTGCTTCGGCAGCTCGACGCGCTCGACCTCCACATCGTGGTCGAACCGCTCGGCGCCCAATCCGACCGTGAACACCGGGATCGACTTGGCCCGAAGCGACGCCAGCTCCGCGTCGATCGCGTCGGTCGTGTTGTCCGCCCCGTCCGTGAGGACCACCAGGCCCGAGAGCGGCACCGCGTCGAGCTCCTGACGTGCCTGCGCGATCGCACCGCTGACGCGCGTCTCGACCGCGTTGAACCCCAGGTCCGAAATCTGTTCGATGCGCTGCGACGACGACCCGAACCGGAACAGGCGAACCTGGAACCGCTCCCGCAACGCGGCCAGGATGGAGCTGTCGCCAGTGCTCAGCGCCGCGCGCACGACGTCCGCGCGCGACCGCCCACCGCGTTCCTTGATCTGCATACTGCGCGAGTCGTCAACCAGCACGCCTACGAAATTCCGTTGCGGCACAGGCGCCGACAGCACGAGCATCGGCCGGAACAGACACACGAGAACCACGAGCAGGGCGGATCCGCGCAGCACGCCAAGCACCAGGAGATGCCGCCGCGCCCCGGGTGCGATGCGCCGATAGCTGTAGACAGTCGCCGCCGCGACGAGCAGCACGGCGACGACGCCCAGCGTCAATGGTCCCGCGACGCCAAACGCGAGGTCGCCCTGCGCGAAGACGGCTGGGCGGTACTTGAACAGCAGCTGGAACAGGCCTTCTAGCACGACGACATCCGATGGAGGCTGATCCCGGGAAACGAGGCTGTTTGGACCTTTTCCATGATACCTCGCGAACGGGCGTAACGTTGCAAGAGCTTGTCAGGTTGTCGGGTTATCGGGTTATCGGTTTGTCGGATTGTGAACCTGCCAACCCGACAACCTGCCAACCCGACAATCCGACGTTAGCTTGCGAGGCTGATGACGATCCGAAACGTCTCGGACACCGCCAGATGGGTCGCCGAGTACCGGGCGATGGAGACGGATCGTCCGGACGCCATCTTCCGCGATCCGTACGCCCGCAAGCTCGCCGGACCCCAGGGCGCGCAGATCGTCGCCAGCATCCCGCGCGGCAAGTCGTTCGCCTGGCCGATGATCGTCCGCACGGCGGTGTTCGACGAGATCATCCTCGATCGCGTGCGCGCAGGCGCTGACCTCGTGCTGAACCTTGCGGCAGGCCTGGACGCACGGCCCTGGCGTTTGGATCTGCCTGCGAACCTGCGGTGGGTTGACGTGGATCTTCCGGAGATCCTCGGGCACAAGGTGGACACCATGCGGGGCGAGCGGCCCAGGTGCCGGTACGAAGCCGTGATGCTCGACCTCGCAGACGCGCCGAAACGCCGCGAGCTGTTTGCTCGCCTGGGCGCGGACGCGAACAACGCCCTCGTCGTCTCTGAGGGGCTGCTCATCTATCTCGAACCCGAACAGGTCGCGGAGCTCGCGCGCGACCTGCACGTGCAACCCGGCTTCCGGTGGTGGCTCCTCGACCTCGGCAGCCCGCAGCTGCTCAAGTACACTCAGCGATCCTGGGGCAAGAACCTGCAGCGAGCCCCGTTCAAGTTCGCGCCCGCCGAGAACACGAAGTTCTTCGAGCCGCACGGATGGCGTGAGGTGACGTATCGCGCCACGAATGACGACGCTCGGCGTCTCCACCGCGAGATGGCTGGTGCGTGGTTCTGGCGCTTTCTGCTGCTCTTCTATCCCAAGCGCGTAAAGGATCAGTTCAAGCGCTTCGCCGGTAACGTGCTGCTGGAGCGCGCCTGACCGTGCCCGAGTTCGTTCGCGCGATTGGCCTGGGCCGCGCGACAGCCATGGTCGTCGGCACGATCATCGGCGCCAGCATCTTCGTTCAGCCGTCGCTCGTCTCGGCGGCGGTGTCATCGCCGGGCGGAGTCCTGCTCGTCTGGGCGGCGGCGGGCGCGCTCACACTGATCGGCGCGCTGATCACCGCGGAGCTGTCGTCGGCATTTCCGCAGACCGGCGGCGTGTACGTCTTTCTCAAGCGTGCGTATTCGCCCGCCGTCGCGTACCTGTGGGGCTGGGCGATGTTCTGGAGCATGCACAGCGGCATCATCGCGGCGATCGCGACGGTGTTCGCGCGGTATCTCGGTCATTTCATCGAGCTTGGCGACGCGGGCACGCGCGCCGCGGCGGTCGGCGCAATCATCGTCCTGTCGGCGGTGAACTACTTCGGCGTGCGACAGGGGAGCGCGCTCCAGACGTTCTTCACCGTGATCAAGCTTGCGGCGCTGCTGCTCGTCGTCGCGATGGGCGTCTACTTCCTCACCTCGCACGGCGGCGCCGCGGACGCAGGCAGCATGGCGCATCCTGACGCAGGGCGCATGACGTATGGGGCCGTTGTCCAGGCGATGGTCGCCGGATTGTTTGCCTATGGCGGCTGGCACATGGTGACGTACGCCGCCGAAGAGACGAGGGACGCGACGCGCACCATTCCGCGAGCGCTGCTGATCGGAACGGTCGTCGTCACGATCGCGTACATCGCGGTCAATGCGTCCTATCTGGCCGTGCTGCCGCTGCAGCAGGTCACATCGTCCACGCGGGTGGCCGCGGACTTCGCCGACGCGGTGCTCGGCTCGGGCGGCGCGCACGCGCTGTCCGCCCTGGTGGTGCTCTCCACGCTCGGTGGAATGACCGGGATCATTCTCGCCGGTCCGCGCGTCTACCTCGCCATGGCCGACGACGGTTTGCTGTTCCGTTGGATCGGGTCCGTCCATCCCACCTATCGAACGCCGCACGTCGCGATCGCGCTGCAGGCGGTCTGGTCGTGCGTGCTCGTGCTCACGGGCACGTACCGCGCGCTGTTCACCCGCGTCGTGTACACGGAGTGGATCTTCTTCGCGCTCATGGCCGCGAGCGTCCTGTTTCTCCGCCGGCGCGCGGATTATCGGCCGGCGTACCGCGTGTGGGGCTTCCCCGTCCTCCCCGCTATTTTCGTTGGTTCGTCGGCGGCGATCGTCCTGCACCAGATCGTGACGCAGCCGGCGGAAAGTCTCACCGGTCTCGCCCTCGTCGCCGCTGGATTGCCGGTCTACTGGCTGTGGACCAGGCGTCGCCCAGTAGTCGTGACAACCCTTGAACCCGACAACCCGACAACCCGATCGTGACGCGCATCATCGACGTCCACAACCACTTCTATCCGCCCGAATACCTCGACGCCCTCCGCTCCGGCAAGAGCGTCGTCCACGTGACCGTTGATTCGAAGGGCAACCCGCACATCCACTATCCGGGCGACTACAACGTCGCCGTGGCGGGCCACCGCGACATCGCTTATCGGCAGGGCGTCCTCGAAAAGGAGGGTGTCGACACGCAGGTCATCACGTTGACGACGCCCGGCACGCACGTGGAGTCGCCGCCGTATGCCGCAACGCTCGCGTCACTCGTGAACGATGCCTTCGCGAAGATCATCGCCGAGCGCGGCCCGCGCTTCGCGGCGTTGGCCACGCTGCCGCTCAACGATCCGGCGGCATCCGTCAAGGAGATGGAGCGCGCGATGAACCAGCTGCACTTGCCGGGCGCGATGCTCTTCAGCAACGTCAACGGCGTGGCGCTCGCGGACAAGCGCTTCTGGCCGTTGTACGAGCTGGCCGATGCGAAGGGCGCCGTGCTCCACATTCACCCGACGAGCCCGGTCGGTGTCGAGGCCATGACACAGTACTGGCTGATGCCGCTCGTGGGCTTTCTCATGGACACCACGCTGGCGGCGGCGCACCTCGTGTTCAGTGGCGTGGCCGAGCGCTTCCCGCGCATCAAGTGGGTGCTGGGCCATCTCGGCGGCGCGATTCCCTACCTGGCCGAGCGCCTCGATCGCGGCTTCGAGAACTTCGAGGAGTGCCGCACCAACATTCAGAAGAAGCCGAGCGAGTATCTGAAGACCTGGTATTACGACACCGTGAACTTCGACAGGAACGCGCTCGAGCTGGCGATCAAGTTCGCGGGCGTGGACCACCTCCTCGCCGGAAGCGACTACCCGCACCAGATCGGCTCGATCCCATCGATGCTGCGTTCGCTCAACGGTCTGCCGATCCCGGAGTCGGACAAGGCGAAGATTCTGGGTGGCAACGCCGCGCGGCTCTACGGTCTCGGGAGTTAGGCCTGCAACAGCATCCGAACCACAGAGAACGCAGAGAACGCAGAGAACTGCAATTGCCTGTCTTGTAGGTCTTCGGTCGAGTCTTCGCCCGCACCATCAACAAAGTGCTTGCGGTTCTCTGTGTGCTCTGTGGTTTGACGTCGTCGGCCCTATCTGTAGTGGCTTTCGTGCCCGGGTCGAAAAACGAGATCGAACGCCAGCCACGTCGTGCGCGACACGGGATAGAGTAGCACCGGCGCCGCGAGCATCAGCGCGATCGCGCCGAACCACACCACGTTCCACGGAACGTCCGGCCAGCTCGCGAGAATGGCGATCGCCACCACGAGCACGGCGAGCAGCTCCGACAGCACGATGTTGAACATCATGCCGCCCAGCCAATAGTCGTGCTCCTCACCGCGTTGGAGCGGCAGACTGCAGCGAGGGCAACGCTCCCTGGTCTTGAACCAGGAAACGAAAATCCCGCCGCTGCCACACCGCGGACAATGGAGCACCAGGGCTCGGCCGAGCATCCTGAAGGGGCTCTGAGAGGGGAAGGTCGACATGCGGAAGGAGGCCTTGCGTCCGCCAATGCGACCGCTCGGCTACGGTTGGACCCCCAGTTGCCGCAGCCGTCCCTGCGCGCGCCGGTCGTTCGGATTCTTGGTGAGAATCGCGCGCAGCCGCGCGATGCCCGCGTCCTTGTCGCCTTTCGCGATGTACGTCTCGGCGAGTGCGAAGTCGATGGTCACCGAGTTGGGATAGAACTCCTGGTTCATCTGCAGGAGCTTGATGGCGTCGTCGTACTTGCCTTGCGCGCTGAGCTTCGCTGCGGTCTCCGTGACCGGCTGCTCACCGAAGTTGTACTTGCCGCTGGCCATGTCGTTGCGCAGGAACCTGTAGCGCGCCATGGCGCTGTCCACGCCGATGCGGGACGTCGTCGTCAACAGCACCGCCTCGATGGTCCCCGGCTTCGACAACCCGCGGTGACACGTGTAGCAGTTCACGTTCGTGGCCGGATCGT
>DASTVV010000131.1:0-2123 GCA_035758925.1 Gemmatimonadaceae bacterium
TTTGATCTTGGCCATCTCGGCTTCCTCGGCAGCCGGTCCTAGGACCCAGCTAGGACCCAAGCGTATCACCTCAGAAGTCAGCTGCCAGCGTAAATACCGCAGATACTCGTCGAGGAAGCGTGGTCCTAGATGCGTGGCCAAGTCCGCTTACGCCCGACATCTAAGAACTTCAAAACCGATGTAACTTCGCGCGAGCGACGGCTAGGCGGGTTCGAGTCCCGTGCGCTTCCGCTAATTTATGCGGTGTTCCGCGAAAGGCTCGGACCGGCGCCTTCACCTAGCCCGGATCATGCGTGATGGCCCGAGGCGCGCATCGGCGCGGGCCACCCAGCCGGGAGGCGGCGCGATTGACGACGTCGGGGGGGCGCTGGGCGTCGTTGCCGCACGGATCACCGGCCGGCGATCCGGGAGGCACAGCACCTGGTTGTCAAAGTGTGACCGGAAGCTACGTGGCACCCAGGTGGCGCGCGATCCGCTGGAAGGCGTTGGCCAGCGGAAAGACGCGAGGGAGACGCACGAGGATGCGACGGGCGGACTGGGCGGCGAGCGCGGCGACCTTGAGCAGGCGGGCGCGCAAGGTGTCCATTTGAAGTCGCCCGAGCTCGGGGACGACGGTGGCAGCAGCGCGACGAAGCGCGTGCATCAGTCGGTATGCGACGGCGTGGAGGAATAGCCGGAACGCGTTGGCGGCGAAGCGATGGCACGACAGCCGGTCGGCAGACAGCGCGTTTTTGAAGTCCTTGATGAAGTTCTCGCTCTGTCCTCGAGGACAGAACGCACGGTCATAGACCAGTCCGGGGTCGAAGCCATCCAGTGTCGTCACCAGGAAGCGCGGGTTGTCACCGCGCTCGCTGTGCTCGACCTTGAGGACCACAGCTCGTTCGCGTGACCACGTCTCGGCGGCGTAGGACAGCCACGTGAACCGTCGAACGAAGCGCTTAGTGGTGGCGTGTTGCGCAGCAGCCTCGGCGAGTAGTGGTGCTGCGAACGCGAGCAATCGAGAATTCTTGGCGAGCCCAAGGACGTAGTGGACGTCGCCGAGCTCGTCGGAAAGTGCCTCGAGTCGTGCCATCAACCGAGGCATCGCGAAGGCCGAATCGCCGCGCACCACGATGGCAGCGCCCGGACAACGACGCTTGATGGCGCGGATCAGTCGAGCGAGGATCGTCGCCGCGCCGCGCGCTGCGTGGACCTTGCCCGGGCGCAGCATTGCCGTGATGAGCTCGCCGCTGTCTCCGTCGAAGACAAGCAACGGGTGGAACATGTGCTGGTCGTAGAAGCCGTGGAAGAACGACAGCTGCTGCGCTCCATGGGTTGGGTCGTCGGTGCCGTCGATGTCCAGGACGATGCACTCCGACGCTGGATCGAGTGCGTCGACGTAGCCCTGCTCGAATCGTCGCCACAGACGATTGAGCTCGCGTCCGCGCACGCCATTCTCGAACCTGCTCAGCGTGGGCTGTGATGACAGCGTCTGCTGGGCTGCTCCAGAGGCGAGCTGGAACATCGGGTCGTAACGAAGCTGGTCGGCGTCGTTGCAGTCTTCGTAGCCCAGGCAGATCTGGTAGACCCGCTGCCGGAGCTGCTCGAGCCGCTCATGTCGCCGCTTCCCCGGATCACGAGGGTCTTCGAGCAGCGCCGCGAGCGTCTTGGTCAGCCCCATGCGCTCATCGAGCTGTCGGAGTATGAGCACCCCGCCGTCGGAGGACACCTGCGGGGCGTCACACGTAACAACCAGCGGGCGACGCTGGAACTGAAGCTCGATCGGTGAAATACAGTCTGTCGTCGGCACGGGCGGCTCCTTCGTGGTCTTCGCAACCCTCGAAACCGCCCGTGTCGGCTCCGGATTCCCGACCGCGATCCGCGTTGCCAACTACGCGACCTGCGATCACTTTTCGGGACTCGCGCGCGCGGCAAATCTCGACGCTGCCTCTGCCCACGCAGACCGCAGGGCCTCAGCGCGTGCCCGCGACGTCACGCATGATCCGGGCTAGCCCGGATTATTCACCAGACCGTCGGCTGCGACCGGCGCATCGCGGGCACCTCGTGGCGTACGTCCGGTTCTCGCTCGTCGCGTACGTCAAGTACGTTCCTCGCTGCGCTTCCGGGCGTGCGCCCCGATCTGC
>DASTVV010000141.1:0-3355 GCA_035758925.1 Gemmatimonadaceae bacterium
CGCGCTCCCGCGTGGTATTTCCGGGCCGGCCTGGCCTATCCGCTTCGCGCGCGGCTCGACGGCACGGGCGTCGGCGCGGTCCGTCACTGCGAGTTCACCACGGGCACCTTCGTCGAGCCGATCACGGTGTGGGACGAACCGAGCGTGCTGGCGTTCGACGTCAGGAGCCAGCCGCCGCCGCTTCACGAGTGGAGTCCGTATTCACACGTCTACGCGCCACACCTGGATGGCTTCTTCCGTACGACGCACGGCGAGTTCCGCTTGATTCAGCTGGCGCCGAACCGCACGCGGCTGGAAGGGCGCACGTGGTATTCACTCGAGATGCAGCCGCCGATTTACTGGAATGCCATCGCCGACACGATCCTGCACGCGATACACGGCCGCGTCCTCCAACACGTCAAGGCCGAGGCCGAGCGGACCCGGTAGTGGTCTTGCCCCGGCCCCACAACGCACGGCCGGGACGCGCGTTCGTATGCTCGCCGTTACGGAGGACGGCCACTCCGTTCACGATGACGTCGCGCATGCCGACCGCATACTGATGCGGTTTCTCGAACGTGGCCCGATCGGCGATCGTGGCGGGGTCGAAGATGACGACGTCGGCGAACATGCCGGGACGCAGGAAGCCGCGCTGGTCGAGCTCGAGGTTCGTAGCGGGGAGGCCGCTCATTCGGTGGATTGCCTCGGCGAGGGTCAGGGCTTTGTCCTCCCGCACGTACTTGCTGAGGACGCGCGCGAAATTGCCGTAGGCGCGCGGGTGTGCGGACGATTTCGTGAACGGCGGCTCCGGCGCCATCGACGCCGCATCGGATCCGAACGACACCCACGGCAGGCGGATCTGCCGGTTGAGGTTCTCTTCGGACATCATGAAATAGACCGTTCCCACGCGTGACCGATCTTCGAGAACCAGGTTCATGATCGTGTCGATCGGATCCTCGCCGCGCATCCGCGCGGCTTCCGCCAGCGTCTGGCCGGTCAGCGGCTTGAGCGCCTCGGACTTGAACTCTACCAGCAGCACGCGGTCCGGCGCACCGGCTGCCAGAAAGAGGTTCTCCCAGTCGCGTGACGGGGTGCGAATCGCGCTGGCGATCTTCTTTCTGATCTCGGGATCGCGCAGCCGTTTGAACGCTTCCTCGTATCCGCCGTCGAGCACCCAGGGCGGCATCGACGCATCGAGACCGGTCGCGCCGGCGGTATAGGTATACATGTCGGCCGTGATGCGAAGCCCGCTTCGCCGGGCCTGCTCGATCATCGCAATCACGCGCGGCATCTTCGACCAATTCGCTTCCCCCGCAGCCTTGAGGTGATAGATCTCGGCCGGAATCTTCGCGTCGCGGCTGATCCGAATCAGCTCGTCGACGGCCTCGACCAGCCGGTTTCCCTCGCTGCGGATGTGCGAGATGTATTTGCCGTGATACTTCGCTGCGACCTTGCACAGCTCGATCAGCTCGTCGGTCGAGGCGTAGAAGGCCGGCGCGTAGATCAACGACGAACCGATTCCCAGCGCGCCAGCCTCCATCTCGCGTCGCACGATGTCCCGCATCGCCTCGAGCTCGGATGCGGTCGGCTTGCGATCCGCCAGCCCGATCACGTGCTCGCGCACGGTCGTCGCGCCAAGAAACGACGCCACATTCTGAGACACGCCGCGCCGTTCCAGCTCCTGCAGGTACTCCGACAGCGTGGTCCACGTGATGTCGAACTTCAGGTCCCCCATCTGCTCGACCATCCGCTTCTTCATCGCGTCGTTCAGCGGACCCATCGAGCTGCCCTCGCCGAAGATCTGGGTCGTGACTCCCTGGCGGATTTCCCCCTGCGATCGGCCATCGACCAGCAGCGACTCGGTCGACCACGACAGCATGTTGACGAAGCCGGGCGCGACCGCCATCCCGCTGGCATCGATCACCGTGGTCGCCGTTGCCGCTGACAGATCGCGAACAGCGACCACACGATCCCGCCGGATGCCCACATCACTTCGGGCGCCAGGGCTTCCGCTGCCGTCGTAAACGATTCCGCCGCGGATGATCGTGTCGAAGTTTTCGGGTTGCGCGACTGCGGTTGACAGGGCGGCCACGCAGAGAGTCAGCGTCAGAACGGGGCGCATGGAGCGGGATTATGACAGGAGCTCAGAACGAGTGTGACTATTGACACCGGTCTTACACGATGTAAGACTGAACGCCATGGCAGACCGGATTTCACCACCATCGAGCAAAGAGCAGGTCATCCTCGAACTGCTTGGACGGTCGCGAGAGATGTACGGCCTCGAACTGGTGACCGAATCCGCGGGCGCGTTGAAGCGCGGGACGGTCTACGTCACGCTCGGGCGCATGGAGCAGAAGGGGTACGTCTCTTCTCGCGCCGAGGAGGAATCGCCGGCGCACGGTGGGTTGCCTCGCCGCCTGTATCGATCCACGCCGTATGGCCGTGAGTTGCTGGCGATGCTGACATCGGCGCAGCGGCGGCTGGCCATGAGGTTCGCGCGATGAGCGGACCGGGACGCTGGTTGCGCGCTTTTGCGCTGCTGTTGTTTCGTCCACCAACGATCGAGCGCCTGATTGATCCGATCATCTCGGACCTGCAAATCGAGTACAACGCCACGCCTGGAGGTTCGTGGCGCCGGCGCGGCGTGCTGCTCAGGGCTTATGTCGGCTTCTGGAAAGCGCTCGCCATCCACACCGTACTTTCGATCTGCGGCCGTTCCGAGCATGGCGAGCAGGTCTTTCGTCGCGTGATTGGTTTTTCGTCTCTCGGGTTCGCTCTCGTCACCGTGCTTCTGGTGCTTCCACCGCTCCTCGATGGCTTTCCGGGCATTCTCACCGGCAAGACCAGGCACGTGATGTTGGCGCTCACGCTGATCCCGCAGGCGCTGCCGATCAGCATTCCAATCGGCGTGTGCATCGGCATCATGAGCGCGATCCGGGCCCGGACACTGACACGACGCGACCTCCTGGTCACCATGACGATTGGGGGCACTGCCGCGTGCATCGTGGCGGCGGTCATCGAATGGGGCCTCCCATGGGGTAACCAGACGTTCCGCGACATGGCGATCGCTGCCGTGACCGACGGGCGGATCGTTCACGTCGAGCCGGGTCTGAACGAACTCGGGTTCTCCGGGCTTGCCCGCCGCACGGATGTCGCAGCGCTGAGGCACTACCATCTGCTGTGGGCCCTCAGCTTCGCAGCGATTCCGCTGGCGCTGTTTACGCTCGCGGTCGGTGCCAGAGTCCGGTTTGTGCCTGCGCGCGCAGCATTGATTGTCGGGACGTTGTTCGCCTATTACTCGATCCTCTGGGTGTCCGACAGCTCTCTGCGTCAGGGTACGCCTGTGCCGGTGGTTTGGGCGCCCAACGTGGTGTTTCTT
>DASTVV010000151.1:0-57371 GCA_035758925.1 Gemmatimonadaceae bacterium
GGGGTGCGGTGTTTCGTCTCTCAGGCGGCACCGGCCCCCGTTTCTATTCCGGATATTATACGCTAGCGCGGATATGCGCCAGAACGTATATTCACCTCATGCACGACATGACGCCCATTCGAGTGCGGCTGCGCGAGGAGCGGGAGAAGGCCGGCCTTACGCAGGTGGAGCTCGCGGAGCGAGCAGGAGTCCGGCAGCCGACCATCAGCGCACTGGAGAATCGCGCTCCGGGCGGTCGCATCGACCTCGACTTGTTGGAGAAGCTGGCCAAGGTGCTCCGAGTTGAGCCCGGCGTCCTGCTGGAGCGGCTGCCTTCGGCCAAGGGAAGGAAACCGTGAAGCCGTACGCAGCGACGGCGACGGTCGTGCCGTGCGAGAGCCGGGAGGAAGCCGAGGCGACCAGTGAGGCCGTGCGCGCTCACGGTGCTGATGTCCTGATCGCGCGCCGTCCACGCTGGTACGTGAAGGCGCTGCCCGAGGACGTGCGTCGCGCGGACTGGTGTATTGTCGTGATTCTGGCCGAGGAGCCACGGGCATGAGCGAGCTAGGGGACTCTGAGACGCTCTATTGCGTTGGCAGCATCGAACTGGCTGAACGGGCGCTGGCCGGGCATTTCGAGAGCGATCCGCAGTGCGGCGGTTTTTTCCTGATACCGGAATCCACGCTCCTCGCCGGTGCCATACCGCTCGTACTCATGCAGCCGGACGCGGTGTCGGTTGCGCTTTCCTTGACGGTGCCCACCATCGAAGCGGACAAGTATCGCTTCTCAGATGGATCTGGATACTCGTTTCCGCCTGCGGTCCTCATCGCCCTTGGGATTACAGCGAAGCGACTCTCTCGTGACCAGCTTGGGGCGTTGTTCCGCGAGCGGGGGTTGTCGATCGCCACTTCCGACACCGAGTCCGACCTGATTGATGTCGATGCTGTCCGTATGGCTCGGTCCTTTGGTGACGATGTGACGTTCTCCTTTCTGAGACGAGAAAGCCAAAGGGGGCACGATGGAAACGACTAAGCGTCGGGAGTTCGGTTCCCTCATCAAACGCGGGCGGTACTGGTATCTCCGCTACCGCGTGGATGGCAAAGAGCATTGGGAGTCACTCAAGACGACGAGCGAGGCCCAGGCCGCGAAGAAAGCCGCCGTCATCGAGCACAACGTCGGCAAAGGCGAGCACACCGCGCCGCGAGCTCGCCGCCTGTCGTTCGGCGACATGGAGAAGATGCTGCTGGACTCCTACGCCCTCAAAGGCAACAGCTCGACCAAGCGCGCGACGCAGGCGATAGCCCACCTCCGTGAGACGTTCGGCACCATGCGCGCCCTCGCCATCACGGCGGACAAGGTGACGGCGTACGAGGTACAGCGGATGAAGGATGGGGCGTCCCGCGCGACGACCAACTGCGAGTTGGCTGTCCTGCGTCGCATGTTCCGGCTGGCCGTGGATACGAGGCAGATCACGTCGGCGCCGAAGATCTCGACACCCACACCCCGCAATGCGCGGCAGGGGTTCTTCGAGCCGGACGACTTCCTAGCCGTCATGGCCGAGTTGCCCGACTACCTTCAAGCCCCGATGCAGTTCGCCTACCTGACGGGCTGGCGCATCGCGTCCGAAGTATTCGCGTTGACATGGGATCGTGTGGACTTCCGCGCAGGAACCGTCAGGCTCGAGCCCAACACGACGAAGAACCATGAAGGCCGGGAGTTCCCGTTTAGCGCCCTCCCTGCCCTTGCAGCCCTGCTAGAGCGTCAACGTGGGCTAACGGACGAACTAGAGCACGAGCTAGGCCGGCGGATTCCGACCGTGTTCCATCGTCGGGGCAATGCGATTGTGAACCACCACTTCGCGTGGCGCTCGGCGTGCGATCGCGCCGCACATGGCGGCAAGGGACCGAAGGAGAAAGCCCGCGTGCTCGTCCGTCCTACCATCGTGGGGCGGATCGCCCACGACTTCAGACGAACCGCCGCGAGGAACCTTGAATGGGCCGGCGTGCCTCGTAGCGTGGCCATGCAGCTCACCGGACACCGGACGGAAAGCATCTACCGCCGCTACGCGATCGTGGCCTCTGCCGACCTCAGAACCGGCGTCTCGAAGCTCGCCGCACACATGGACCCCGAGGGGAGCAAGCAAGCGCCCAAGGGAGCAGCCGGGGAGCAAACAGGCCTTTCACTCGTGAAAAACGCCTCATAAGAGGCGCCTTCCATACCCTACCCAACTCCTTATGTCACAACCAGATGCCCGGGGCGAGACTCGAACTCGCACGCTGTTGCCAGCGGAGGATTTTGAGTCCTCTGCGTCTACCGTTCCGCCACCCGGGCTGGCCAAGCCCCGAAATGTAGCCACGGCGCGCAGGACGGAGCTACCGTCCGGTTGCTACCGCGGTGCGCGTCGGTTGAGTCGGCGCAGAGGTGCCGGCGACACGTCGCTATCGTCCTGGACCGACGGCTGGCGACGCTGCCGTGCCTGCTCGAGCCGCCGACGGATCTGCTCCTGCAGTGCCAGGTACCTCGCGCGCTGCACGGGCGACATGATGGTCGCCAGCTCGTGCTGCTCGGACTCGACGAGCGACACGCGGCGTTTCTGGATGTCGATCATGCGCTGCAGCAGGCCGTCTACCTGCTTGCTGTCGGCCGTGCTCTCATTCCGAAGCGCCTGACCCAGCGCGAGCCGGGCGTCGCGCTCCTCGGCCTGAAGCTGCCGGCGCTGTTGTTCGTATCTCGAGGCGATCGGCCCCAGCTTGGCCATCTGGGCGTCGTTCAGCCCCACGCGCCGCCGGACCGCGATGGCGAATCCGCGGCGGATCTCCTGCTCGAGGCGAGCGCGATCACCGATTCCCTGCGCCTGGAGCGGACGTGCGCCCGGCCGCTGCGCCTCGAGGGGTGCCGCGACGGCCAGGGCAATCAAGCCAACCGCGATGCGCCGCACCATCAGGCGCCGCTCCGGCCGGGCGACGGCAGCTCGACCTCAGCTTCGGTCGGTGTTACCGCCTCGAGCGACACCAGCTCGTCGAGGAGCGCGCGTAGCTCGCTGTCGGAGACATCGTGAAATGAATCGCCGACTGCCAACTCCGTCGGACCCCGCGACGGCCCCACTGGCGGACGCTGGACTCTCGGTGTGGGCGCGATCGATTCCACCAGGACCGTCGGTGGAGTCGGAATGGGAGTTTGCGCGACGCGCCTGCCGGCGTCGTCCGGCGTCCGTGTGCTCCACAACACCGCCCAGCTGCCGGCAAGCAACACGATTGCCGCGGCGACGCGCAACTGTGGCGCAGCCGTCGCCCGACGCCAGGCCGACACCGGCCGGTAGGGCGGAATCGCGGCGGCGATGCGGACGACATCGACGCGAGGCGCTGCTGCGCTGGCGAGAATCCGTCGCAGGATCGCCAGCTCCGAGCGGCAGTCCGCGCACGCGGCGACGTGACGCTCGACCTCGACGCGCTGCGCAGCTGGCAGCCGATCGTGCAGCAGATCGGGCAACAGCTCCCTGACGTTCACATTGGCACAGTCACGCATCGAGAAACTCCTTTATGGCGCGCATCGCATTGTGATAGTGCACGCGCGCGGCTCCTTCTGTAGTACCCACTGCTTGTGCGATCTCCTTGTACGACAGCCCTTCCGTGACTCGCAAGAGAAACACTTCCCGCTGCGTCGGCGTCAGCCCATCGACTGCCTGCCTTACCTTGCCCTGTGCCTCGTCGGCCACCATGTGGTCGAGCGCGTCGAATTCGGTTATTGCATCGGTCTCGTTGATCTCTGCTCCCGGCGGGCGCCGCTTCTCCGCCCGCACGCGATCCATCAGCAACCGTCTCTCGATCGTGAACAACCACGTGCGGAACGAACTTTCTCCTCGAAACCCATCAAGCGAGCTGAACGCTCTCACGAAAGTATCCTGGACCAGCTCGTCGATGTCACTCCGGGCTCCACAGCTGACCGCGAAGCGGGCGAGTGCGGCCGCGTGGCGCTCCACCAACAGCGACGCCGCGCGCTGATCCCCGGCCTTCCACTCCGCGATGAGCTCCGAGTCACGCGATTCATCGCCGCTTCGGACCGGATCAGTCATTCGCCTTGCTGGGTAGACGTACGCAGCAGCGTTTTGTTAAGCGCTTGCCGTCAGGGAGGTTGCGGAATTATACACCGTCATGCTCACTGTCCCTGACCGGCTGGAACGGGTGGCCCATCGCGGCTCCCCACGAGCCCGTCCGGAGAATACCCTGCCGGGCTTTCTCCTGGCGCTGGAGCACGGAGCCGACGCGGTGGAGCTCGATGCGCATGTGACTCGGGACGGCGTGGCCGTGGTGCATCACGACGATTCCGTCGCAGGCGTGCCCATCGCTGGTGTCAGGTGGCCCGACCTCGCTGACGTTGACCTCGGCAGGGGCGCGCGAATTCCAAGACTGTCGGACGTGCTGACGGCGGTCGGTGACAGGGCCAGAGTGTACGTCGAGCTCAAGGGGCGAAACATCGAGAACGTCGTCATCGACGTGGTGCGACGACACGGTCATGAGTTCGCGTTGCACTCTTTCGATCACGCGGCAATCGCGCGAGTCGCCGCGAAGGCCCCTGACATGCCGACCGGTGTCCTGCTCGACAAAGGAACCCACAGCCCCGTGGCGGAGCTCGTCCGGATCGTCGAAGAGACCAAGCCGCACCCCCGCGACGTCTGGCCACACTGGAGTCTGGTGAACACCCAGTTCGTCCGTGCGGCTCATCAGCACGACATGCGCGTAGTTGTGTGGACCGTGAATTCCGCGGAAGTCGCACGCGGGCTCAGTACGCTCCACGTCGATGGCGTGTGCACGGACGACCTGACCATCTTCGCAAACCTCTAGGCCGGAGTTGTTGTCGGAGACAATCGCACGTAGCGTTCTTGCTCCCTCCCGCTTCCCCTTCCCTCTCCCTTCGATGCAACAGGCAAAACTGTTGTCCCTGGCAGCGCTCGCCGCATGGGGGTGCGCCCGTCCGGCTCAGTCGGCCCCGGCGCCAGCCCCCGCTCCGGCTCCAGCGCCGCGACAGGAGGCTCCGCCGGCCAAGACTGCGCCAGGTGCTGGTGCGGTGTCGGCGCCGAACTCCGATCCGTTCCCCAGCACGTATCGGCCGTTCGCGTCGCGCATCACGTTGATTCGAAATGCGACGGTCATGACCGCCGCTGGACCGAGTCTCGCGAACGCATCAGTATTGTTGCGCGATGGCAAGATCGCCGCGGTCGGTGCGAACGTGGCCGCGCCATCCGATGCAGTGGTCGTCGACGGCACCGGCAAGTACGTCACTCCCGGTATCATCGACACGCATTCTCACCTGGGCGTCTATCCAGCACCCGGCGTCAGTGGGAACAGCGACGGCAACGAGGCCACGAATCCGGTCACGGCGCAGGTGTGGGCCGAGCATTCCGTATGGCCACAGGACCCCCAGTTCCCGCGCAATCTCGCGGGAGGCGTCACGACACTTCAGGTGCTGCCGGGTTCCGCGAACCTCATTGGTGGCCGCAGCGTCGTGCTCAAAGTCGTTCCGTCGCGCACGATGCAGGGCATGAAATTCCCCGGCGCGAAATACGGGCTCAAGATGGCCTGCGGCGAGAACCCCAAGCGCGTGTACGCGAATCGTGGTCCGTCTACTCGGATGGGCAACGTGGCGGGCTACCGCAGCGCATGGATCGCGGCAGAGGCGTATCGTCGCCGGTGGGACAAATGGAATGCCGATCATCAGGGCGACCCGCCTACCCGCGACCTGAACAACGAGACGTTGGCGGAAGTCCTGCGCGGCAACATCTACGTGCACAATCACTGCTATCGCGCAGACGAAATGGCCGTGATGATCGATATCGCGAAGGAGTTTGGCTACTCGATCCGTTCGTTCCATCACGGAGTGGAGGCGTATAAGATCGCCGACCTGCTCGCCCGGGACAGCATTTCGGCATCGATCTGGGCGGACTGGGGCGGCTTCAAGATGGAGGCTCTGGACGGCGTGCAGGCGAACGCCAGCATCGTGGATCGCGCAGGGGCACGCGCCATCATTCACTCGGATGATCCGTCCGGATCGCAGCGGCTCAACCAGGAAGCAGCCAAGGCCATGTACGCCGGTCGCGAGGTCGGCATCACCGTCACCCCGGACCAGGCGATCAAGTGGGTGACGATCAATCCCGCGTGGGCGCTCGGCCTGCAGGACCGGATCGGGACGCTGGAGGTGGGCAAGAACGCCGACGTCGTTCTGTGGTCCGGCAACCCGTTCAGCGTGTATTCGCGCGCCGAGAAGGTTTGGGTCGACGGGGCGCTGCTATTCGATCGCAACGATCCCTCGCAACGCTGGCGCACCGACTTCGAGCTCGGGTTCGTTCCAGAGGTACGTCTGCCCGGAGGGGCCCGCTGATGCGCAATCTGACGAAGGCTTTCGTCGTCCTGCTCGCGGCCGCGTCTGTGGCTGACGCGCAGACGATCGCGATCACGGGTGGCCGCGTCTACACGGTGAGCGGATCGACGATCGAGAACGGTACGGTGGTCATTCGCGATGGTCGCATTACGCAAGTGGGACAGAACGTCGCCATTCCAGCGGACGCGACGCGCATCGATGCCGGCGGCAAGTGGGTGACGCCGGGCCTCATCAACTCCTCGACCCAGCTTGGCCTGGTCGAGGTGGGCCTCGAGTCCACCACGCGCGACGTCTCGGCGCGGGGCAAGGACGCGATCGCCGCTGCCTTTACGGCCTGGGCGGGGTTCAATCCCTCGAGCGTGCTGCTGACGCCCGCAAGGGTCGAAGGCGTCACAACGGTTCTCATCGCGCCGTCCGGGGGACTCGTGGCCGGCCAGGCTGCCGTCCTGGACCTCGTCAGTGGCTCGCTGTCGGACATGATGGTACGCGCGCCAGCGGCGATGGTCGCGCAGCTCGAGGACAAGGGATCGGCCAACCTCGGCGCGCGTGGCGAGATGGTCGTGAAGCTCCGCGAGCTGCTCGAGGATACGCGCGCCTATGCGCGCCGTCGGGTTGAGTTCGAGCGCGCAGCCACGCGCCCCTTCGTTGCCTCTCGCCTCGACCTGGACGCAATGATTCCGGTGCTCGACGGCAGACTGCCGCTCGTGCTCGAAGTGAACCGCTCGAGCGAGATCGAGGAGGCGCTCGAGCTGGCGAGTGCGTTCGGCATCCGCATCATCATCGCTGGTG
Organism: Gemmatimonadaceae bacterium; assembly: GCA_035758925.1. Lineage (GTDB taxonomy): Bacteria > Gemmatimonadota > Gemmatimonadetes > Gemmatimonadales > Gemmatimonadaceae > DASPMP01. Next base: position 7,144 of record DASTVV010000151.1, read on the forward strand.
GCGCCGAGGCCTGGATGGTTGCAGACAAACTCGCAGCGGCGCGGGTGCCCGTCGTGACCGGGGCGATGAACAACATCCCGCAGAGCTTCAACTCGCTCGGGGCTCGGCAGGAGAACGCCGCCATCCTGCGTCGCGCCGGTGTCGACGTGATTCTCGTCGGCGATTCGGGTACTGGTGACGCCGAAACGTTCAACGTCCGCAATGTGAAACAGGAAGCCGGTAACGCGGTGGCATACGGCATGACGTGGGACGACGCGCTACGCGGGGTAACGCTGGTTCCCGCCCGAGTGCTTGGAATTGCCGACCGCTATGGCTCGTTGGAGGCCGGCAAAGTGGCAAACGTCGTGGTGTGGAGCGGCGATCCTTTCGAGTTCGGAACGCGCGCCGAGCATGTCATCGTGCGTGGAAGGGAGATTGCCACGCCGAGTCGTCAGGATTTGCTCGAGCAACGCTATCGAACGCTTCCGCCCGACTATCGCAGGCCGTAAAGCCCGCCGTCGTCGGCGTCGTCAGCCCTGTAGCTAGGCGCTACTCGGGTGGCGACGCCGGCGGTGCGTCCGCGGCCCCACCGCTCCGCCGCCGGTTCGCGGCCTCGCGCAGGAGCGTTTCGAAGCGCTCGACTTCGGCTTCGGCGTTCGCGACGTCCGAAGCGACCCGTTCGTACTCGTCCGACGGTATATCGCCACCGAGCTTGCGGGCGCGGTACACGGCGTAGCCGAGTTTCTGCGCTGCGCGATCCATTGCCTGTCGGCTGCGCATGAGGTCGAGCCGGAGTTTGCCCTCGTCGAGTGCTTCCTGCGCGGCGCGACCCGCGCGATTCAACTCGTCCTTCAGTTTGTTCCAGAGGGCCATGGTACTCTCTCCGTGCTCGTTGTGTCGTGCCAGGTCCTACGCATCAAGCACACCGGAAGTTTACAGAACTGGTAACGCACATCACGGATAATGCACGATGGGCGGTGCGAAGGTTGCGGATCGGACGCTGAGCGGTTGCCGTCGGTCCTGCTGCAGCGTCTCAATAGTGCCCAACAAACGGGAGTCAGAACAGTGACTAGTCGAACCTTCTTGCGCCGGGCTGTCGTGGCTGCGATGACCGTTACCCTCGCCGCCTGCGGCGACTCCACGGCCCCGAATGCAAACCTGAGTGAGGAGCAAATTGCCGACATGCTCGACGCGATGTCGGCCGTCGGCGCGTTCAGCGTCGGTAGCCCAGCAGCGAATGTGCATGCACCGTCCAACGCGGCGATTGCGAACGCGATGGCGAACGCGATGGCGTCCGTGAGTGAGACGGTCGAGTGCCCCCAAGGTGGCACCGCGAGCCTCACCGGTACGGCAAATGGCACCGAGAATCAGGCGACGATGCAGGTCAAGCTGGATTGGAACGCCTGCAAGGGAACATCTTCGAGCGGTCGTCTCTGGACGTTCGACGGCGATCCGAACATCACGCTCAATGCGACCATCACCAACAATCCGACCACCGGCGCGTTCTCGATGACCGCCACGGAAAGGGGTGGTATCCGCTTCGCGTCGGACATCGGTGAGGGTCACTGCTCGGTCGACCTGACGCTGTCGATCAGCTCGAACGGTGACACGGCGACCGCGTCGATCAGCGGCCAGGTCTGCGGCAAGCCGGTAACCCAGTCGATGAACTGATCACGTCTCGTCGCGCGGCACAAAAAGCGGAAGGCCCTCATCCCGATTGGGGATCGAGGGCCTTCTCTTTTTTCCTGCTGAAGCTTCGCGTCCTAGGCGGCTGACGTCGCCTTCACCTTGGGTTCGACGCTGACCTTGTACCGCCTGCTGTTCTTGTGCTCGAACTTCACCACGCCGTCGATGAGCGCGTAGATGGTGTAGTCCGTGCCCATGCCGACGTTCCGGCCGGGGTGCCACTTGGTGCCATCCTGGCGGATGATGATGTTGCCGGCGACGACCTTCTCACCGCCGAACTTCTTCACGCCCTGGTATTTCGGATTCGAATCGCGGCCGTTGCGGGACGACCCGACGCCCTTCTTATGAGCCATGACTGCCTCGCTTAGCCGAGATTGATGTCGCTGATCTTCACTTCCGTGAAGCCCTGCCGGTGCCCCTGCTTTCTTGCGTAGTTCTTCCGGCGCTTCATCTTGAAGACGACGATCTTGTCGCCCTTGCCGTGCCGCACGATCTCACCCGTGACCTTCGCCTTGGTGAGCTTCTTGTCGGCGCCCTTCACGGCCTTCCCGTCGTTGCCGAACAGGACGTCCGTGAACTCGATCTTGCCGCCGGGTTCACCCTGAAGCGTCGGCAGGCGGTATCTCTTCCCGGCCTCGACGCGGAACTGACGTCCGCCGGTGCGAATGATTGCGTAAGACATCGGAGATGCGACTTTGGACTTTGGCATTGAGCCTCTAAACCTAGGTAAGCGCTAAACCCATGTCAACGCGCATCATGCGACCGCATACTGCTGCGTCACGTCCCGACCGGCGCTCTTCACCACGAGCTTGAACTCGTCCGGCCTCAGCAGTGGATCGTCGCGCAGCTCGAGCCCGAAACCGGCCGCCTTCTCGAGCTTCTTCATGAAGTCGCGCTCCTGCTCCAGGACGTACATCGCGACGTCGGGATGCAGCTTCACCACCAGATGGTCGCGCCTGCCTTCGACGACGATGCGGCGCACGGAACGCTCGACTCGCCGAACGACGGTTTCCGCCGTGAACACGCGACCGGTGCCGTGGCAGACGGCGCACGCTTCGGTCATGTTCTGCAGATGGCTCTGGCGCACTCGCTGACGCGTCATTTCCACCAGGCCCAGATCGCTCACCGCGAACGCCTTCGTCCGCGCGCGGTCGCGTCCGAGGTGCGTGCGCAGCTCCTGCAGCACCTTGTCGCGGTTCGACTTGGTTTCCATGTCGATGAAGTCCGAGACGATGATTCCGCCGATGTCGCGAAGGCGAAGCTGCCGCGCCACTTCGCGCGCCGCCTCCAGGTTGGTGCGGAGGATCGTCTTTTCGGGGTCCTTCTTGCCGGTGTACCGGCCTGAGTTCACGTCGATCGAGACGAGTGCCTCCGTGGGCTCGATGATCAGGTACCCGCCCGACGGCAAATCGCAACGACGCTTGAACAGGTCGCGGATCTCGTGCTCGATGTTCGCCTTGTCGAACAGCGGCATCTGGTCCTCATAGAGCTTCACGCGATCCGCCAGATCGGGTGCGATTCCCTTGAGATACTCGAGGATCTCGTTGTAGACCTGCTTGGAATCCACCGTCACCTGTTCGACCTTCTCGCTGAACAGGTCGCGAATGAGGCCGCGCGTGAGGTTGGTCTCGCGATGCACGTTGGAGGGAGCGCGGACGAAGTGCGTCTTCTTCTTGATCCGCTTCCACTGGTTCATCAGGGTCTGAAGCTCGCGGCCGAAGGTCTCCTTGGTCGCGTCCTCGCTCACGGTGCGCACGATGACGCCGCCCGAGTCCGCTGGGAGAATCTCTTCCACCATCTTCCGCAGGCGCTGGCGTTCGGCTCGGTCGCCGATCTTGCGACTCACGCCGACGCGGGACGCGAATGGCATGTACACCAGGAATCGACCGGCAAGGGAGACGTCGGCTGTTACGCGCGGTCCCTTGGTCGAGATCGGTTCCTTCGAGACCTGGACGATGAGGTCCTGGCCGCGCTTCACCGCATCCTGGATGGGGACTTCTTTGGCGCGGCGGCGGCGTGGGCGGTCTTCCCCTTCGCCTTCCTCCGCCGCGTCGTCCGCGTCGGCGTCGTCTTCGCCGTTCTTGTCTTCGGGCAACACCGTATCGGAGGAGTGCAGGAATGCACTCTTCTCCGTGCCGATGTCCACGAAGGCTGCCTGGATTCCGGGAAGTACCGCTTCGACACGACCCAGGTAGATGTCGCCCACCATGCGGCGGGCATCGGGACGATCAACCAGCAGCTCTACGAGCTGATCGTCCTCGAGGATTGCGACGCGCGTTTCGCGCGGCGTCGCGTTGATCAGGATTTCTCTCTTCATCGAATGCCGCTCGCGACAATCCGTGTGGCGACTCGGCACACGGATCGGAGCGGTTGTTGTTGGGGTACGTCGCCAGACGCTCGGAGCGCAGGCGACCCACATGGTCGGGGGTCGTTCCGTGTCCAGACGTGATCGTCCACGCGGGATCCGGCTGGCGCCACGTCGTGTCGCCCTGGGCGACAAAACGGCGGCCAATGAGCGCCAGCTGTAGGCGGCCCGGCGTGCGATCGGCCCACAGGAAGGGGCCGCGCGTCATGGAAGGGACGAGCGCGAAAAGCGCCCTCAACATCGTGAGGACGATATCGCGCAATTCGCTCAGGCGCGGCCGCGAGTCGCGCGGCGCTGCCAAAGCGGGAAATAACAGCGAATTCACTGCACTAGAGCTATCGCTCAATCCAGCTTTCCGCAAGAGTAGCAATGACTTACAGCGGTGTGTCGGCTTGCCGGCCCGTCACGACGGGTCTCGGACTCCTAGTCCTTCAACTCCTTCAGCAGGTGACGCGCGATGACGATCCGCTGTATTTCAGACGTTCCTTCGCCGATTTCGCAAATCTTGGCATCCCGCATCATTCGCTCGACCGGATAGTCCTTGGTGTAGCCATAGCCGCCATGCACCTGGATTGCCTTGATGGTGGCACGCATGGCCAGCTCGGAGCAGAACAGTTTCGCCATGGCTGCTTCCTTCGAGAAGGCTCGGCCGTTTTGTGCCAGCCATGCGGCGTGAAACATCAGGTGCTTGCCTGCCTCGATCTCGGTGGCGATGTCGGACAACTGGAACTGGATGCCCTGGAAGCTGGCAATCGGCTGGCCGAACTGCTTCCGGGAATTCGCGTACTTGAGGGCCTCCTCGAGCGCGCCTTCCGCTATGCCCAGCGAGAGCGCAGCGATGCCGATGCGCCCGTTGTCCAGCGTCCGCATGAAGTTCTTGAACCCCTCGCCTTCCTTGCCGAGCAGGTTCTCCGCGGGCACTTCGACGTCCTCCATGATGAGCTCGGACGTATCGGACGCGCGCCAGCCCAGCTTGTCCTCCTTCTTTCCAGCTCGGAAGCCCTTGAGTGCCGGCAGCGACGGTTCGTGGCCGACGCCAGCCGCCGCGGCGCCCTGTGGGTCGTTCGTGTGCTTCGTGAGGATGAACGAGCTGATGCCGTCGGTGCCCCGGCCCGGCGACGTCACGGCAGTCACGACGAAGATCTCCCCAACCCCGCCGTGCGTGATGAACCGCTTGGTGCCATTCAGCACATATCGGTCGCCTTTCCGCACCGCTGTCGAGCGAGTGCCCGCAGCGTCACTTCCGGCCTCCGGCTCGGTGAGCCCAAAGCCGCCCATCACGCGGCCAGACGCGAGCAACGGCACATAACGCTTGCGTTGATCGTCAGTGCCGAAACGGAAGATCGGTGACGTTCCGAGCGTCGTGTGGGCGGAAACGGTGAGGCCGTGCGACGCATCGACCTTGCCCAGCTCGTGGATCACGATCATGTAGCTGATGAGATCCAGCCCCGCGCCTCCCAATTCCTCGGGCCAGGGAATGCCGAGCAATCCAAGCTCGCCCATCTTGCGAATGCTCTCCCAGGGGAACTTGGCCTCGGCATCGTATTTCGCGGCGATGGGCGCGACTTCCTCGCGCGCGAACCGCCGAACCATCTCGCGCACCTGGAGGTGCTGCTCGCCGAAGTAAAGCGCGTCGTCCATTAGGTGTTGGGACTCAGGCCCCTGACGGTTGCATGGTCGGGCAATTGTCGCACCCGCCGCAGCTGCCGGCAGCCCTCGATTCTCCAAAATAACGCAGCACGAAGGCGCGCCGACACTGCGTGGTAATCGCGTAGCGTTGGATGGTCTCGAGCTTCTCCATGTCCGAGCAGCGGCGGCGTTCCAGCGTTTCCCAATCGATGTCGTACGCCGACAGCGGCAGTTCGGGCCGCGACAGATAAAGTCCTTCGTCCAGGGGCTGGAAGTCCACGAACTGCCGTTCGCGCAGGCGCTCGAGCACTGTGCGGGCCGTGTGGGCGCCGATCCCCGGCGGCAAGCCGTGCAGGTCGACGGACACGCCGTTGTCCAGGTCAGTACCACAGACCCGCCAAAGCGCACGCAGAAGGCCGAGCTCGAGCGCGGTGCCGCGGGATCCAAGCTCTCGACGAATTCGAACGGGCGTGGCCATGAGACGAACACGAACCGCGGTGCCGTTGCCACGCTCGCGGAAGACGACGCCATGCCGCTCCAGCACACGCACTGCGGATTCCGTCTCGCGGCCCTGCATGGGCGCGCGAATTCTGCCACGGTCCGCGCTGGCCCGGAGCAGGTCGTGCACGCGACGAACCGTTTCCTTCGCCGGGTACATGCCGTTGATGAACCATTCGTGCGTGAAGCGATCTCGATGTGCGTGGAGCAACACGCAATGGGAGTACGCTCCGTCGCGGCCGGCCCGACCGGCTTCCTGGTAGTACGCTTCGACGGTTCCCGGCATGGCGTAATGCACCACCAATCGGACGTCAGGCTTGTCGATTCCCATGCCGAACGCGTTGGTCGCGACAATCGTGTCGACAGCACCGCGCATGAAGCTTTCCTGCATGGCGTGCCGCTGTTCACCGTCCAGTCCCGCGTGATACGGAAGCGCGCGAACGCCGGAGCGCGTGAGGTGGCGCGTCAGGCGCTCCACGGATGAGCGAGTGGATGCATAGACAATTGCCGGCCGAGCGTACGCCCGCACGACCTCGATGAGCGCCCGATCCTTGTCGGTATCCGACCGGCACGACCGCACGGCGTAATGGAGATTCACCCGATCGAAGCCCCCGACCACGACTGCGGGACTGCGCATCCGAAGCTGTCGCATGATGTCGCGTCTGACGGACGGCGTCGCCGTTGCCGTCAGCGCCACGACCTGGGGACGTCCCAGCTGGTCGCTCACGTGGGCGATGCGTCGAAAGCTGGGGCGGAAATCGTGGCCCCATTCGCTGATGCAGTGCGCTTCGTCCACCGCCAGGAGCGACAACTGGCACCGACCGAGACACCGTTGAAGATCCGGAGCCTCGAGACGCTCCGGCGCGACATAGAGAAGCTTGAGCTCACCGCGTTGTACCCGAGCCAGGCGCGCCGAAACCTCTGAAGTGCCGAGCGTGCTGTTCAGCAGCGCAGCGGGCACGCCGTGCGACTCCAGGCGATCCACCTGGTCCTTCATCAGCGAGATGAGCGGGGACACGACGACGGTGAGGCCCGGCAGCACGAGTGCGGGAACCTGGTAGCACAAAGACTTCCCGCCGCCGGTTGGCAGAACACCCAGCGTATCGCGGCCGGACAGGACGGCGGTGACGACATCCACCTGTCCAGGCCGGAAGTCGGCGTATCCGAACGTCGCATGGAGTCTGTCGCGAGCTGCATCCAGGCTGCTCGACATCCCGCATGGTGCGCCGGGACCACTCGCACCGTGTCAACGTTCCCTCGCAGCTCAAACCATCAAATCGCCGGCGGCCCCGGTGTCGTCGGTGGCTGGGGCGGTTCGTGGTCGCTGCCGCGGAATCGCCGGGGAAGGAAGCGCATCAGCACCGACACGGCCAGGAAGCCCATCGCGATCCAGCGAATGCGGGCGTCATCCGTCCGGATACCGTACAGCAGAAGGATCACCCCCACCACGGACAACCCGAGCTTCACCTGCAGATAGCTCACGCGGCGCCTGGCAGTTTGAGTTGCTTCGCTTCCGAATCGGGAAGGTCGATGGTCATGCGCAGCAGCGCCGTCGAGAAGACCTTGCCTTGCGCGTCGGTCTTGAGTGAGAGCGTCCCGCCGCCATCCAGGGCGCCGTGCAACAGGAAGTTGAGCGCCTTGAGATTGGGCACTTCGAAGCGTTCGACGTCACCGGTGATCACGCCGCGAAAATGGTCGCGCACCCGTTCACGCGTAAGCTCCCGTGCCAGCAGTGGGTACCACTCAGGTCGCAGCGCGATCACGCCAACGTTGGCGGTATCGCCCTTGTCGCCCGACCGCGCGTGGGCGATCTCGACGAGCTGGATGCGCATCAGACAACCTCCACGCGCGGATGGATCACTGTCTTGTCGATGAGCGCCGGCCAGTAGGCCACGATCTCCTCGACTTTTGGCCTGCCGCCGGCGAACCCGGTGACGCTGGGCGGCCCGTTCAGGACGAGCGGCGCGATCTCGCGCGTGAACCGCTCGACCATCGCGCGATTCTCGGAGCGGACGCCGACACGAAGCTGCACTTCCGCCAGTTCCTTGTCGGGCGCCGGCGCGAGCGGTCCGTGCGTCGCGTTGGCTCCGACATACTCGGTGAGGATCTTGTCGAACCTGAGCCCCAGTCGCTCCAGGCGCTGTCGCAGGATCCCGTCCGCGTGCTGCGCCTTTTCGAGCGCATCAGGCCATGCATACACCAGCGTGCCGATCGCCTTGAAGCCGCTGCGGTACGCGATGGAGACCTTCAGCTTGTCCGTCGCCGGCCTGCCCTTGATCCCGAACACACGGACACGGTTGGGCCCATCGTCGGCAAGCTGGATCGACGTGAAATCCGCGATCACGTCGGGGGTGATGTACGAGCGCGGGTCTCCCATCTCGTACAGCAGCTGCTCGCTCACACTCTGAACCGAGACGCCGCCGCCTGTGCGCGGATGCTTGGTGACGGTAAAGGTGCCGTCCGCGCGGCCCTCGACGATCGGGTAGCCAACGTCAGCGAGATTCGGAATCGAGCGCCAGTCGAACATGCAGTTCCCGCCCGAGCATTGCGCGCCGCACTCGATGATATGGCCCGCGATGATGCCCGCGGCGAGGCGATCCCAATCGTCGTCGGCCCAGCCGAACGTGAAGCGGAGCGGAGCCATGGTGAGCGCCGTGTCCGTGGATCGGCCGGTGATGACGATCTGCGCGCCCCGCTTGAGCGCGTCGACGATCGGCACGGAGCCAAGGTAGGCGTTGGCGGAGAGCACTCGATCGCGCACGCTGGCCAGCGGCGCCCCCGTTTCCATGTGCCGCAGCGCGTGACCCGATCCAATCAGCTCATCCAGGCGCGGCAACAGATCGTCGCCGCTGACGACGCCGATGCGGACCCCGTCGCCGCCCTTGGCGGCGCGCAGGACGCCGCGCACCGCCGCCGCACACGCAGACGGATTCACGCCACCAGCGTTCGCCACGATCTTCACGCCACGCTCCACCACGGCCGGCAGCACGCTCTCCACTGCGCCGATGAAATCGCGCGCGTATCCCATGGTCGGGTCACGCTCCTTCTGCTTCTGCAGAATGGACATCGTGACCTCCGCGAGATAGTCGAGCATGAGGTAGTCGACCGGCCCGCCCTCCACCTGTCGCTTCGGCGCATCGAGCGAGTCACCCCAGAACCCCTGGGCTGCCGCGATGCGCACAATGTCTGACTTTGGGCTCACACGCCTTGATCCGTGAAGACGAAGGGGCCAAGGTGCGGTCCGCGGTTTTGCATCGCGGTGCGCAGCGCCATGGCCAGGACGTCGCGCGTCTCCTCGGGATAGACAATGGTGTCGACGTAGCCGCGCGCCGCGGCGAATCGAGCGTCGAGCTGGTGCTCGTAGTCCGCGCGCATTTCCTCGACGCGGTCCCGTACGTCTACCGGGAGCTGCTCGCCACGCTGCTTGGCATGCTCGATGTCCGGCCCATACACGGCTTGAATGGCCGCCTCACCCTCCATGACACCCATCCGTCCGGTTGGCCAGGAGAAGATGAAGTCGGGGTCGAAGCCCTGTCCCGCCATGGCGTAGTAGCCAGCGCCGGACGCGTGATTCACCGTCAGCACGATCTTCGTCACCCTGGCGGTGGCCATTGCCTCGACGAAACGCGCCCCCGCGCGAATGATGCCTTCGTGCTCGGCTTCGGGGCCGACCATGAAGCCGGAGACATCCTGCACGAACAGCAGCGGAATTCCCTGCCGGTCGCAGCGATCGATGAAGTACGCGACCTTTTCCGCACTCTCCGCGTAGATGATGCCACCGAACCGCGGCTTCTCGCCCGGCCGTGTCTTGATGAGCCCTCGCTGATTCGCGATGAGGCCGACGCCGATACCCTCGATCTTGGCGTCGCCACAGATCATCTCGGCGGCCAGGTGCTGCTGAAACTCGTCGACCGTGCCGCCATCGACGATGGCGCGGAGCACCGCGTGCATGTCGTAGGACATCCGGTGATCGGCCGGCAGCAGAGCGTAGAGCGCGTCCGCGTCTTTCGGAGCCCCCGACTTCGCGTCCACGGTCGGCGCTTTCACGGGCTGCGGAAGGACTGCGACCAGCCCGCGCACTTTCTCGAGACACGCTTCATCCGTGTCGACGGCATAGTGCGCGACGGCGCTGATCTCCGTGTGCGTGACCGCGCCACCCAACGTTTCCGCATCGATCGTCTGGCCCGTCGCGCCCTTCACGAGATTCGGCCCACCCAGCCCCATGAACGAGGTGCCTTTCACCATCACGATCTCGTCGGACAGCGCTGGCAGGTACGCGCCGCCCGCGATGCACGGCCCCATGACCGCGGCGATCTGCGGCACGCGGAGGTAGCGCCGCATGATCGAGTTGTAGTAGAAGATCCGTGCGGCCCCGTACTGTCCCGGAAACACGCCGCCCTGGTAGGGCAGGTTCACGCCCGCGGAGTCCACGAGATAGACAATCGGAACGCGGCAGCGCATCGCGATCTCCTGCGCCCGCAGAATCTTCTTGATGGTCTCGGGCCACCAGGACCCCGCCTTGACCGTCGCATCGTTGGCAACGATGACGACCTCGCGTCCGTGAACCATTCCGATGCCGGTGACGACACCGGCGCCCGGGGCCTGTCCGTCGTACTGATCATGCGCGACGAGGAGGCCAATCTCGAGGAAGCGGGCGTTGAGATCGCACAGCTGTTCCACGCGCTCGCGCGCCGTGAGCTTTTTCTGCTTGTGCTGGCGCGCGATGCGTTCCTTGCCGCCGCCCTCGCGCAGCCTGTTCTCGAGCGCGCGCAGCTCGGTGCTCAGCTCGCGCAACCGGGAATGGCCCGCGCCAGACGGTCCGCCCTGGGTCAGGCTTCCTGCTGCTGGCGCTCGGCGAACCACTGTTTGATGTAGTCAGCGAGCTCGGTAGTCGGCGTGCCGGGGCCGAACAGCTGGCCAATGCCCTGCCGACGGAGCTCGTCCATGTCTTCCTTCGGAATGATGCCGCCGCCGGTCACGAGCACATCGTCGCGCCCCGCTTCGCGCAACAGGTCCAGCACTCTCGGAAAGAGCGTCATGTGGGCACCACTGAGAATCGACAGGCCCACGACGTCGACGTCCTCCTGGATTGCTGCGGTCACGATCATTTCGGGCGTTTGGTGTAAACCCGTATAAATCACTTCCATGCCGGCGTCACGGAGTGACGCAGCGACGACTTTCGCGCCGCGATCGTGGCCGTCGAGGCCAGGCTTGGCAACCAGTACACGAATGGGACGAGACATTTTGGCGTTGGGAAAGCTAGTCGTGCTTTCGAGCGACCAACAACATTTCACCCGAGGTGCGGCGGAGCGGCCGATCGTTCCAGCCATCGTACGCGCTTTCGACGATCAGGCCGGCATCCCGGCACAGTTCGGCCAGTCGCGTCGCCGTGTACAGCCGAATTCGGTGGGATCGTTGTCCGCGGTTCGACGGTCCGCGCCAGTGCGACTCGATGGTGAGGACGCCGGACAACGGATCGAAGGACCGTTCCTGCGCGATGAGGGTCGAATCGGACGTACGCCACCAGTCGCGACGAAGGAAGCGCGCCGAAACGCCGTCCCGACTCGCGCCATGCCATACCAGGATGCCGTCCGGACGCAGCACCCGAGCGAACTCCCGAATGACACGCGCATCGTCGGCCGGCTCGTCGAAGAAGCCGAACGACGTGAAGAGATTCACCACGGCGTCGAAGCGACGCAGCCAGCGGCCCGGAAGCGACCGCATGTCGCCACGCGTGTAGCGCAATCGAGGTCCGTGACCGCGCCGTTTCGCCACGGCCAGTAGATGACGCGAGTAGTCCAGACCATCGACGTCGTATCCAGCTTCGGCGAGCAGATGCGCGTGTCGTCCCTGGCCGCAGGGACAATCCAGAACGCGAGCGCCGGATGGCAACTGGAGAACGTCGATGAGGCGCGCAACCTCGCGCCGGTCACGGGCGAGGTCGAACAGCGGCTCGTACTCGAGGAGATACCGGGCGTCGAAGTATGTAGACCACCACTCTTTGCTGTTCTTGCGGGGGACAGGGGACACGGGACAAGGGACAAGGGCAACTACAACTGCGGGAATGGATAAAGGGACTGGATCACGCAACAAAATGGGGACCAGTCCCCTAAACCGGTCCCCTGCTCCGTTCCCGCCGTAGTCGTTGGGCCTGTCCTTGTCCCATGTCCTTCGTCCGCGCCAGTTCAGAAGAACACTGGCTCCCGGTACGCCCCGAATACGTCCTCGAGCGCCGCGCGTATCTCGTACAACGTGCAGTAGGAGCGCGCCGCCTCGAGGATGTGCGGCATCGTGTTCTCGCTGCCACGTGCCGCTCTGCGCAGCGCGTCGAGCGCCGTGGCGCAGCGCTTCGCGTCGCGCGTCTCGCGCGTGTGGGCCAGGCGCTGGCGCTGCTCGCGATCGGCGTTCTCTCCGACCTTGAGCAGCGGGATGGTGAGCTCCGGCTCTTCCGTGACGAATTCGTTGACTCCCACGATTACGCGCCGATGCTGCTCGATCTCCCACTGCTGGCGGGCAGCAGACTCCGCGATCTTGCGCTGGAACCATCCGGTCTCGAGACCCTTCACGACGCCGCCGAAGCTCTCGATCTCGCGAAAGAGCGACTCCGCCTCCTCCTCGAGCTTGTCGGTAAGTGCCTCGACGTAGTAGGAGCCGCCCAATGGGTCGATGACGCTGGGCACTCCGCTCTCGAATGCGAGAATCTGCTGCGTCCGAAGCGCCACCTGCACAGCATATTCGGTGGGCAGCGCGAGGGTTTCGTCCATCGAGTTCGTGTGCAGCGACTGGGTGCCTCCGAGCACCGCGGCCAACGCCTGATACGCCACGCGCACGACGTTGTTGGTGGGCTGCTGCGCGGTGAGCGTCACACCGGCCGTCTGCGAGTGAAAGCGCATCATCCACGAACGCGGGTGCTTCGCGCCGTAGCGCTCCTTGAGATGGCGCGCCCAGATGCGGCGGGCCGCTCGGAGCTTGGCGATCTCCTCGAAGAAATCGTTGTGGATGTCCCAGAAGAACGACAACCTCGGCGCGAATTCGTCGACATCGAGCCCGCGGGCGATGCCGCGCTCGACGTACGTGAAACCGTCCGCCAGCGTGAACGCGAGCTCCTGCGCAGCCGTCGCGCCGGCTTCGCGGATGTGATAGCCGGAGATGGAAATCGTGTTCCAGAGTGGGGCGTGCTCCGCGCCCCACTCGAAGCAGTCCACGATGAGGCGCAGCGCGGGCTCGATGGGAAAGCACCACGCGTGCTGCGCCATGTACTCCTTGAGGATGTCGTTCTGAATCGTGCCGCGCAGCTTGTCCGACGAGACACCCTGCTTTTCCGCTGCCGCGATGTAGAACGCCCAGAGGATGATGGCCGGGCCGTTGATGGTCATCGACGTGGACACCTGGTCGAGCGGGATCCCGTCGAACAGGACTTCCATGTCGGCCAGGCTCGAGATCGCGACGCCGGTCTTCCCCACCTCGCCCTCCGACCGCGAGTGGTCGGAGTCGTAGCCCATGAGCGTCGGAAAATCAAACGCGGTCGACAGGCCGGTTTGTCCATGCTCCAGCAGGAACTTGAAGCGCTGGTTGGTGTCCCGCGCGCTGCCGAAGCCGGCGAACTGCCGCATCGTCCACAGCTTGCCCCGGTAGCCCGTGGGGTGGATACCGCGGGCGTACGGGTAGATGCCAGGAACTCCGAGCTCTTCGGCCGTGTCCGGGTGGACGTCGAGCGCCGTATAAAGTGGCGCGACCTCCCCGGATGAATTCACGAAACCGGCGTCGCGTTTCTCGCCGTCTGCAAACCGGCGACGCCACTCGGCGACCTCGGCACGGAGACTTTCCAGCTCCGCCCGTGGGTCAGTCGTGCGATCGGTGAAATCGCGTGTCGAGGTCATGTCGTCGTCCGTGAGAGTATGTCGCCGCTCCGCGACAGCAGCGCGTCCGCCACTTCGAACGGATTTCGCGAACCGGCTTCCAGGGCGGGCAACTGCTCGTCGAGCCAGGCGACAAGCAGCCCATCCGTCCAGAGCCGCCGCCGCACCTTCGATTCCACGACTTCCACGACACGCCGCCTGAGTCGAGCGCGCCGACGCCTCTGGAGCTCGCCACTCTGCTCAAGATAATGGAAGTGACGATCCACAGCGCCGATCACTTCATCGATGCCCTCGCCTTTGATGGCCGTGGTCTGGAGCACCGGGGGCGTCCAGGCCAGACCATCTGCCCTGTGCGCTGCGTCGCGCGCGGCCTTGGCGGGGTTCATGGCGAGTCGCTCCTGCTTGGTCATCGGCCGGCCAAGCTGAACGCCGTGATGCGCGGGCACGTTCTTGAGTGTTTCACCGCTTCTGAGGCCGAGCATGAGCTCCAGCTCGTGGCGCAATCTGTCAGCTCCTGGACGGTCCGCCTTGTTGACGACGAACGTATCCGCGATCTCCATGAGTCCGGCTTTCAACGTCTGGATCGAGTCGCCGGACTCTGGCACGAGTACGACCACCGTACTGTCGGCGTTGCGTGAAACGTCCAGCTCACTCTGTCCGACACCGACGGTCTCGATGATGATGCGATCCGTACCGAACGCGTCGAGCACGTCCGCGACCTCACCGGTGGCTTCTGCCAGTCCGCCGAGGGAGCCCCGCGTGGCCATCGAACGGATGAAGACACCGGGATCGAGCGCAACCGCCTCCATGCGGATCCGGTCGCCGAGCAACGCGCCTCCGGTGAACGGTGACGTGGGATCCACCGCGATGACGCCGACGGAGAGCCCGGCCTTGCGATAGGACGCGGCCAGCGACGCCGTGAGCGTGCTCTTTCCCGCGCCAGGTGGACCAGTGACGCCAATGCGACGGCCACGCCCCATTCGCTGATGCAGTGTCGCGAGCAGCGTATCGAAGCCGTCGCGGTGGTTCTCCACGACGCTGACGGCGCGAGCGAGCGCCGGCTTCTTGCCGGCGATGAAATCATCGAGCAAGCGGTGTTGGTTGGCGCTCATGCCTTCGCTTGCACGGGAGTGGGGCGCCCGGCGGTCGGTTCATCGTGCTCGTCCCGGATGTCGCCCACGAGCTCTTCGAGCAGGTTTTCCAATGTGGCGATGCCGAGCGTGTGGCCACTCTGATCGTGAACAATGGCAAGATGCAATCGCGCCCGAAGCATGCGGAACAGTAGCTCGTTGCACCGCGTGTCGGCCGAGGCGTACGCAACGGGCCGCAGCGGAGGCAGTCGTTCGGCGCGCTCCTTCAACACATCGAACGCGTGGTACATGCCGACGACGGCGTCGAGCGAGTCCTGGTACACCGGCACCCGTGAGAACGCGGATTCGGCGATCTGCATCGCGACCGCCTGGGCGTCCAGGCCAACCGGGATCGCGAAGATGTCCTGTCGCGGCGTCATCACATCGCGGACGCTCTTTTCGCCGAACTCCATCACGCCGCTGATGATCGCGATCTCGTCGCGACGCCCAACTCCCTCGAGCTCGCCCTCCCGCAGCAGGTCCTGCATGGTCTCGTGGGGCGGCGCCGGTTCCCCGCTCGTGGTCCCGTCCTCGGTGCCACCGGCAACTTTTCGGCCGATCGATAGAATCGGCGCAGCCACCAGTTCCGCGATGCGCAGCACCGGCATCGCGAGCGGGATGAATGCCGACGGCCAGCGTCTGGCGAGCGCGCGAGGCAACAGTTGTCCGGCAAAGACCACCAGTGCCGCGTACCCGACCAGGTTCAGGACCGCGATCTCCTGTCTGGCGCGACTGTGCCACCCGATCCACAGTCCCGCGAGGCCGACCGCGAGCGCGACTCCCACGTTCGCCGCTGCCAGCAGTCGTTGCGGGCGTTCGAGGTACAGCTGCACGGTCTCGGCGCCCTGGAGACGCCGCTCCGCCCAGTACCGAAGCCAGATGCGGCTGGCCGAGCGCACTGCCATGGCTCCTCCGGACAGCCAGGCGACGAGGACAATGCAGACGATGAGTACCGCAACGGGCGTCATTCGGCGGCCGCCTCCGCAGAGATGCGCTCGAGATAGAGGCGCTCGATACGACGCCGCCGAACACGCTCGACGATCACCCGGAAGCCATCGATCACCCGTTCCTCGCCCGGGCGCGGAACACGGCCAAACGCGTCGTACACGAGTCCCCCGACGGTGGTGATGTCTTCGCGTTGAAAGTCCTTGTCCAGCAGCTCCGACAAATCGGCAAGGGAGACTCGTGCCGAGACCCAGAACCGCTCGCGACCCTCCTGTCGGATGTCGGCCTCCTCCACGTCGTACTCGTCGCGGATGTCGCCGACGATTTCCTCGAGGACGTCTTCGATCGTCACCACGCCAGCCGTGCCGCCGTATTCGTCCATGACGAGCGCGATGTGTGTCCGCTGCGCCTTGAAGTCACGCAGCTGCTGATCGATGGTCTTGGTGGCGGGAATGAACGTCGCAGGACGTATCAGCGGGCTCCAATCCTCGGGAGGCTCACGCGTCGCGACGACCTCGGGCAGAAGATCCTTGGCGTACAGGATCCCGACGACGTTGTCCAGCGTCTCCTCGAACACGGGGAAACGAGCGTGCTCCGAGCTGCGCACGCGGTCCAGCATTTCCGACCAGGGAGTGGACTGCTCGATGCCCACGACGTCCACTCGCGGCACCATGATCTCCTGCACTTCGGTGTCGCTCAGCGTGAAGACGCCGTGGAGCAGTTCCTCCTCCGCCGCAGAGACGTCCGCTTCGGCGGCGACCACCTCGCGGAATCGTTCGGCGCTTTCCTCGCGCTGCAGCGTTCCGTCCGCAGGGGGCAGGAGGCGGCCGATACCCCGTTCGACTGCCGCCCCGAGCCAGGTGACTGGCAGGAACATCAAGTCCACCACGTAGACGAACGCCGCGAGGCGATCCACGGCGACCATTCCGCGTGCGTACCCGGCCCCTCGCGCGATCCCTTCGACGAGCGTGATGTGCACGAGCAGGATGGCGACCGCGATGGGAACCGCGACCGCGTCCCGGCTGGTGGCGCCCGCCACCGCGAGCGCGATCGCCGTTCCGGTGACCAGGTGAGCCAGCACGCGAGCCATGGCGAGCGCGCGGTGCGCGCGCTCGGGCTCGCGGATGACACGCCGCGGCGTTGCGTGACCCGTGGCGAGCAGGGCGCCGTCAGCGAGTGCGAGGAGCACCGCAACGCCAAACGCGATGAGCGCCACGACGACCCAGGGAACCATCAGCCGCGCCCTTGCGCGAGACGTTTCACCAGTCGCTCCTGTTTGCGCCACATCGGCGAACGCACGCGGCCTTCTCCCTCGGGATGGTCGTGCCCGAGCACGTGCAGCGTGCCGTGCACGATCAGACGCACGACCTCTTCGCGCACGCCAATCCGATGCGCGCGTGCCGACTCGCGCGCCACGGCCGGCGCAATGTAGACGTCCCCGACGACTGGTGCCCTGGCTCCGCGTCGCGGACGTGCCGCTTCGCCACGAAAGCCGAACGCGATCACGTCAGTGGTGCCCCGGCGCCTCAGGTGCCGGCGGTTGAGCGCCGCGATCGCTGGGTTGCTGACGAACGTGATCGAAAGCAGCGCGTTGCCGACCCGTTCCGACCGCAGGACGGATCGGGCGATGCGAGCCACCCGGTCCCTCGAGATCGGGATTCGCGCCCCGTCGGCGGCAACACCGACGATCAGGCTCACGAGGCGGCGAACTCCGCGCTGATGCCTCCGCTCGAGGGTGGATAGTCGATGCGGCTGTGATACATCGCGTTCAGGACGCGCACGAACTCCTGCTTGACGATGCCCAGCTCCTTCAGCGTCAACGGTGCCTCACGCAGCTGGCCCTGCTCCAGTCGCTGCCGCACGATGTGCTCGACCACGTCGCGCACTCGCGACGGCGTCGGTTCGCTGAGCACGCGCGTGGCGGCTTCCACGCCGTCGGCGAGCATCACGACGGCGGTTTCCGCGCTGCGCGGCACCGGGCCCGGATAGACGAAACGTGATGGATCCACGTCGGCCCCATTCTCACGCGCCTTGTCCAGGAAATAGGATATCTCGCCGGTTCCGTGATGCTCCGTGATGAACGCGCGCAACACGCGGGGCAGACGGACCTGGTCGGCCAGGCGGAGTCCCTCGTTCACGTGCTCCCGGATGATCTCGGCACTGGCCGCAGGCCGCAGCGCGTCGTGCGGATTGCGATCGCGCGTCTGGTTTTCGACAAAGTACTGGGGCCGCGCAAGCTTGCCGATGTCGTGGTAGTACGCACCGACGCGCGCGAGCAGTGCGTTCGCCCCGATGGCACGACACGCCGCCTCGGCAAGGCTGGCAATGGCCATGGTGTGGGCGAAAGTGCCCGGCGCCTCCAGGCTCAGGCGGCGCATCAGCGGCCGGTTGAGGTCCGACCATTCGAGGAGCGTCAGGTCGGTCTCGATTCCCGTGAACGATTCCGCGACAGGCAGCAGAAGGAGGGCGAGCAGGATGCTGCCGAGCGCATTCAGCGCGCCGAAGCCGGCGGAGGCGGCGATGGTTCCCGCGTCCTGGTCGAGCATGAGGCCGATCGCGATGGCGGCGGCGAGATAGGCGCAGCCGGTCGCGACGAGCCAGACGTACGACTGGTGCCGGCGCGCGACGGCACGTACGCTCAGCGCAGCCACCGCCCCGCCAACGAGATTCACGAAGAGCGCGTTCGTTCCACGGAACGGCGCCTGGGCTCCGATCAGGATCGTGACGATCATCGTCACGATCATGCTGATGCGCTGGTCGAACAGAGCGCTCAGCACCACCGCCGCGAGCGTCACCGGAATCAGCTCGGGTCTGACCGGATCCATGCGCGACACGAGCGCGGCCGCAACGACGATGATCGCGACCAACCCCGCGAGCACCAGGTCGGCGCGCCAGTAGCCGTACACGCGCGGCCTGAAGACCCGCAGAGCGACACCGAGCAGGGCCAGGATGATCAGGTCGAAGAGAATCGCGCCCGCTGCACGGCGAAAACCCGGTTCGACCCCCTGCTTCTCGCCGAACGCCGTCTGGAGGGCGCGAAGCTTCTCGTGCTCCGCGCGTCCCACCACTTCGTGCGCACCGACGATTTTTTCACCAGCAAGGACCGAGTACTTGTTCACGGGGACCGCTCGACGCTGCGCATCGCGACGGCGATCCGTTTCGGTGCGGTCGAGCACGACGGTGGGCCGGAAGAAGCTCGCGAACAGCTTGAGGAACAGCGACGTTCCCGCGTCCGAGGACGGGTCCGGGTTCAGCTGGCGGGCGCGCGGAATCAGCTGACCGAACGTGAGCAGGCTGTCTACGGGCAGGCGGCGCTCCTCGCTCCCACGCCGAACGACGACGTCGCCCTGGAGATCGTCCACGGCGCCGCTCGCGACGACGCCGACTTCCAGCCAACGATCGTAGGTGCGGTTGAGCGCGGCGATGAGACGCGTCCGTCGTGCCGCGGCGACGAGGTACGACGCCTCGTCCGGCGAGAGGATGACGCTGTAGGTTCGCGCGACACGCTGGAGCGTCGCGGCATTGAGTGGCCGCGCCGACGACGCCTCATCGAGCGCCGCGGCGAAACCGTTCAGCAGGGTTCGCGTGGTGTCGAGGGCGGC
Source organism: Gemmatimonadaceae bacterium (assembly GCA_035758925.1). GTDB lineage: Bacteria > Gemmatimonadota > Gemmatimonadetes > Gemmatimonadales > Gemmatimonadaceae > DASPMP01. The sequence continues at coordinate 26,837 of DASTVV010000151.1, forward strand.
ACTGCTGTATTCGAAGACTGGTTCGCTGCTTCGGGCCGCGTCATCCCGCTCCTGGCGCAGCTCCGCTGGCGACTTGGGCACGTCGAACGCAAACGGCGCGATGACATTGTCCGCCGCGACCGCACCCACCTCATAGATGGGAATCCGCGTGGCAGGCGCTTCCGGGAACAGCCCGAAGGTCAGCAGCGCCAAACCCACGCCAAGGGCCAGACGCGGTCCGTGAAGCCGCCATTCGAGACGGCTGTCCGGGGCGGGCGCCTCGGCGTCCCCCGAGTGTTCGGGGTCGACGACCCTAAGCCTTGGCTTCGTCTGCCTCGTAAGCCCGAATGATGTCGCGGACGAGGCGATGCCGCACCACGTCCGTCTCGTTGAAGTATTGAAACGCGATTCCGTCGATGTTCGGCAGCAGGCGCTCGACCTGGATAAGCCCGGACTCCTGGTTCTTCGCCAGGTCCACCTGCGTCTTGTCTCCCGTGATCACCATGCGCGAGCTGACCCCCAGGCGCGTCAGGAGCATCTTCATCTGCATTGCCGTCGCGTTCTGGGCCTCGTCGACGATCACGAAGGCGTCGCCGAGCGTCCGACCGCGCATGAATGCGAGCGGCGCAATCTCGATCGTCCGCGTCTCGAGCGCTCGCTGAATGCGCTCGAAGGGCATCATCTCGTCGAGCGCGTCGTAGAGCGGCCGGAGGTAGGGATCGACCTTCGCCTGCATATCGCCCGGCAGGAAGCCGAGGTTTTCACCGGCCTCAACGGCCGGGCGCGCGAGCACGATGCGCCGCACGCGCTTGCGAGTGAGGGCGTCGACCGCCGCCGCGACCGCCAGGTACGTCTTTCCCGTACCCGCCGGTCCTATGCCGACGACGATGTCATTCTCGGCGATCTTCTTGAGATACTCGGCCTGGCCACCCGTCTTGGCCTGTATGACCTTGCGCGTCCCCGGCAACGCGATGCGGGTGAGGTCGCCCCAACCGACGCCACCAGGCGCACCACCGCCCTCCTCTTCGCCGAAATCGCGATCCGCCTCGTCCCCCATGCGCAGCACGTCATCGGGCGTGAGGGCGCCGCGCTGTCGCGCGACCTCGATCATGCGTCGGCCGACCGCAAGCGCGCGCTGCACGAACTCCGGCGCACCAGTGAGAACCATTGCGTCGCCGCGCAGCGACACCTTCACGCCGAAGAGGCGTGAGAGCTCGAGCAGGTTCGCGTCATTCACTCCTGCCAGCGTCAACATGTCGGCACCTTCCGTCGAGACGCGTTGCGTCGCGCTCTCTTCGGCGGTGGTGCCGCCCGTGCGAGTCCCGCCCGCGCGAAAATCGGTCAAGTCTTCGCCTCCCCTCTCGGGCTCCCCACCCCGTCAACCACGCTGACGTGCAATTCCTTCAGCTCGTCGTCCGCCACCGGACTTGGTGCGCCTTCGAACAGCGCGCGAGCAGCCGTCGTCTTCGGAAACGCTATCACATCGCGCAGCGACGTCGCCCCCGCGAGAACCATCGCGATCCGGTCGAACCCGAACGCGATGCCTCCGTGCGGCGGTGCGCCGGCGCGGAGACCCTCGAGCAGGAATCCAAAACGCGATTGCGCGGTTTCCTCATCGATGCCCAACAGCGAAAAGATCGTGGATTGGAGCCTCGGATCGCTGATTCGGATGCTCCCGCCGCCAAGCTCCAGTCCGTCCTTCACCACGTCGTATGCCAGCGCGCGGACTTTTTCCGGCGAGCTCTGCAATAAGTGCAGGTCGTCGGGATGTGGAGACGTGAACGGATGGTGCACGGATGACAGCCTTCCAGTCTGCGGATCCTTCTCGAACAGCGGAAAATCGACGACCCAGAGGAAGTCCTGCCGTCCTTCCGGAATCAGGTGCATGCGCGTGGCCAGCGACTGCCGCACCTTGTCGAGCGCGGGACTCGACAGATAGTCGGGTCCGGCGACGTACAGGGCCAGCGCGTTGTCGGGAATCGCAAGCGTGTCCCCAGCGCCATCGCCGAAGAACTTGGCCGATGGGCCTTCCAGTCCCTTGTCCGTTCGCTTGAGTCGGATGAGACCAGCAGCTCCCGCGGACTTGGCTTCAGCCTCGATCTCGTCCACGACTTTGCGGGACAGCACCGCCCCATTAGGAACGACGATTCCCCGAACGCGTCCTCCGGACGCGACCGCCTGCCGGGCAATGCTGAACTCGGTGGCCGCGAACGCTGCCGATGAGTCCCGAATTTCCAGACCGTATCGCGTGTCCGGTCGATCGCTGCCGAATCGCTCCATCGCGTCGGCATACGTGATCGTCGGGAAAGGAGGCGTGACCACCTGTCCGGCGACGCGCCAGAGCGCCGCAATCATTCCCTCGGACAATCGCACGATGTCGTCGCGAGTGATGAACGACGCTTCGATGTCGATCTGCGTGAACTCCGGCTGCCGGTCGGCGCGCAGGTCCTCGTCGCGGAAACAGCGGGCGATCTGAAAGTAGCGATCGAAGCCGGCGACCATGAACAGCTGCTTGTAGATCTGCGGCGACTGCGGCAAGGCGTAGAACTCGCCTGGGTGCACCCGGCTGGGCACGAGATAGTCCCTGGCGCCTTCCGGCGTGGGCTTCGTGAGAATGGGGGTCTCGAGCTCGAGGTACGCCTGTTCGCTGAGATACCGACGCGTCGCCTGCAGCAGCTTGTGTCGGAGGACGAGGTTCTCCTGCAAGTCGGTGCGTCGCAAATCGAGATACCGATGACGCAGGCGCAGCTCTTCGGCCGGAAGTTTCTCGTTCCTGGCACGCGCCACGGGAATCGCCGGCGTCTCTGCCGGTCCAACGATGCGCAGTGACGTCGCGTTGATTTCGACGTCGCCCGTCAACATGTCGGAGTTCCGCATCGTGTCCGGACGCAGAGCGACCTCGCCTTCGACGAGGACGACCGTCTCGTTCCCGAGCGTGGCCGCCAGCGCCACGGCGTCCGCGGGTGACCGATTGGGGTCGAAAGAAACCTGGACGATGCCCGAGCGGTCCCGCAGGTCGAGGAAGACCAGGCCACCGAGGTTTCTCGTGCGGTGCACCCAGCCGCCCAATCGAACGCGAGTGGCCGCGTGTGCGGCGCGCAAAGAGCCGCACATATGGGTGCGCAGCTCGGTGGCTTCTACGGTCATTGCGTAATCGGAGTCTTGGAACGTCGAAACCAGCTGAACAGCACGAATAGACTCGCGCCCAGCGCCGCGCCAGTCGAGTCGGCAACCCAGTCGGTAACGTCGGCGTCGCGCCTGGGGATGAACTGCTGATGCCACTCATCCGCCGCGCCGAAGGCCACCGCAATCGTCAGCGCGAACAGCGCGGCCCGCCATACTGTTGTGACCTGGGACAGGTCGCGCGTCAGCAGGACCGCGAAGAGCCCGTAGATCGTCAGGTGCACGAGCTTGTCGTACGGCGAAACTTCTTGTGGCAGCATGTTGCCGGGGACCGACGTGACGAAAAGAATCACCCCCGCCCAGAGGAGCGGGGGCAGCCAACGTCGAACCTTCAAGCGGGCTCCGGCATCGAAGCGCATTAGTCTAATCCTTCACGGAGTGGGCTGGTAGTCATTCTCTTGACCGGGCATGCCCGTTGCCCTACGCTCAAGTTCAATGCCTCCTTGCACTTTGACTGTCTGACTGAAAGTGAGTTCGAAGCGACGTGAGCCGACCAAGCACAGTCTCGTCCGATAAGGAAAACCTCCTGGATTTGACGCCGGAGGCAGCCGAATCGCGCCTGGGCATCTTCTTCGAGGGCGTCGGACAGCCAGGCTATCGTGCCCGGCAGGTCGTGCGTCACCTGTGGTCGGCGCCGGTCAGCACATTCGACGAGATGACCGACCTGCCGAAGCGCCTGCGTGAGCAGCTCGCAGAGCGGTTCGACATTCCTCGCCTCACCATCGCTGCTCGGCAGGTGTCGCGGGATGGCACCGAGAAGTTCCTGTTTCGACTGCGCGACGGAGAGGCCATCGAGTCGGTGGCGATTCCCGAAGGCAAGCGGCTGACGCTGTGCATTTCATCCCAGGCCGGTTGCGCTCTGCAATGCGCCTTCTGCGCGACGGGAGCCATGGGCTTCTCACGCAACCTCGACGTGCACGAAATCGCGTGTCAGGTACGCGAGATGCGGCTGCTGAACCCGCCGATCACGGTGACGAACGTCGTCTTCATGGGGATGGGCGAGCCCCTGATGAACTGGAAGTCGGTGGACGCGGCGCTCACCATTCTCAACGATCCGAATGGCCTGGGCATCGGAGCCCGACATATCACGGTATCCACCGTTGGGGTGTTGCCTGGCATCGTCGCACTCAGCCAGCGGAAAGAGCAGTTCCGGCTCGCGATCTCGATCCACGCACCCACCGACGATCTGCGTCGCGAGCTCATGCCGATCAACATCAAGTATCCGCTCGCCGACGTCATCCTGGCCGCGGCAAAGTTCGAACGGCGCGTCACGTTCGAGTATGTGATGCTTGGCGGCGTGAACGACGAGGAAACCCACGCGCTGCAGCTGGCGAAGCTCGCGAAGGATTGCGGAGCGTTCGTGAACCTGATTCCCTTGCATCCCGGAGGCGCTCGGGGATTTCACCCGACTCCGACGGACGGGATTGCGCGATTTGCCCGCGAACTACGCGATCAGGGCGTGGAAGTGGCGATCCGGAAGAGCCGCGGCGTGGACATCGCAGCCGCGTGCGGTCAACTACGGGTAGAACGGCTGGGCCGGCGGCCGCCACGACCGGCCAAGCAGCACGGTGACATCCAGGTAGCGTGACGAATCCGGGCGCGACTCCACGCGCGCCCCGCCCAGGGCATCGGCCACTCGCTTTGCCCAGTCCGGATGTCCGGACCGATCGAGCACGAGCGTGCTGTCGAGCTGCTCGTTCCACGTACCGACTTCGAGGACGTCGAAGCCGCGGTCTCGCAGGTGCATCGTGGCGCGCCGCGCCAGCCCGCGCGTATTCGTGGCGTTCAGCACCTGAACGCGAACGCGCGTGTTTGCGGGCGCGTTGACGTCAGGCGCCGGCACTGGCCGCGGCCTGGGCCGCGGCCGCAACGCGCTCCGGGTGGCGATCGCGGCAATGAGGAGCACCAGCGCCAGCGCTACGACGCTGACGCGCTTCACCGTATGGCGTTCCACAGCGCGACCGTTTCGGGAAAGAGGGCCCCACCTTCGCTGAGCGAATACTCGATTCGAAGACGCACGCCCTGTCGAAACGCGGCATCGAAATCGATCGGCACCTGGTTCGCCACGGCCGCCCGCTCCGCGACGAGAAAGTTTCGTCCAGGTTCCAGGAAATCCGCGAGGTAGAGCGCCTTCCCCGTGCGCGCCCAGCTCACGCAGCCCACGGTGTGGAAGCGCACGGCCTCGAGCACGTCCTGTCGCCGCTCGCCGTCCTGCTCCGCGCGAACGGCCGCCGCCGGCCCGTGAAGAATCTCGCTCGGACGAGTAGCATCGCCGCTCAGGGCACGAAGCAGTGGCTCTGGCGCGTCGCGCAAGGCGTCGTGAAGCAGGCCCGCGGTCTCCCATCGTGACGCCTCGTCTGAGGACACGCGCATCTGCATCGCCCAGTGGCCCAACAATGCGACCACCCGACCGATGTGCTGCCTGCGTTTCGGCGAAGCCTGCGCCCACGGAGGCAGCACCACGCCGGGCTGCGCCGCCTGGTTCACGGCTGCGGGTCCTCCGTCGCTTCCACCATACCGACGCGCAGCGCTGCGAGCTCTCGGCGCCAGAAGTCGCGCGCTCCGAGCTCCGGATGCGGCACGACGAGCTGGTCGTCGGAGACGCGCTGGTGCTCGAACGTCACGATGTCGAGATCGAGTGTGCGCGGGCCCCAACGCTCCCGGCGGACGCGTCCTGCCAGGGACTCGATCTCCTGGAGGGCGGCGAGCAGCGCGTGGGGTTCGAGCTCCGTTTCGATCGCAAGCATCTGATTCAGGTACGGGCTCTGCCCTGGCGGCCCCATCGGCTCCGTCTCTTCGACGGGAGTCACGCCGATCAGCCGGCTCGCGGGCAGCCGCGCGATCGACTCACGCGCGATCTCCAGATGGCGCTGACGGTCGCCGAGATTGGATCCCAGCGCGATGTACGCGACGTCACGCATCGCGCTCGCGCACGATGGCCACTTCGACAGACTCCAGAGGGCCGCCCAGTGCCGCGTGGGGTTTCCGGACCGCGATCCGCACGCGATGCACGGCGCGTTCGCGCAGCACGCGTTCTGCTATCGACTCGGCGAGCTCCTCGAGGTAGAACAGCGATGGTGCCTCGAGCGCCTCGCGGACTTCGGAATACACTCGGCGATAGTCGAGGATGCCCTGTCCCGAGACCCATGCGGTGAGGTCGATCTCGACTGGCTGGGCATGTTCGCGCTCATGCGGCAGGACGCCAATGCGCGTGTGGAAGCTCATGCCGCGAAGCGTGATCGCGTCCAGCTCGGGGTCGGGCATCGCTACGCCGCGTCGATCGCTTGCCGCAGAGACCGGGTGAAGGCGGCAGCGTTTTCGACGCTCTCGTCCGCCGCACGGACGATGGCGCTGCCGACCACGACGCCGTCGGCCAGACGCGCCACGCCGGCCGCCTGCGCGGGCGTGGAAACGCCAAAGCCGACGCAGATGGGCAGCGACGTGGCACGGCGCAGCCGCGAGACCGTTTCCGGGAGCTCCACCGGCAGGCTCTCGCGCGCGCCGGTGACCCCGAGGCGACTGATGAGGTACACAAAGCCGCTGCCGTGCCGCGCGATGTGCGCCATCCGTTCGGCCGGCGTCGTCGGCGCTACGAGGCGGACGAAGGCCAGCGGTCCCGCCGCGAGGCGCTGCTCGAGCGCCGGATCTGAGCCAACCGGCAAGTCGGTGACCAGCAGTCCGTGTGCGCCTGCTCGAGCTCCGCGATCGAGAGCATCCGGGCCGGCCGCGAGCAGCGGATTGAGGTAGGTGAAGAGCACCACCGGGACCTCGAGCCGGGCCTGCTCGATGAGCGCGAGGGCCTTGTCGTACGTCATGCCTTGCGCGAGGGCGCGCTGCGAGCTGGCCTGGATCACCGGTCCGTCCGCCATCGGGTCGGAAAACGGAACGCCGACCTCGATGACATCGGCGCCCGCGTCCTGCATGGCGTTCAGAAGCTCCAGCGAGCGGGCGAAGTCGGGATGTCCCGCGGTGAGATACACGACCAGCGCCTTGCGCCCCTGCGCCCTGAGGGACGCGAAGCGCCGGGCGAGGGCCGACAGCTCAGACGAAATAGTCGCTGACACGAATGCCGTATCGCTCCGGATTGTCAGTCTTGATGATGGTCCGACGGAACGTGCCGTCCTCGTTGCGATCCGCCAGGTCGATCAATGTACCCGGTGTCAGGTTGCCCATCGGATCGCTGATCACTCGCACGATGGGACGCGCCAGCATTTCGGGCAACGGGTTCACCGCATGGACGATGCCCAGCTCGAAGGTGTCGAGCACGACGAGCGTCCCTATTGGGTAGATGCCCGTGAGGTTGATGAACGCCTTCACGATCACCGGGTCCATGCCGCGGCGGCGATTGTCGCGCATCTCGCGCAGTACTTCGGCTGGGCCGATCGGAACCGATTGGTACGCGCGCCGACTCGTGGCGGCATCGAAGCCGTCCGCGATCGCGACGATCTTGCTGTAGATGCTCATCTGTCGCGGGCGAATCGGCCTGGGGTAGCCGGTGAGGTCGGTCTTCATGTGATGCTCGATGGCCACGACCATGCTGCGGTAGGGATACTCCTGTGCCCCGCGGACCTGGAAGAGCGCCAGAACTCCAAGCCAGGGATGCGCCGCGATCAGGCGCCATTCCTCGTCGGTGAGGCTCCCCGCTTTGTTCAGCACGTCCACGGGTACCCGGGACTTGCCGATGTCGTGAAAGAGGGCGGCCATCCCCAGGTCGTACAGCTGCAGCTTGGCGAGTCCGAGTCGCTTGCCCAGCGCCACCGAGAAGATGCAGACGTTCACGCTGTGCGTGAACGTGTACTCGTCGTAATCGCGAAGCGTCGTGAGCCCGATGAGCGACGTCTCCTCGTTCAGGATCTGGTCGACGATGCTCTGCACGACGCGCTTGACCTTCTTGATGTTCGGGCTCTTGCCCATGCGCACCGACGCCATCAGATCCTTCGTGACCGCCACCGACTGCGAGTAGGTCTTCTTGGCGCGCTCGCGCGACCGCTCGAGATCTTCACCGCTGTCTTCCGGCGGCTCGCCGAGGCGGAACATCGTGAGGCCCGCGGCCTCGAGCTTGTCCAGGATCTTGTGGAGTCTGTCGTGGGGGGATTCCTCCCCACCCTGCAACAGCGACAACAGCACCTGCCATTCGCGCGCGCCTGCTCCTTCCGTCACGTGGGCCACGCCGATCCCGTTGACGCGGAACACGGACAGCACGTGGCTGAACGCGGCATAGTTGTCGAGATCGAGGCGCAGCCGCGTCCCGTTCACGAAAATGAACTCGCCGGTGACACGCAGCTCGAGCTCGTGTTCGGAGGAAAGAATCCCGCGCGTCACGGTCGCGAGCTCCTCCAGCGCTTTCTGCACCGACACATGGCCGATGGGGTACAGCTTCACCGATCGGAGCGCCCCGTAGAGCGTGAGAATGAAGACCCGTCCTTTCTGTCGCAGGATCGAGTCGTCGCTCCCATCGCCGACCGGGCCGGTGATGGTCGAGGCGCCGGTGCGCGGATGGACTGACGTCATGCGGACGACGGCCTGCCGCCCGTCGACGGACCGCCGCCCCGCATGGCGCGGCCGACGGCATTGCGAACGACGACGTCCTTTTCGCCGGACGCGTTCTGCAGCGTATCACGGGCCCGCTTGGTATTGATGCGGCCCAGGGCCATCGCCGCACACGCGCGAATCTCCGGATCCTCGCGCTTGCCGAAGAGCCGCTTCCGGTTGAGGATCTCGTCGAGGAACGCCACGCCGCCGTCACCGCACATCGCACCGTACGCCTCGAAGAACGCCATCTTCTCCGTGAGATCCACACTCCGGATCTCCTTTCCCTTCACGACAGACTCGAGGCGGTTGAACACGCCCTTGTAGGCCTTGGCGCCCAATGCGCGAACGGCGGCAACGCGGACGTCGCGGTCGGTGTCCTCGATCGAACGCTCCAGCGCCTGGAGTGCACCGGCGGATCCGATGTCGATGAGCGCTTGCACGCCTGCCTGACGCAGTGGGACGTCGCTGGACGCCGCCAGCAACTTTGCGATCGGCACCACCGCCGCGGCGGCTTTCATGGAGCCCGCGCGACGAATCGCCTCCAGTGCCACGGTGCGATCCTTCGAGGCGATCAGGCCGACCAGCTCCGTAGTGTTCGCCGACGCGAGGCGATCGGCGGCCTTCTCGACCAGCGTTCGCACGGCCGGACTGGCGATCCGCGGCAGCCAGCTGAAGATCGGCCCGAGCGCCGGCGCTCGAAGCTGCTCGAAGAGCGCGGTCAACTCGGCCTGCGCGGGGATGTCCGCCGATTCGTCCAGCGCCTGGAGCAACTGGCCAAGCGGCTCCGGGGCGCTGAGGCTTTCGGGAAGACGACTCAGCAGGCTTTTCTGCTCTGGCGTGATGTCGGCACCCCGAACCGCCGTCTGGGACTCGGCCAACAGATATCCGACCGTCCGCAGCTTCCCAGCCGCCAGCATCAGCAGCATCAGGTTTTCGACCAACCCTCCGATCTCATCCCGCGCCTTCGCTTGCGACTCGTAGATGTCGAGCAGAATGGCGACGACGTTCGCGCGGAGGTCGCTCGAGTATTCACGCTCGACCTCCTCGCGGAGGTAGTTGAGCTCTTTCTCGTCGAGGAAGTACAGCGTGGCGTCGAAGTCCTGCATGTTGACGACGCCAGACTGCTCCGGTTCCTGGTGCGTGGCCGCCTGGATCTGGTCGGGCGAGGTCTTCTGGCTGGTCTCGGGAGCACCAAACGGCGCCACTTGCTCAGCACCGAGGTCGACGTAGTGATAGCGCAGATCGGCAAAGTCGGCCTCCCACAGGAGCGTGAGGAGGTCGTCTTCGTCCGGCGCGGCCTTTCGCACTCGCTGCAGGATCTCGAGCAACTTGTTCAGTTCCTCGGTCTCGAATCCCGGCGAGAGCTGAATCTCGCGAAGGCCGTCTTTGAAGAACGTCCACGGCAGGCTGTCGGCGGATTTCGATGTCTCGACCAGCACGGGAACGCCGTACCACCGAATGTCTGTCTCGCCAAATCGCAGGACGAGCTCGCCGGTCTGCCGCCAGATCGGTGCGAACGCGCCGCGCAACGCTTCGATCGCGCCCTTGTAGACCGGGTTGTTCGGCAGATACAGCTGATGCGCCCTGACCGCTTTCGTGAAGAGCCTGAGCAACTCTTCCACCGGGCCGGGCGGAAATGGTGGGGCGACCTGAGTTTCTTGTTGCGCCGCGTCCGGCGCGACAGGTGAAGCGGTGGGAACGCTCACTGGGCGGGTTTGTCCATTTGCATGACCTGCGCGACGTCCTTGTCTCCGCGTCCGCTCACGCAGATGACGACGGTGTGGTCACGAGGCCACTTCCCCCGCTGCTGGGTGACCCACGCGACCGCGTGCGCCGACTCTAGGGCCGGTATGATCCCCTCCAGGCGGGCCAGAGTCGCGAACCCCTCGAGGGCCTCCGTGTCGGTCACCGCCACGTACCGGGCTCGTCCCGTGTCCTTGAGATGCGAGTGTTCGGGCCCAACCCCGGGATAGTCGAGGCCCGCGGAGATCGAGTGCGCGGGGTGCACCTGGCCGGCGTCGTCCTGAAGCAGGTAGCTCATCGAGCCGTGAAGCACGCCGGGCGTCCCGCGCGCCAGCGACGCGGAGTGCCGCTCGGAATCCAGGCCCTCACCCGCAGCCTCGACGCCCACCAGCTCCACGGTCTCGTCACCAAGGAATCCGTAGAAAATACCCATGGCATTGGAGCCCCCACCCACACACGCGACCACAGTGTCGGGCAGCCTCCCGGTCCGCTCCATGATCTGCCGGCGGGCTTCACGACCGATGACAGCCTGAAAATCACGAACCATCCGCGGATACGGCGCGGGTCCGACGACCGAGCCGATGACATAGTGGCTCGTGTTCACTGTCGCGACCCAGTCGCGGATCGCCTCCGTAGTCGCGTCCTTCAGCGTCCGCGTGCCTGCGGTGACCGGAACCACTTGAGCGCCCAGAAGCCGCATGCGGAACACGTTGAGCTCCTGACGCCGCATGTCCTCTTCGCCCATGTAGACAACGCATTCCAGTCCGTAGCGCGCGCAGACGGTTGCCGTCGCCACGCCGTGCTGTCCGGCCCCGGTCTCGGCGATGATGCGCTGCTTGCCCATCCGACGGGCGAGGAGCACCTGACCGATCGTGTTGTTGATCTTGTGCGCGCCGGTGTGGTTGAGGTCTTCGCGCTTGAGCAGCACACGTACCCCAACCTGCTCCGACAGCCGTGGCGCGTCGCTGAGGGGCGACGGCCTGCCCACATACGTCTGATGCAGCTCGGCGATCTCCCGCTGGAAAGCCGGGTCGGCTGCGGCAGCGTCGTAGGCGGCCTCGAGCTCGTCGAGCGCAGGGATCAGCGTTTCCGGAACGTACCGGCCGCCGAACGCGCCGAATCGATCGCTGATAGGGCTTGCCAGTGTCATTGCCTCGGTCATGAAGTAGCTGCGTCTCGAAAGGCGCGCATGCGCGCGTGATCCTTCACGCCCACGCCGGATTCTACACCGGAGGAAACGTCGACGACGTCAGGATGCAACGCGGCGACGGCGCGCGCCACGTTCTCCGCTCGCAGACCGCCAGCCAGCACCAGGCGAGCCGTCGACCGCGCCGGACGAATGGCGTCCAGCCGCTTGCGCAACTCGTCCCACGGAAGCTGCACGCCCGTGCCTCCGAGCATGCCCGCGACGCGAGCATCCAGCACCACCGCGTCGGCCGCGCCGAAAAGCTCAGCCGTTCCGCTGGGGATCACGGCTCCGTCCAGACGCCGAACTGCCCAGATGCGGCCGCGCCAGATCGCCCGCATGCGAGCGACCGTTTCGGCGTCCGGGTCGGCGTGGAGTTGCACGACGTCCAGGCCAAGTCGTTCGGCGCGACGCTTCACCTCCTCGGGCGCCGCGTCTCCGAACACGCCGACCCGTGAGACGCCCGCTGGAAGCGCCGCGAGCACCGAGGCGGCCACGTCGTCGGAAAGTTTGCGCGGGCCGCTGGCCAGGATGACGCCGACGTATTTCGCGCCAAGCGATGCCGCCTCGCTCGCGTCCTCGGGACGCATCATGCCGCAGAACTTGATCTCAACCACGGCGCTGTTTGCGATCCACGCGCGTCATGGAGCGAACGAGGGTTTCGGGATCGGCCGACTGCGAGAGCGCTGATCCGACGAGCACCGCATCCGCGCCCGCGGCCGCGGCGCGCCGAACGTCATCCAGTCCGCGCACCCCGCTCTCCCAGATGCCGATGACGTCGGTGGGAAGCAGCGGCATGAGTCGCTCGGGAATGCGCTCGTCAACGTCCAGTGTCTCGAGGTTGCGACTGTTCACGCCGACGATGTTCGCGCCGACGGAAAGCGCGCACTCGAGCTCGGCTTCGTCTCGCACTTCGACGACAGCCTCGATGTCCAGTCGTCGCGCGGCATCCAGCATCTGCGCCAGCTGCTCGGGTGGAAGGGCTCTCGCGATGAGCAGGAGCGCGGACGCACCGCCCCGTACCGCTTCCGCAACCTGAGCCCGTTCGAGATGAAAGTCCTTCTTCAGCACGGGGACTCGGGTCGCGGCCGACACGTCGACAAGATCCTGGATGCTTCCGCCGAAGTGGCTCGGCTCCGTGAGCACCGAGATCGCGGCTGCGCCGCCCCGCTCGAAGGCGAGGGCTTGGGCTGCAGCGTCGATGGTGGGGTTCAACGAGCCCTTGGACGGCGACCGCCGCTTCACCTCGGCGATGACGGCAACCGTGTCGCGGCTGAGCGCCTGCCTGAGTGACGGTCGGTGGCCGGCCGTCGAACGCGATTGCGTCGCTTCAGTCGGCGCTTCTATTGAAAGGAGACGGCGCCGGGTCTCCTCGATGATCCGGCCAAGCGTCCCCGACGGGGGGACCCAGTCAGCTGAGGCTTGCACTTCGGTCCTTCTTCGGATAGAGTGGTATTCGGCAGTTCTTCGGTTTCCGGGTAATTTCCCGGGGTGTATTTCCCCGCAGGCCTGAGGGGCCCGACATGCCACTGACGAAGCGCCAGCGCGAGATCCTGACCTACCTCGATGCCTATTCCGGAGAGAACGGCTACGCGCCGAGCTTCGAGGAGATCGCGGAACACTTCAACTATAACTCGCTGGCAACGGTCCACGAGCACCTGAGCAACCTGGAGCGCAAGGGCTACATCAAGCGCTCCTACAATGAGAGTCGCGCGATCGAGATTCTGCCGAGCGACGCCATGCCTCGCGCGGTGGAGTTGCCGCTCCTCGGCGCCGTGGCGGCTGGTGCGCCCATCGAGGCGCTGGCGCACGACGAAACCCTCACGGTGCCCGAGAGCTTCATTCAGCGTGGCGGCTCACACTACGTGCTGCGCGTGAAGGGAAACTCGATGATCGACGAGCAGATTCGGGACGGCGATTTCGTTGTCGTGAACGAACGCAAGAACGCGGACAATGGCGAGATGGTCATCGCCATGCTGCATGGCTCGTCGGCCACGGTGAAGAAAATGTATCGCGAGCGGGACGGACGCATTCGACTGCAACCGGCCAACGAAACAATGTCGCCGATGTACGTCCACGAGGACGACATCACCATCCAGGGTATCGTGGTGGGGGTACTGCGACGCTATTGAGTCGCCGAATACGCCTGGCGTAGTCGTTCCAGCGCGGAGAGGCCCGCTCGTTCCGCCAGCGCCTGCTCAGCGAGCTCGACGCCCTGGTCGAACGATCTGACGCGGCCGCCGAGATACAGTGCGGCGCCCGCGTTCAGGACCACCGCGCCACGCGCCGCGCTGCTCGAGTCTCCCGACAGCACTGACAGCACCGCGCGCGCGTTCGCGTCCGGCGTACCGCCGGCAAGCTCTTCGGCTCGCAGTCCCCTGTAGCCGAAGCGCGCCGGATCCACCGTCCACTCGCTCACGCGGCCCTCGCGGATCTCGATCACCTGCGTCGTGGCGAGCGGCGAGATCTCGTCCATGCCGGTGCCGTGGACGACGAGCGCATGATACGTCCCCAGTTCCTTCAGGGCGCCAGCCAGGAGCGGCACCCGGCGTTCGTCGGCGACGCCGACGAGTTGCCTTCCTGCCATCGCGGGATTGGCGAGTGGCCCAACGATATTCATGACGGTCGGTATGCCGAGCTCGCGTCGAACCGGTCCGACGTGCCGCATCGCCGGATGCATCAGCGGCGCGAACATGAACACGATGCCGGCGCTGCGAAGCGCGTGTTCCATCGTCGCGACCGGAACGTCGATCCGGACGCCCAGCGCTTCGAGCACGTCCGCACTGCCGCACAGCGAGGTGAACGACCGATTGCCGTGCTTGGCGACGCGCTGGCCGGCACCCGCGGCCAGGAGTGCCGCCGCCGTCGAGACATTGAAGGTCTGCACCGTGCCGCCACCCGTGCCACACGTGTCCACCAGCTCCTCCGGATGCTCCGCCGCGAGAGGCACCATGGCCGCTCGCATCGCTTGCACGACGCCAGCGACCTCGGACGCTGTCTCGCCCTTGACGCGGAGCCCGATGAGGAGCGCGGAGATCTGCACCGGCGACGCTTCACCCGACATCACCAGCTCGAACGCCGCGCGCGCTTCGTCGTGCGACAGGGACTCTCCCGCGGCCAGCTTGCGAACCGCGAGTTGGAGCGCGGTGGCCTGGCTAGCCGACACTCAGGGTCTCGACGAGTCGCTGAGGCAGCCGGGCGCGCGCCGCGACCAGGGCGATCACGAGACTCAATAAGCGCACGCGCTCCACGTCCTCATCGACGAAGACGCCATGCAGCGAGCGGTTGGTGAGGTTCACCACGCCGACCAGCTCGTCGAGATACACGAGCGGGAAGCTGATGAACGATCCAGTGGTGAAGTACTCGTCCTTGAGTAGCGGGTGGCCCTTTGCCTCAGTCACGTCCTGCACCAGGATGGGCTCGCGATTCGCGGCGACCTTGCCTGCGACTCCCTGCCCGAGCTTGATGCGCGCGCCCTCGGTGATGTTCGGCGCGATGCCCTTGGCCGCGGCGATGTACAGGTAGCCATCCTCCGGCGCGCGCAGCAGGAGCGAGCAGCGCTGCGACTGCATGTCGTCGCCCACCAGCGCGAGCAACCCGTCCGCGAGCTGACGCGGATCATCGGTCGTGTTGTCCAGCGTCAACACCCGATCGATGAGATAGAGGGTGCGGGTGCGCTGACGCAGCTGCTCGGCGCGCCGATGCAGCTCGATGTGCGCGTTCTCGAGCTGTTCCACCGCACTGGCCACCGTCGCCTCGACGGCGTCGGCGCGCTTCTTCGTGCGGCGTGCGTCTTCGAGTGCGTTGGCCAGGTCGCGTTCCATTTGCACGACGCGCGACGGCTCCAGGCCGGCCGGGAATTCTCCCGTTGCCGCGATCAGTTTTTCCTCGAGCGCGGCGAGCTTCTTCTCGTACTCTCCGTGCAGCCGTTGCGTGAAGTCCTCGAGCGCCTTCACCGCCTCCTCGCGCGCCTCGTGCTCGAGAAAACGCGCGTGCGAGAGGTCGAACAGCGCGGCCGCAGGCGCGAAGCGCTCCGCGGTTCGCGTACCGAAGATCTTTCTCGGTTCGTACAGCACCAGCAGCGACGAGAGCACGCCGTCGAAGCGCAGCCCGCGCACCGTGAGAATACCGCCTTCGTCCGGTCTCGTGAGCACGAAGAGCCGCGCGTATTCGTCAGACGTGTCCCCGAAGTCGACGAACTGGCCACCCGCCGTAATTGCGACCCGCTCGCGATTGGGCAGGTGATCGAGCGTCGTATCGAGGTTCGTGGTCTCGACGCCGCGCGCGGAGACGAGAATCCGCTCGCGCATCAGCGATCGGCGCGCGTCGAAACGGACCCAGGCCAGCTGGGCGAACCGATCCAGCTCGGCGAGAGATTCGGCCAGCGCGAGTAGCGCGGCCTCCACATCCGTGGCGACGCTGAGCGACTGTGCGAGCGAGGCGAGCGTGCGCGGGGGCATGGAAAGACCGGGAAGAGCGCCGCGAAAAACAGGGGTGAGCGGGCGTGTCAATGAAAGCCCGTACGTCGTGCAATGTCAATCGGTTGGACGCGCAGTTTTCTTGACTTCACCCCCGGCTCCGGTAGTTTTCCGGCAATGGCGGAGCGCACCGTGCAGATCGTTCTGCACTATGACGGCTCGGGATTCAGTGGATGGCAAAGACAACCCGAGCAGCGCACCGTCCAGGGAGTAGTCGAACAGGCGCTCGAGCGGTTGTGCGGCCAGCCAACGGCTGCCGTTGGCTCGGGTCGCACTGACGCAGGCGTACACGCGCGTGGACAGGCCGTCGGGGTTCGCGTTCCGGCGAAGTGGACCCCAGATGCGCTTCGGCGCGCGTTGAACGCGATTCTGCCTGACGATGTCTGGGTCGCAACCGCTCACGAGATGCGACCGGAATTCCACGCACGCTTCAGCGCCACCGCGCGCCGCTACACTTATTACGTGGGCACGGATGACGCCGCGCACTCGCCGTTTCGCCGGCGGACCGAGTATCCCTTTCAATTCTCGATCGACCGCGGCTCGCTTGGTGCCGCGGCCGAAGCGTTCATCGGCCGGCATTCGTTCCGCGCGTTCGCGGTGAAAGGCACCGCGCCCGAAACCGACGAGCATCTCTGCGACGTTCGCATTGCCCGTTGGGAGGACCGGCCCGGGGGCCTGGTGTTCGAGATCGAAGCCGACCGTTTCCTGCATCACATGGTGCGCTTCCTCGTGGGGACGATGCTGGACATCGCGTCCGGCCGACGTCCGGCGAGCGACGTCCCGGCGTTGCTCGGGGCCGGCGACAACCAGGAGGTATCGGCGCCAGCGCCAGCCAACGCCTTGTTCCTCGATGCCGTGCGATACCCGGCGCATCTCTACGTGTCGCCATCATGACGATGCGCCGACTGTTCGCGTGTGGTGCCCTTCTGCTCATCGGCTGCAAGGAGGCTCGTACCCGCGAACCGCTCTTCCGCGACTCGGCCAGCGGACAAACCGCGTCGTTGTCGGAAAGCCGGCGCACCGCGATCACTCGCGCAGTGGAGCGCGTAGCGCCCGCTGTGGTCACGGTGCAGACCGAGGCACGCGAGCGCGTTCAGACCGATCCGTTCTACGACTGGTTCTTCGGAGGCGGGCAATCGCAGTCGCGCATCGTGCCCGGCCTTGGCACGGGGTTCATCGTCAACCCCAATGGCGTGATCGTCACGAACGCGCATGTCGTGGCCAATGCGTCCAAGGTGAGTGTCATGCAGCGGGACGGCACGGTGTCTCCTGCCCAGGTGCTCGGTACGGACGAGACCAACGACATCGCCGTCCTGAAGATCAACGCGAAGGACCTGCCGGTGGCGACTCTCGGTAACTCTGCGTCGGTGGTCATCGGCGAGTGGGCGATCGCTATCGGCAATCCCTACGGGTTCGTGCTCGGCAATTCCGAGCCGACGGTCACGGCGGGAGTGATCAGTGGCGTCGGCCGCAACCTGCTGGCGCGGGCCGAAGGTCCTGGCGCCTATCTGGACATGATTCAGACCGACGCATCGATCAACCCGGGCAATTCCGGCGGTCCCCTGGTGAACGCCGACGGTGAAGTGATCGGCGTGAACAGCTCCATCTATTCGCCGAGCGGCGGCTCCGTCGGGATCGGCTTCGCGATTCCCATCAATCGTGTTCGCCGCGTGGTTGAAGACCTCGTTGCGCACCGCGCGATCCGACGCCCGTGGATCGGCGTGCGCATGCGATATCCCAGCAGCGACAATGTGCGCGAGGTGATCGCTACTGGCGCCATCATCGCGTCGATCACACCGGGGTCGCCCGCCGACCGCGCAGGGCTCAAGCCGGGCGACGTCATCCTCCGCGCCGGCCAGCGCACGATCCGGAATCCATTCGATTGGGAGGCCGAGCTGCTGGACGTACGCGTGGGCGACAGTGTGCCGCTGCGCGTGCGACGTGGATCGCGCGAATTCGATGTCGGCGTCACCGTACAGGACTTGCCCGAAGCGACGGCGCCAAAGGTGCAGGTGCTCAAGGAGCTCGAGCTGGTCACCGTGACACCAGCGATCCGGGCCGAGCGCGGCATCCGCAGCCAGGCTGGAGCCCTCATCGTGCAGGTCGGTCCGAACGTCGCGGAGGAGCTGGGCGTCCAGACGGGCGACGTCATCGTCCAGATCAATCGGTCCGAGATCAAGACGGCCCAGGACGTCGCGAAAGCCCTCGACTACTATGCGGGCCGGGGCGCCATTCGCATGTACGTC
Source organism: Gemmatimonadaceae bacterium (assembly GCA_035758925.1). Taxonomy (GTDB): domain Bacteria; phylum Gemmatimonadota; class Gemmatimonadetes; order Gemmatimonadales; family Gemmatimonadaceae; genus DASPMP01. The sequence continues at coordinate 45,184 of DASTVV010000151.1, forward strand.
GAGCGCGGCGGGAACGTGTACATCTCGGACTTCATGATTCGATGAACGATCACGACCGGTACTCGTCGCCGCTGGCGGAACGCTACGCTTCGCGCGCGATGCTCGAGCTCTGGTCTCCACGGAAGCGCTACGGTCAGTGGCGTCGGCTGTGGCTCGCACTCGCCGAAGCGGAACGCGAGCTGGGGTTGCCGATCCCCGAGACGGCGATTCAACAGATGCGCGAGCATCTGGACGAGATCGACTTCGACGCCGTGGCTGCGTACGAACGTCGCTTTCGCCACGACGTCATGGCCCACATCCACGCATTCGGGGATCTGGCGCCGGCCGCCAAGCCGTTCATTCACCTCGGCGCCACCAGCGCCTTCGTGACGGACAACGCGGACCTCATTCTCATGCGTCGAGGTCTGGAGCTCCTGCGCGGCAAGGCGGTGCGGGTCCTTCGCGCGCTGGCGACGTTCGCAAAGCGCTGGCGGGACGAGCCGACGCTGGGGTCCACTCACTTGCAGCCGGCGCAGCCCACCACCGTCGGCAAGCGTGCCACCCTGTGGATGCAGGACCTCGTCCTGGACGTGCGGGAGCTGGATCACCGCGTCGCTACCCTTCCCGCCCGTGGTGTGAAGGGGACGACGGGCACTCAGGCGAGCTTCCTCGAGCTCTTCGACGGCGATCACGAGAAGGTGCGCGAGCTGGAGCGAAAGGTCTGCGCGGCAATCGGATTTGGCGCCGCGATTCCGGTCTCGGGCCAGACGTACACGCGCAAGCTGGATGCGCAGGTGCTCGACGTCGTATCGGGCCTCGCGGCCAGCGCGGCGAAGTTCAGCGGCGACCTGCGTGTGCTGCAGGCGTTCGGCGAGATCGAGGAGCCGTTCGAGTCTTCGCAGGTGGGGTCATCCGCCATGGCGTACAAGCGCAACCCGATGCGGTGTGAGCGTATCGCGTCGCTGGCGAGGTTCGTGCTCAATCTCGAGGGCAACGCGAACGAAACGCACGCGGTGCAGTTCCTGGAGCGGACGCTGGACGACAGCGCCAACCGCCGACTGACCATTCCGGAGGCCTTCCTTGCCACGGATGCGATTCTCGTGCTGATGGAGAACGTCGTCTCCGGCCTGGACGTGCATCCGGCGCGAATTCGGCGCCGCCTGGAAGACGAGCTGCCGTTCATGGCCACCGAGCAGCTGCTGATGCGCGCCGTGCGCGCTGGCGGCGATCGTCAGGTGGCGCACGAGCAGATCCGCAAGCACAGCGTCGAAGCGGCGCGCGCCATGAAGGAAGGCGCGCCTCGAAACGACCTGCTCGACCGCCTGGACGAGGATCCTGAGTGGAAGGTGTCGATTCGCGAGATGCAGTCGGCGCTCGACCCCGCGGCATTCGTTGGCCGTGCGCCGCAGCAGGTGGATGAGTTTCTTCACGAAGTCGTGGGTCCCCTGCTCGAAGGTGTGGAAGTCGTCGATGCCGAGGAGGTGCGGGTGTGATGGTGTCCGCCGTTTCCGCTCTGCCTGCCCTTCCGTTGCGCCACGTCCGCCGGGGCAAGGTGCGCGAAGTATACGCCGTTGATCCCGAGCGCCTGCTCATCGTGGCCACCGATCGCGTGAGCGCGTTCGACGTGGTCATGACCGAGCCGGTTCCCCACAAGGGCGCGGTGCTCACGCAGATCACGGCCTGGTGGCTTCGCCGCTTCGAAGCGGACGTACGTCATCACATGTTGGCCAGCGACATCGACGCCATCATCGCGGAAGTGCCTTCGCTCGAGCCGTACCGTGCCGAGCTCGCGGGCCGCGCGATGCTGTGTCGCCGTACCGACGTGTTTCCCGTGGAATGCGTGGTACGCGGATACATCTCGGGCTCGGCGTGGAAGGAGTACAAGGACCTGGGCACCCTCGCGGGTGAGCGACTTCCCGCCGGGCTCCAGGAAAGCAGCCGCTTTGCCGCGCCCGTCTTCAGTCCGGCCACCAAGGCCGAGCAGGGGCATGACGAGAACATCACGCGCGCCAGGATGGCGGACATCCTTGGCGCGCCGGTGGCCCATGAGCTCGAGCGATTGAGCCTGCACGTGTACTCGTTGGGCAGCGAGAGCGCTCGCGCTCGCGGCATCATCGTCGCCGACACCAAGTTCGAGTTCGGCCGCGACGGGGACGGCCGCGTGACGCTGATCGACGAGGTACTCACGCCGGACAGCTCGCGGTTCTGGCCGGCGGATCGTTACCAGCCGGGACGCCCGCAGCCCAGCTTCGACAAGCAACCGCTGCGGGACTATCTGGACGGGGAGCGTCGCGCGGGCCGCTGGAACGGCGACGCTCCTCCGCCACCGCTGCCGCCTGAAGTCGTGGACGCCACCAGCGCCCGCTACCTCGACGCCTTCCGGCGCATCACAGGACAGCCACTCTCGGAGATCGTCGGCACGTGAACTTTGCACGCGAAGGCATCGCCTTCATCATCATCGCCGCGCTGATCGCGGCTGGCGGGTACGCGCTGGCGCTGAACCGGCGGTCATGGCCGCTGTGGCTGCTGGCGTTCGTGCTCACGCTGCTCGCCATCTGGGTCGCGTACTTCTTCCGCGACCCGGAGCGCCTGGGCGAGCGCGGCCGCCAGCTCGTCATCGCGCCGGCGGACGGCAAGATCGTTCAGATCGCGGATGTCGACGAGCCGGCGTTCATGCAGGGACGCGCGCGGCGCATCTCGATCTTCATGAACGTGTTCGACGTGCACGTCAACCGATATCCCGTCAGCGGGACGGTCGCGTACCTGCACTACAACAAGGGCAAGTTCATCAACGCGGCGGCCGACAAGGCCAGCCTGGAGAACGAACAGTCGTCGGTCGGGATCAATGCCGAGAATGGGCGGCGTGTGCTCGTCCGACAGATTGCGGGGCTCATCGCGCGGCGCATCGTGACCTACCCCAAGGTCGGTGACAAGGTCGTTCAGGGCGAACGCTTGGGCATGATCCGGTTCGGATCGCGCGTCGACGTGTTCGTGCCTGTCGAATCGAGAACTCTGGTCCAGGATGGACAGACTACCTTTGCGGGGGTGACCGTGCTCGCAGAGCTTCCGTCGCAGTGAGGCCGCCGATCAAGGCGCCGGACGTGCGGCGCGTGGTCGTCCTGTTTCCTAGCGGCCTGACGCTGGCGAACCTGTTTTTCGGCGTATTCGCGATCGTGACCGCGTCGCGTGGCGACTACATGCGCGCCGGCTGGTACGTCATCTTCGGCGGCATTGCCGACGCGTTCGACGGTCGTGTCGCGCGCGCGACCAATACCGGCGGCCGGTTCGGCGAAGAGCTGGACTCCCTCGTCGACGCCATCACGTTCGGGCTGGCGCCGGCGATGATCATGTACTTCGCGGTCCTCAACCGCGAAGGCTGGGACTGGTTCTGGGGCTTCCTCTTCACCGCGTGCGCCGTCCTCCGTCTCGCCCGCTTCAACGTCGAGCAGGCCGGGACGGCGAAGACGTATTTTCAGGGCCTGCCCAGCCCCGCGGCCGGCATCACGCTCGCCACGTACTACTGGTTCAGCCAGTCGCCGCTGTATGCGGAAACGAACATTGCGAACTGGCCCTGGCACCAGATGCTGCGGATGGTGATGGCACTGCTCAGCTTCCTGATGATCAGCAACGTGCCGTACCCGGTGATCCCGGCCGTCGGCTTCCGCACGGCGCGCAACTTGTTCGCGCTCGGCTTCCTGTTGATCGGCGTCGCGATGCTCGTGTTCGGGAAGTTGGAATACTTCTTCCCGCTCGCGATGCTGTATGTGACGTTCGGACTCTTTCGGGCCGTGTTTCTGGGTCTCATCGAGCGACGACAGGCGACCGGCGTCGGGTGGGTCCCCGGCGGTCGCCGCGCGGACGATCTCGAGATGGACGAAGTCGCGGAAGAGGCCGGACATCGCCGTCGTCGTCGCCGCCGCCGCAGCAAAGGCGGGGGTGGGGGCGGCAGCGGAAGCTTCGAACGCCAGGATGGACGCGACCGTTTCGAACGTCAGGAGCGTTCGGAAAGAGACTTCAAGCGGCCCACGCCATCCGCGGGCGGCCAATCACAGTCAGCGAACCCTTCGCCACCGAAATCACCATCATGAGTCGTTTCAAAGTCGCACTGCACATCGTGCCGCGCAGAGGGCTGCTCGATCCACAGGGGAAGGCCGTGGCGGATGCGCTGCACACCCTGGGATTCAAGGGCGTCGAGGACGTGCACGTCGGCCGCCATGTGGTGCTCGACATCAACGCGAGCAGCCAATCCGACGCGGAGAAAGACGCGAGAGCGATGTGTGAGCGTCTGCTGGCCAACCCGGTGACCGAGGACTTCGAGATCGCGGGAGTCAGGGCCTCATGAAATTCGGCGTCGTCACCTTCCCCGGCTCCAACTGCGACTACGATGCGTTTCGCGCCGTCGTGGACGTGCTGCGCGAGGAAGCCACCTACCTGTGGCACAAGGATCACGATCTCGCCGGGTGCGACGTGATCATCCTTCCCGGCGGCTTCAGCTATGGTGACTACCTTCGGCCGGGCGCCATCGCGCGGTTCAGTCCGATCATGACCGAAGTGGCCGCGCATGCCAGGCGCGGCGGACCGGTGCTCGCCGTGTGCAACGGATTTCAGGTCGCGTGCGAAGCGGGCCTGCTGCCAGGGGCGTTGCTTCGCAATGAGAGCCTCAAGTTCGTCAGCGAGCCGGTCCGGCTGCGCGTCGAGAATGCCGACACCTTGTTCAGCAACCGCTATGAGAAGGGCCAGCTGCTGACCATGCCTGTCGCGCATGGCGATGGACGCTATGCGGCGGACGAGGAGACGCTCGACCGGCTCGAAGGCGAAGGACAGGTGGTCTTTCGCTACATCCATGGTGACGGCGACGCGGATGAGTACTGGAGTCCCAACGGCGCCATGCGCGCCATTGCGGGGATCGTGAACGCGTCGGGCAACGTCATGGGGATGATGCCCCACCCCGAGCGCGCGATGGATGCGCTGCTGGGGTCCACCGACGGCATCGGCGTGTTCGAATCGATGCTGGCGCGGGTCGCCGCCTGACAACGAAGAAACCTTAACTGACTTGCATATGACTCAGAGACACGCGTCGGAACAGCCCAGCCGCAACGAAGACGAGTACTTCGCGCGGCAGGACGCCGAGTTGATCAAGGAAATGCGGTCCAGGCTCGATCGCGAACGAAGCGCGCAGGAGAGGAAGGCGCACTACATGAAGTGTCCCAAGGACGGCGCGGATCTCAAGGAAGAATCCCACGGTCCCGCGAAGGTCGACGTCTGCCCGGAATGCGGCGGCATGTGGCTCGATGCCGGCGAAATGGAGCTGATGCAGAAGGTGCATAAGGCGGGCGGACAGAACCTGTTCAAGGGCATCCTCGACCTGTTCCCCGGCCGCTCGTCGTCGCGCAAATGAACGTTGTTCCGCGTCCCGGTGATCCGGTCATCAGTCCGGCGATCGTTGCCGAGCACGGCCTGACCGACGAGGAGTGGCGCCGTGTGAACGAGATGCTCGGCCGAATGCCCACGTTCACCGAGCTCGGGATCGTCAGCGCGCTGTGGAGCGAACACTGCGCTTACAAGCATTCGCGCCCGCTGCTCAGGACGCTGCCCACGAAGGCGCCCTGGGTGCTTCAGGGACCTGGCGAAAACGCCGGCGTGATTGCGATCGGCGACGGAATGGCCGTCGCGTTCAAGATCGAATCACACAACCACCCGTCTGCCGTTGAGCCGTACCAGGGCGCGGCCACCGGTGTCGGCGGCATTCTGCGTGACGTGTTCACGATGGGCGCGCGGCCCGTCGCATTGCTGGACTCGCTGCGCTTCGGCTCGCTCGATTCTCCGCGCGCCCGGTACCTGTTCGCTGGTGTCGTGAAAGGAATCGGCGACTACGGGAATTGCGTGGGAATTCCCACGGTGGGCGGCGAAGTGATCTTCGACGAGTCGTACGAGGGCAATCCGATCGTCAACGCGATGTGTGTCGGCATCATGCACGAGCACGAGCTGATGCGGGCGGTAGCGCAGGGCGTGGGCAATCCCATCATTGCGGTGGGCGCTCGCACGGGCCGGGACGGCATCCACGGCGCGTCGTTCGCCTCCGCCGATCTCTCCGAGGAGAGCGAGGCGAAGCGGCCGCAGGTGCAGGTCGGAGACCCCTTCACCGAGAAGTTGCTGCTGGAGGCCAGCCTCGAGCTGATTCGCAGCGGCGCCATCGTCGCCATTCAGGACATGGGCGCCGCCGGCCTGGTGTCGTCCTCCGCTGAGATGGCTGCCCGCGGGGACGTCGGCGTGACCATCGACACCACGAAGATGCCGACGCGCGAGCCCAACATGACGCCGTACGAGATCCTGCTGAGCGAGTCGCAGGAGCGGATGCTCGTCGTCGCCAAACGCGGCCGTGAGGAGGAGGTGCACCGCATCCTCCACAAGTGGGATCTCACGACGGCGGTGATCGGCGAAGTGATCGCGGAGCCGGTGTACCGTGTGACCGAGGGCGATCGTGTGGTCGCGGAGTTCCCCGGAATTCGGCTGGTGACGGACTGTCCGACCTATACGCCGCCCGCACAGGAATCCCCCGAGATCCAGTCCCTTCGCTCACGCGATGTCGCCAGGATTCCGGAACTGCCCGCGGAGAGCGATCCACGCTGGACGCTGGAGCGCCTGCTCGCGTCGCCGACCATCGCAAGCAAGGCCTGGGTCTATCGGCAATACGACTCGACCGTTCGCACCAATACCGTGATCGGCCCCGGCGGCGACGCGGCGGCGATGCGCATCCGGGGCACGTCCAGGGCGCTCGCGCTGAAGACGGACTGCAACGGGCGATACTGCTACCTCGACCCGCGCGTCGGCGCTCGCATCGCCGTCGCCGAGGCCGCACGCAACGTCGCCTGCACCGGGGGTCGTCCGCGTGCCATCACCAACAACCTCAACTTCGGCAACCCGCGAAAGCCGGAAGTGTACCATCAGCTTCGCGAGGCCGTGGCGGGGATCGCGGAAGCCTGCGAGGCGCTGGGCACTCCGGTCACCGGCGGGAACGTCTCCCTGTACAACGAGCATCCCGGCGGTGCCGTCTTCCCGACGCCCGTCATTGGTATGGTCGGCGTCATCGAGTCTGTCGACCACGTGACGCGCTCCGCATTCGAGAAGGAAGGCGATGAGATCGTGTTGCTGGGCGAACCGACGAACGAGCTTGGTGGCTCCGAGTATCTGCACGTGATTCACGACGTGGTGGCGGGCGCGCCACCCGCGTGTGATCTGCAGCGCGAGCGCGACCTCATCGAGGCGCTGCTCGAGGCTATCGGGGACGGTGCGGTTCGCAGCGCGCACGATTGCAGTGACGGCGGCCTGGCCGTCGCACTGGCCGAGTGCTGCATCCAGAATCGTGCGCGATTACTGGGCGCCGACGTGGATCTCAGCGACTGGTCGGCGCTCCCGCTGCGGGCGCTGCTCTTCGGCGAGGCGCAGGGTCGCGTGGTCGTCTCGACACCGGCGCCCAATGTCGTTCTCGCAGCCGCACGCAAGCATGGCGTGCCCGCGCAGAGCATCGGTTGGGTTCGCGGTCTGGGGACGCCGCTGCGGGTCCGCGTGGCCGAACAGATGATCGAAGCACCCGTGCAGGCTCTGGCCGACGCGTATCACGAAGCCATTCCGCGACGGATGTCCCGGAGCGCCGCCGCCGTCGAAGTCGCTTTCACCGCTGCAACCCCCGCCTGACATGTGTGGCATCTTCGGCGTTCACGGCCATGGCGACGCGGCGCACCTCGCGCAGCTGGGCCTGTATTCACTTCAGCATCGCGGCCAGGAATCCGCCGGCGTCGCCGTCTTCGACGACGAGGGTGGGGCTCGAGTGGTCCGGTCGATGGGCACGATGTCGCAAACGATGGCGTCCGAGCTCGAGGCCTTCCACGGCCCGATGGCGGTGGGCCACACGCGCTACAGCACCGCGGGCTCGTCGACCATCGAGAATGCCCAACCCGTGTTCGTGCGCACTCGTGGCGGCTACATCGCGCTGGCGCACAACGGCAACCTCACCAACGCGGGAGAGCTGCGTCAGGAGCTCGAGTCCACCGGATCGATTTTCTCATCCACGATGGATTCCGAGGTCCTGGTGCATCGTCTCGCGAAATCGACGGCGCCCACGCCAGATGGCCGCGTTGCGGAGGCGCTCGCGGGCGTCGAAGGCGCGTACAGTCTCATCATCGGCATCGGTGACACGCTCATCGCGGCCCGTGACCCGCGCGGCTGGCGTCCACTCGTGATGGGTCGCCTGAATGGGTCGGTGGTCTTCGCATCCGAGACCTGCGCCCTGGACATCGTCGGCGCCAAGTATGACCGCGAGGTCAAGCCTGGCGAGGTGGTTGCCGTCGACCGCGCTGGTGTCCGGTCGTCGTTCCCGCTGCCCCCAAAGCCACTCACACGATGCGTGTTCGAGTACGTCTACTTCGCGCGGCCGGACAGCAGGGTGTTCGCCGACGGCTCGGTAGACCGTGCCCGACGGGCGCTGGGTCGACGCCTGGCCAAGGAACATCCCGCGGTTGGCGCCGACCTCGTGTTTGCGGTTCCGGATTCCTCGAACTCCGCGGCCCTCGGGTTCGCGGAAGAGAGCGGGCTGCCGTACGAGTTCGCGCTCATTCGCAACCACTACGTCGGCCGGACGTTCATCCAGCCCACGCAGCGGGACCGCGACGCCAAGGTGAAAGTGAAGTACAACGCGGTGCGCGAGGTCCTCAACGGCAAGAGCGTCGTGATGGTGGACGATTCGATCGTTCGCGGCACCACCACGCGCGGACTGGTGTCGCTCGTCCGTGCGGCGGGCGCGCGCGAAGTTCACATGAGGGTCAGCTCCCCACCAATTACGGGTCCGTGCTACTACGGCATCGATACCCCCACGCGCGAGGAGCTCATCGCGGCCAATCTCGACCTCGCCGGCATTCGCGAGCATCTTGGAGTCGACAGTCTCGGCTATCTCTCGCTCGAAGGGATGCTGCAATCGGTCCCGGACGGCCCGAACGGGTTTTGCCACGCATGCTTCTCCGGTGACTACCCCACCCCGCCACCAACAGACCCCGACAAGCTCCGCTTTGGCTGCGGGTGCTGACGCGCTGACGCCCAGCGCGGGCAAGGCGGTCTTCTTCTTTGGCGCGGGAGCCGCAGAGGGCACTCGCGACATGAAGCACGTGCTCGGCGGCAAGGGCGCCAACCTGGCCGAGATGACCAACCTCGGCGTGCCGGTCCCGCCAGGGTTCACCATCGCGTGCGACGTCTGCGTCGGCTTTCTCCGCGACGGGACGTACGGCGAGGCGCTGGCGCGTGAGGTCGAGACGCATCTCGACCGCCTCCAGCGCGTCACGGGCCGCTCCTTCGGTGACGCGGTGAATCCGCTCCTGGTATCCGTCCGATCCGGGGCACCCGTCTCGATGCCGGGCATGATGGAGACCATTCTCAATCTCGGCCTCAACGACGTCACGGTGCAAGGATTGTCGCAGCAGAGCGGCAACCCGCGGTTTGCGTACGACTCGTACCGGCGGTTCATCCAGATGTATGGCGATGTGGTGCTCGGCATTCCTTTCGCGGACTTCGAACATCTGCTCGCCGCCAAACGGCTCACCGCCGGGGCGAAGAACGATGCGGAGCTCGGCGAGGACCAGCTCAGGAACCTCACCGAGGAGTACAAGGCACTGGTGCGATCGGCGACGGGAAGTCCCTTCCCGTCCGACCCGCTGGAGCAGCTTTGGGGCGCCATCCAGGCCGTGTGGCGGTCGTGGACGCTCAAGAAGGCCGTGGACTACCGCCGGCACAACCGGATTCCGGACGACATGGGAACCGCAGTCAACGTCGTCGCAATGGTGTTCGGCAACATGGGCGACGATTCCGGAACGGGCGTCGCTTTTTCGAGAAACCCGTCCACCGGTGAGCGCGTATTTTACGGCGAGTTCCTGGTCAACGCGCAAGGCGAGGACGTCGTCGCCGGCATTCGCACCCCGCTCAGCATCGAAGAGATGGCAAACCGGCTGCCGGCGTCGTACAAGGAGCTTCTGGCGACACAGGCACGTCTCGAGACGCATTTCCGCGAAATGCAGGACATCGAGTTCACCGTCGAGCGTGGGAAGCTGTTTCTGCTGCAGACGCGGACGGGGAAACGCACCGCTGCGGCAGCGGTTCGCATCGCCACGGACATGGAATCGGAAGGTCTCATCGACGCGCCGACGGCGGTGACGCGAGTGCAGCCCGAGCAGCTCGACCAACTGCTGCACCCGGTCATCGACGCGGGCGCGCGTGCGACTCCGCTCTGCGTCGGCCTGCCCGCCAGCCCCGGGGCCGCGAGCGGCATCGCGGTGTTCGACCCGGATGTCGCGGAGCAGCGCTATGCGCGCGGTGAGAACGTCATCCTCGTGCGGGACGAGACCACGCCCGAGGACTTTCACGGCATCGTGGCGGCGCGGGCGGTGCTCACCGCGCGCGGCGGCATGACCAGCCACGCCGCGGTCGTGGCGCGCGGAATGGGCAAGTGCGCCATCGTCGGCTGTCATGACATCAAGGTCGATCTGCTGGGCCGGCAGTTCCGGGTGAACGATCACGTGGTGCGGGAAGGCGATTGGATCACGTGCGACGGAGCCACCGGGCGGATCTTCCTCGGCGACCTGCCGACCACGCCGAGCGAAGTCGTTGCCGTGGTTCGCGGCATGCGGCGCGCCCAGGATGCGCCGAGCTATCAGGCCTTTGCCAAGCTGCTGGGCTGGGCCGATGAGGCTCGCGCGCTCAATGTCCGAGCCAACGCGGATACCCCGCACGATGCCCGCATCGCTCGGGGGTTCGGCGCCGAGGGCATCGGCCTGTGCCGCACGGAGCACATGTTCTTCGAGGGCGATCGGATTCATGCGATGCGCGAGATGATCGTGGCCCGTGACGAGGCCGGCAGACGCCGCGCGCTGCAGAAGCTGCTGCCGCTCCAGCGGGACGACTTCGACGGCATTTTCGAGGCGATGTCGGGGTTTCCGGTCACCATCCGGCTGCTGGATCCGCCGCTGCATGAATTCCTGCCTCACGGTGGCGAGGAGAGCAAGCTCCTGGCGCGCGAGCTCGGACTGTCGCGTGTGGCGCTTGCCCAGATCGTCGAATCGCTGCGCGAGGCCAACCCGATGCTCGGACATCGCGGGTGCCGGCTCGGGATCACTTACCCGGAGATCACCGAGATGCAGGCCCGCGCGATCTTCGAGGCGGCCGTCCGTGCCAAGCGTCGCGGCGTCGATGTACAACCCGAGATCATGATCCCACTGGTGAGCACGAAGAAGGAGTTCGACAACCAGCGCGAGATCGTCGACCGCGTGCGGCGCCAGGTGCTGGGCGGCATGGGCGAGTACATCCCGTATACCGTCGGCACGATGATCGAGCTGCCTCGCGCGGCCCTGACGGCGGACCGCATCGCGGAAACTGCCGACTTCTTCTCGTTCGGAACCAACGACCTCACCCAGACCACGTTCGGGCTGAGCCGCGACGACGCGGGTCGCTTTCTGCCCAACTACGTGGAACGTGGCATACTTCCCGACGATCCATTTCAAGTACTGGATGAAGAAGGAGTCGGCAAGTTGATCGAGTTCGCCATCACGTCGGGTCGACGGGTCCGGGAAGCGCTGAAAGTCGGCATTTGCGGCGAACACGGCGGCGAGCCGCGCTCCGTCCGCTTCTGCCACACGATCGGCATGAACTACGTGTCGTGCTCACCCTTCCGCGTGCCCATTGCACGGCTCGCCGCGGCGCACGCCGCGCTCAAATCAGCGGACCGGACCGCTCCGCGTTCCTGAACGAAACCACCGTGACCATCTCCCGCCCGCTTCGCATCGGCGTCGTCACCGAGTACTACTATCCGCACCTCGGCGGCGTCTGCGAACACGTGCACTTCTTCGCGCGCGAAGCGCGCCGCCTTGGCCACGAGGTGGACATCATCACGTCGCACCTGCCCGGTGCGGAAACGCGCGCGAACGTCATCCGGCTCGGCCGCAGCGTCCCCGTGTACTTCAACGGGTCACAGGCGCGCATTACCGTGGGGCGCACGTTGCGGCGTGACATGCGACAGGTGTTGCGCGACGGCCGTTACGACATCGTCCACGTGCATTCGCCGCTGAGCCCTGTCCTTCCGATGCTCGCCATCGAAGAGGCGGACGTGCCCGTCGTCGGCACGTTCCACACCTATTTCGATCGCTCGATCAACTATCGCCTGCTGCGCCGCT